>JAFUNV010000090.1 GCA_017472865.1 Ruminiclostridium sp. | reverse complement strand
GCGATGCCTGTCACGCTGACGGCAATATCGCTTCCTGAAACAACCCGTGCACCTTTTGCCATCTGGAGTGCAGTGTCAGGGCTTACCGCCCCGTACTTTTCAAGGGTTTCGTGGGAAACGCCAAGGATTTTCTCCTTTGCCTCAGCAGTGTTGTACGCTGTACCGACGATTTCGATACCGTCGAGAGCTCCTATCTCGTTTTTCATGAAATTACAGAATACAGGCGAATCGTCAACGACGAGCACTCTTATATTCTCTGCCATATATCAATTCAATCCTTTCTCTGAGGCGGACCGCCTCCGGAAATTACCGCCTTTATAAAATTCTCAGCGGAACAAAGTACATTACTTTGAAAATACACATTATAAATTCAAAACGCCGGACAAAGCCATGATTTCGCAATCACTGATTTTTCCGACGTTTCAGAAGGGCTTCTGATAAATAGCGGGCTTGATATACTTGAAATTCGTAGCGTCACGCGGGATACTTTCCGCATGACCGATGAACAGATAACCGCCCGGAGCGAGAACGTCATAAAACCTGTTTACAAGCTTCACCTTTGTTTCGTTGTCGAAATAAATCATTACATTTCTGCAGAAAATCAAATCAAAGGGATTTTTCTTATAGGGTATGGGGTCCATAAGGTTGAAAACCTTGAACGCCACCTGTTTTCTGACCTCTTCATTCACCTTGTAGCAATCATTTCCCACTGAGGTGAAGTATTTTTTCACGACCTCGGGAGAGAGATTTTTCATAGCGTCAATATGATAAACCGCCTGCTGTGCCTTTGCGAGAACCTTTACAGAAATATCCGTAGCGAGGATTTTAGTATCCCACTTTGACGCCTCCATGCCGAAAAACTCCAGCATTTCTATTACATTCGTATATGATTCCTCGCCGCTTGAACAGCCTGCGCTCCAAAGGTAAATTACCTTTTTATCCTTTTTCTTTTCCTTTATTTCGGGCAGGAAAACATTGCGCATGAAGTCGTAATGCTCAGGCTCACGGAGAAAATAGGTGTGATTCGTGGTGAGCTTTGTCATGAGGTTTACAACTTCAGAGCCTGTTTTATCGGCGAAAACCATATCGAGAAAAGAGGTATAGTCGGAAAATCCCCTGTTCTGCAGAAGATTTCCCAGTCTTCCCTCTATCATTACTCTCTTGCGTGAAAGGTCTATTCCGTAATTATCGTGAACGTATGTTACAAGACGTTCAAAATCCTTATCCGATATCGAAACAGCCACTTATTTCATTCCTTTCGCGGTAAAATCAATCAGCGTGTTCATTTTCATAAACAAGCTTATTTACATCAAGCACAAGCTTGATACCATCAGGCATCTCAAGGAGATACTGGATAAACTTGTTATTGTTAACGCCGATATGGTTGGGAGATTTTGCGATATACTTCTCATAAACGGAAAGTACGTCGCGCACCTCGTCAACGATTATACCTACCTGAACGTCGTCGTCGTTCAGAATAATTGTGCAGGAACGCTCGTTGTAAGTGATTTCTTCCTTACCGAAGCGGCTTCTGATATCAACAACAGGTACGACCTTGCTTCGTACATTTATAATACCCTTTATATAAGAGGGTACGCCGGGTACCTTTGTAATATGCGGAACGCCGATAATTTCTACAAGGTGGGGGATTTCGATACCGTAAATCTGGTCACCGATATTGAAGGTCAGAACCTTTGTTATTTCGCGGGCTGCCTCACTCTTTGCCTCAACCTTGTTTTTATTGAGCTCTTCCTGCTTGGCAAGTAATTCATTAAAGTCCATAGCCATAGCCAAAACCTATCCTTTCATTATCCTGCTCAGTGCAGACCAATAAGATTATTAACGTCAACGATAAGGGAAATTCTGCCGTCGCCCATGATGGTACAGCCTGACAGACCCTCGCTCTTTATATCATACTGAGAGAGGTAAGGCGGGAAGGGCTTTACTACTACCTGCTGCTCGCCCACGAGCTCATCAGCGAAGAGACATACGCTTCTGTTGTCAGCTTCGATAAGGAGGATTATACCGTCCTCAAAGTTTCTGATATCCGTATCAAGAGTGAACTTTTCGTGCAGTCTTAAAATCGGATAGCAAACGCCTCTCATCATAATCATCTCGCCCTGCTGGGTGTCATGAATAATCTGGTCGTTGTTAACCATAAAGCTTTCCTTGATGTAGGAAATCGGAATTATAAAGGTAGCGTCGCCGACCTTGATTTCCATACCGTCGATAATTGCAAGGGTGAGCGGAATCTTTATAATAAAGGTAGTGCCGTGACCCAGCTTGCTTTCAACTGCAAGGCTGCCGCCGACCTTTTCGATATTCTTTTTAACTACGTCCATACCTACGCCTCTGCCGCTGTACTCGGTAACGACCTCGTTTGTGGAGAAGCCGGGGAGGAGAATCATATTCTGAATCTCACGCTCGGTATATTCGTAAGAGGGCTTTGTAAGGAGACCGTTGCGCTCTGCCTTTGCAAGAACCTTCTGGGGGTCGATACCCTTACCATCGTCGGAAACGGTGATGATAACCTCGCCCGAAGCGTTCATAGCGGAAAGTGTGATTGTAGCCTTTCCGGGCTTGCCTGCGGCGATACGCTCTTCGGAAGTATCTTCAACGCCGTGGTCCATACAGTTTCTTACAAGGTGCATAAGCGGGTCGTTGAGGTTATCTACGATAGACTTGTCAACTTCCGTTGTGTCACCCTCGATTTTAAGTTCAACGTCCTTGTCGAGCTTTACTCTCATGTCGCGGACGATACGGTTCATCTTCTGGAAAGGACCTGTAAGGGGAACCATTCGGATTGACATTACTGTATCCTGAAGCTCGTCGGTAAGCTTTCTCAGCTCACGCGCTGCCTTGGAGAAGCTTTCTAAGTGCAGACCGTCCAGCTCGGGGTTGGAAATAACCATGGATTCGGTGGTGATGATTTCACCTACGATATCGTGGAGCTGGTCAAGCTTTGCAAGGTTTACACTGATAAGGCTCTGCTTTCCGCCACCCGAAGCAGGTGCTTTGGACTCTGCAGCAGGCTTGTTGGCAGCAGGTGCAGCCTTTGCTTCCTGCTTTACAGGCTCGGGAGCCTTTGCAGCAGCCGCCTTGGGAGCTTCAACAGCAGGCTGGGCTGCAGCAGGTGCAGCAGCGGCTTCTTCCTCCGCAGTCGCCTCTTCCTTGTGGTTATTGCTGATAACCTCGTAGGACTGAACGTTGATAGCTTCTTCGATAAGCTGAAGAATAACGCTGTTGTCAGGTGCACGGAAGGTGATAATAAAGCCGTTGTCTATGATAATATTTGAGGATTCCTGATTGGATTCAACATCATCGGGGATAAATTCGAGAACCTCTGCTTCCTCGCGTACCTTATTAAGAAGGAGGAACGCACGGAGGTTTTCCATCTTGCAGCCGTCCTCAAAGTATACGCGGACAGTTGTGCAGTCGTCGCCCCATGCATTGCCTGTCTGTGCGGGAGCAGCAGCCTCGGCAGCGGGAGCAGCGTCGTCAGCGCTGTCGATTTCACCCCTCAGCATTGCCGCACCCTTTTCAAGCTTGCCGATGATTTCGGAAAAATCGGTAGGCTCATAGTCGTCGTCATTCTGGATAGCTTCAATTTCAGCCTTGAAGAGGTCGGACATTTGGAATACCAGGTCGTAAACAAAACCTATATCCTTAACCTTTTCGGGGGTTTCACGGATGATGAAGAACATATCCTCGCCCTTGTGTGCAAGCTTCTGGAGATTTTCAAAGCCCATCATTGCAGAAGAGCCCTTAACTGTGTGCATTATACGGAAAATCTCGTTAATGTCGTCCTCCGTAAATTCGTTAGCCTGCTCAGTTCTCAAAAGAATTTCGTCAAGCTGCTCCAGCAAACCTGTAGTCTCAAATATGTAGACATCAACCATTGCTTCCATACCGGATTCTACTTTAGCCATATACCAACCATTCCTTTCCTCACACCGCTTATGCGGCATAAAGTGATAATTTTAATTGTTTTTTTCAAAATTGTTGCAAATCTTCAGATTTTGTGATAATATGAAATAAAGAAACAAAGGAGGAATCAGCCATGCCTCAGATACCGCAGATAAGCGACTCGTCAAGCAAAAGCTATTCGAGCACCTTAACCAATAACCGCGGACCTGCCTCGGGCGGTGAACAGTTTACCGTCGACGGAGCCAATAAACCCACGCAGATTCAGGCCGCCAATGATAAGAACACCAGCAATAATCCCCAGACCACCATGGGTCAGAAGGACCTCATCCCTCTTGCCGTTTCCGTTAGTAAAAATCAGACCCTTGCTGTTGAAACAATCAAGGATATCATAAACGCCGACCTTTTAAGCACCGCAAAGCTGAACGGCTACACCGAGCTTGCGGGCGAGCTTGAAAGCCTCAGCAGCTCCCTTTATATCGCGGCGAATAAGCTTTTAGACGAAATCCTTGAGCAGGAAAACCACAACACCATGTTCCACGACGATAAGTTCTACGACCTTCTCCGCGAGCTTGCGGGAACCGCAAACGACGACCTGAAGGAAGCTATCGGAAACATGCTGAAGGCGATAAACTTTTCTCAGAACAAGAACGAGATAACCTCCGCACTTTCATCAAATCTGAAATTCTTAGCGGAATATTTCTCGCCGAACCGCGGTCTTTCCCAGAACCTTTCGGCTCTTGCGGAACGCTGGGCTTCGGGTGAAGCTGAAACCAACTTCGCCGCCCTGAGAAACCAGACATCTGACCTTCTTAAGAATGTTTCGGAAAGTCTGCTCAACGACCAGCACACCCAGACCCTTCTGCCTATCGTTATACATAACATCTCAAAATACAACACAAACAACACAATGCTCCGTGAGTATTTCGGTCAGCTGCTTACGCAGGTACCGTCATACGAGATGAGAAACGAGCTTGCCAACGCCTTTGAAGGGCTTCTGATGAAGCTCAGCGGCAGGACGGCAGAACCTGAAAGTGCGCAGGAAACGACGCCTTTTGCTAATTATACTATAATTTCACAAGAAAATCAAGTAGAAAATTCATTTTTTAGTAAAGAAACCCAAACATTTCAGATTTTTTCATCATATCTCACAGAAAATCTGTCCGATGAGGGCTATCTTTCGGACATCGGAATGATAAATAATGACTTTTCGGAGTACATTACCGACCTCCACAGCGGTTCAGAGGACGGACTTTCCGTTCTGAAGAGCCTTATGACGGGTCTTATTGCCGATGATGACATAAGTCTCATGCTCAGCACAAGATTCAACCAGATTACTTCCATGAACGAACTGGTTGATTTCCTCAACGGTTTTCTCGAAACGATGCCCGAGGGCGAGCTGAGAAACGGAATTTTCGAGGTAATGGACGAGGCAGTGCAGGTTCTTGCGGAGACCGACCCATTTATGGAAGCCGAAGCCACGGAAAAACAAGCGGGTGCAAACAGCTCTATCCGCGCACTCACCGACTTTGTGGCTAAGAATATTAACCACCCCGCCCTTAAATCCATCGACAGCTTCAACGCCTCAAACCTGCTCCAGAGTATGATTAACGCTCCCGGCGTTTTCACTCCCCTTGCCCATTATATCCTCCCTATCCAGGTCGAGGATACCCGCGCTTTCGGCGAGCTCTGGGTGGATAACGACGATGATTCGGGCGTTACGGGCGCAGGCGGTCAGAAGCATTATCACCTGTTCCTTACCTTTGACGTTGATACCTTCGGCCGCTTCGAGGTTGACGTTTACGCCAACGAGAATACCGCAAGCGTAAGCCTTCTCCACCCCGTAAGCTTCGGAAAGAATATAGAAAATCTTATAGGTAAGATAAACCGCATAGCCGCAGGCGCAGGCTATTCGATTTCAAACTTTGAAACGGGAATACTGAAAGCGCCCCATAATCTTTCTCAGGTGTTCCCAAAGCTCAACGAAAGGAGGGCGGGTCTTAATGTCCAAGCGTAAAATCTACGGTCAGAAAGCCGCTGTTGCACTTAAATACAATCCCAGCCTCAACTATGCACCTGTTGTGGTTGCTTCGGGTCTCGGAGAGCTGGCACAGAAAATCGTGAATATCGCCGACGAAAACGGCGTTCCCATTTACCGCGACGACAGCACCGCCGCCCTGCTGGTAATGCTCAATTCGGGCGAGCATATCCCCCCTGAGCTTTACTCGGTAGTTGCCGCTATCTATGCAGAGGTAGTGTACAGCGCCAACGAGATGAAGAAAATGAACCCCAGAAGGTTTACTTAAAAAACGTTTACGGGCGGCTGATAGCCGCCCCTACATTTTTGCATAAAAGGCGGAACTGCCAGAGGCGGCTCGTCTCAAAAGCAAAACCAAGTACACAAACATAATTATCCCGCCGCGCAAACCGCTTACGCCCGAAAACCGCTCTATCGCGCGGCGGAACTGCCAGAGGCGGCTCGCCTCAAAAGCAAACCCCTGAGCATACAGCACTGCTCAGGGGTTTACTTTATTTATATGGAAGGATTACTCGGATTATTCAACATAGAAATAGTAGTCACCGTTGTATTCAAGGGTGTCATTTTCGGGGTTGTAGCCGATTTTTTCTGTAAAATTATCGCCGCCGTCAAGGTTTGTGCCAAGGAAATAAAGGTCAACCAGTGTGATTTCTCCTGTAACCTCGTCAGTTACGGCAATATCGGACCATTCACGGAAAACATAGGGCTGACGCTCGCCGCCGTCAATAGCAAAGGTGTGGTCGTCGAATATTTCGATGCACGCTCTGCCTGTATTTGCATTGATATAATAAGTACCAATTTTAAGGTCGGGGGAAGCGATTTCCTCCTGTACAACAGGCTCGGTATCCGCAACGGAAAGGAAGCTTATTCCGTAGCCGATTACAACAAGTCCTACAAGCATTATTACAAAACCCAACACTCTGATTTTCATACCAAAACCTCCTTGTTATGTATGAATTATTTCTGTAATTATATTATATCCCATAGAAAAGCGAAATGCAATTACAAAATGGTTAAAATTTGTTTACAAATTGGTTACAAAAAATCCGAAAAAGTTACAATTTGTAACTTTTTCAAAAATACACTCCCTTTTCATTGATTTTTCACCCTTAAAGCTGCGTTTATTCATTGATTTTTGTTAAAATCTGTGGTAAACTTGTAACAGAATAAAAAAACGGGCTCAGCCCGAGGGAAAGGACAAAGACCATGTCAATTATTAACAGCACCCAGCTCGTCCCGAAGCAGGACCTGCCGGGGATTGAAAGAATACTTGCGGCGGACGGCTCGTCAAAGCTGATTGAATCCGCCCAGCCCTTCATGGAGCTGCTCATGCATAATGAGTGCGCCCTCAGAGAGATTGAGACAAAGCTGAACGTCCTCAACGATGAATTTTCTCTCCAGTACAACTACAACCCCATAGAATCCATCAAGACCCGAGTAAAGGACCCTATGAGCATTATCGAGAAAATGAAGCGGAAGAATATTCCGCCCACAATTCCTAATATCGAAAATACCCTCAACGATATTGCGGGTATAAGAGTTATCTGCTCATTCCCCGAGGATATCTACGCCATTGCGGAAATGCTCATAAAGCAGGACGACGTTGAGCTTATCTCCAAGAAGGACTATATCGCAAACCCCAAGCCCAACGGCTACCGCAGTCTCCATCTTATTGTGGAGATTCCGATTTTCCTTTCTAAGGGCAAGAAATATATGAAGGTGGAGGTGCAGTTCCGCACTATCGCTATGGATTTCTGGGCAAGCCTTGAGCATAAAATGCATTACAAGAAGAATGTGCAGGACGCAGGGGATATCGCACAGGAGCTGAAGCTCTGCGCCGACGCCATAAACGCCATTGACTACCGTATGCAGGATATAAGAAACAGAATCGAGAAAAAGTAAATCCTGCAGTTATACTATATAATAAGGAGAAGAAATTATGGAAAAGGAAACATCAAAAACGGAATTTCCGCCGAAGGAGCGCATCATCTCTGCCGTACTCGGCATTGTTCTGCTTCTGATATGCGCAGTTCTCGCAGGTATATGGATAAAAGATGAGCTGAATTACAGAAAAATATATGAGCAGACCGCCGAAAATGCCCTCGGTTACATTCAGAATAAATACGGCTTTGAGGCTAAGATTATCAACGCACCCGACAAAAATTCCTATGAATGGTCGGAAAACAGCAGCTTTATCAGGCTGATAATGAAATACGGCGAAAAGGAATTTACGGTTCAGGCTGACAAGTACAAGGGCGGCGCGGAATGCGTCGACAGCTATCAGACTGACGAAATAAGGGCGGCGGCGGAAGAATATCTGTCGGAGCTGTTCCCCGACGGCACAATAGTTCAATTCGACTATTCGGATATCCGTTCCAACTATTTGAATACGGCCCGCGATTATTTTGACGGCGGAAATATTGAAGGTATACTGGAAAATTCCGACGGATACATTGAAATGGTGTTCGCAGGCAGAGAGCTTTCGGAAGAGGATATCGGAAAGCTCCCAAAGAACTTCAACGCTGAGCTGACTTCATTTACCGACGAAAAACGCAGAGATGAATTTCTGTCAAGAGAAAGCTCCGGATATAAATACGGAAATTATACGCTCTTTGCGCCCTATATAAGCAGCCATATCGGCAGGGAGAACAATGAAATAAACGCCTCCCGCATTGAATTTACAGCCTTTGACGAATTTATGTATGCTCATATCGCTGAATATTATGAATTTCCCCGAAGCGACAACAGAGCGGAATTTGAATATGCCGAATACGGCGAAATAAACGAAGCCTTCAGACGAGGGGAAGAAGAGCAGTGGCTCAGCAAGCCCCTTTCCGAGGAATACTATCTGAAATTTATACCCAATGGGGTACAGATATATTATCCGCTGGATAAGCTCGGCGGCTATGATTTGGAGAATATCAGTCTTGCAATGTTCGATCACGGCGGCGGAATATACTGCCGTGATATGCTGAGGGGTGAAATCTGCGGCGAATACGCAGTGTTCCGCATCAGACCCGGCGATGACTGCTATTTTATGTTTGTTGACACTTCAGGTCTTGGCGAATATCCGCCAGTATCTGAAAATGAATAAGAGAAATATAGGTCTGAACTTTTGCGCCGCGCAGGAATACAGGAATTGCAACAAACACATTCTCACGCATACAACTCCCCGGCTGTATCCTTATAATACTCCGCCTGAGCTGTCCAGAGCTCCTTATAAACTCCACCCTTTCCGATAAGCTCATCGTGTGAGCCGCGCTCTGCAATTCGTCCGTTGTCCATAACGGTTATCTCATCGCAGAAACGGCAGCTTGACAGTCGGTGTGAAATGTAGATTGCCGTTCTTGTGCCGACTATTCCGTTGAACTTTGTATAAATATCGTGTTCAGAGATAGGGTCAAGTGCCGCTGTCGGCTCGTCAAGGACAATAAACGGTGAGCCTTTGTAGATTGCTCTTGCAAGACACAGTTTTTGCATTTCGCCGCCCGAAATTTCAACACCTTTATCGTCGAAATCCTTGTATAGACAGGTTTCTATTCCGTTTTCCATTGTGTCAAGCCGTTCGGAAAGACCTGCTCTGCGTACACAGCTTTCAACAAGCTCTGCGTCATATTCCGTATCCGCCGCAACATTCTCAGCTAAACTGAATGAAAAAAGCTTGCTGTCCTGAAACACGACCGAAAACAACGCCATATACTCCTCGTACTTGTATTTTCTGATGTCGATACCGTTGAGAGTAATTTCGCCCTCGGTAGGGTCATAAAGCCTTGTGAGCAGTTTTACAAGGGTGGATTTTCCGCAGCCATTCTTACCCACAAGCGCCATTTTCTCACCGATTCGCCATTTGAGATTTACGTCCTTCAGTACATAATCCTCGCTGTCGGGGTATTTGAAATAAACGTGCTTAAATTCAAATTCGTACTCGTTGTCATCACGCTTTTCGGTGGGAATAGTGCCTTTATACTTCTCGTCGGGGATGTCGAGAAAGTCGAAAAGCTGCTGCCACATGGGTGCTCTTGAAAGCAGACTCGCTATAATGTCGCTGATACCAAGAACAGCGTACTGAATCCTTGAAAAATACATAACAAATGCCACAACCTCGCCCGCCGTCATTGCTCCGCTTACAGCACGGAATATTGCAAAGCTGTAAAGCATAATGGTTATGAAAAGCTCAATCAAATCAAAAGAACGTGTAACAAGCATAACCTTTACAAAGGATTTTTTCCATTTGCTTGTAATTGTATTCTGCGCCTTTTTGTAGCTTTCTTCAATCAGCTCTTGCTCGGCATATATACGGATATTTTTACCATTACGGTAATTGTAAATTGTGTGATTCTGATAAAAACCGCGTATACGTTCAGCCTGATGAATCGCTTTATCGGTCCGAACATCATTCATATATTTTTCCGATTTAGGTATAAGAAACGCGGACTGAACAAAGGCAGAAATACCGCATATTATCAGCACTGCCGCAGCTCCCCAGCCTGACAGCAGAAAGGATTTAAAGTCGGTTATTTCTCCCGAGGAAGCAAACAAAACAGGCGCCGCAAGGACAAAGGCGAGTATCAATTCAAAAAGATTTCTGAAAGCACGAGATGATAAATTGAGCAGGGACGGCAGACCGAAATTATAGTTATAAACATAAATTTTAGCGTTGTCGAGTTTATTGCGTGTGTCAATATCCTCAACCCTCGCATAGTCCATATTCATAACTTTTTCGCAAAGAAAACGCTCCACATTTTTAAAGTACACTGTATCATTGACAGCGTAATGGCGGTTATTGATATGCCGTATAAAATAGGAAATAAGGTCGATACCGCAGACGATCAACGCCGCAGTCAGAAGATATGAAACAGACTTTCCGCCCATTACTCCGTCAATTACAAGCGAGGCTAAGTATATGCCCGAAAAGGTTCCTATCACCTCAGGCAGATGGTTTATCGTACCCCTGCGGAATATGCCCTTGTTGGCTTTTTCTAACAGCTTTGCACTGCGTTTTATTACATTGATTTTTTCCTTAAAGGTCATGCTGTCACCTCCTCGTCATTGTAGTAACTGCTCTGGAGCATATAAAGCTCTGCATATTTACCGCCTTGTTTCATAAGCTCTGCGTGAGTTCCGCACTCGGCAATTCCGCCGTTTTCTATGAGAATTATGCGGTCACAGAAGCGTGTTGAGGCAAGTCTGTGGGAGATAAAAATGCTTGACCTTGCCTTTGAAAATTCAAGGTAGTTCATATACATCTGCTGTTCCGCAATAGCGTCAAGTGCCGCCGTAGATTCGTCGAGAAGCAGTATAGGCGCGCCCTTATAAAGTGCCTTTGCAAGTGCCAGTTTCTGCTTTTCGCCGCCCGAAAGGTCTGTTGAGGTCTGATAAACTGAGCGTACAAGAGGTGTTTTTTCCTGTTCAGGGAGAGACATTATCTTTTCATAAACTCCCGATTTTTTCAGACAGTCCGTAAGCTTTTCCTTATCAGTATGCTCGGCAGTCTGCCCTGTAACATTCTCCTCAACGCTTACCGCCATAACTGAAACGTCCTGAAAAACGGCAGAAAACAGCTTAAAATATTCTTCACGATTGTATTCCTTTATATTAACGCCATTCAGCAGAATTTCTCCCTCAGTAGGGTCATAAAGTCCGCACATCAGCTTTACAATAGTAGTTTTACCTGCTCCGTTAAGTCCCACAAGCGCCAGCTTTTCACCCTTATGGAGTGTAAAGGAAAGGTTGGAAAGAACAGGCTTTTCCGCACCGCCGTAGGTGTAAGTCACATTTCTGAATTCAATTTCACATTCGCCTGTCGGCAAAGGCTTACCCTCGCCACGGTTAGTGCAGTCCTCGGTTTCAAGGTATTCACGGTAGTTATTGATATTTCCTGAAATCCACTGGTAGCCTGACATATTATTGCACCATTCGCTTGCGGCTTCTTTAAGTCTGAAAACAGAGTTGAAGTACAGCACAAAATCGCCTGCGCCGATGCCTCCGTTTGCCACAAGATAGATCAAATAACCGTAAGCGCCGAAATTGCCGATAAAGTTCACGATAGCTTTCAGCATATTGTGGCGGAAGCTCCAGGCGTCCAACTGCCTGATCCACCCCATTCTGTAACCGAGAGTGCGTGAAAACACCTTTTCAAGCCACTCCTGCATACCAAAAATACGGATATCCTT
>JAFUNV010000089.1 GCA_017472865.1 Ruminiclostridium sp. | reverse complement strand
TGTTATCGGTTTCTTACCTTTTGTAATGGTAATGTACTTCCTTATAGCGCTCCTTGAGGACTGTGGTTATATGGCTCGTGCTACTGTTGTTCTTGACCCTATTTTCAAGAAGGTCGGTCTTTCGGGTAAGTCTGTTATTCCTTTCGTAATCGGTACAGGCTGCGCTATTCCCGGTGTTATGGCCTGCCGTACAATCCGCAACGAAAGAGAACGCAAGGCAACAGCTATGCTTGCTCCTTTTATGCCCTGCGGCGCTAAGCTTCCTGTTATTGCGCTTTTCTCGGGTGTATTCTTCGGCGATGCTTCATGGGTTGGTACATTGATGTATTTCGTAGGCATTTTCCTTATTCTTGTATGTGCGCTTCTTGTCAATAAGCTTGCAGGTCACAAGAACAGAAAATCCTTCTTCATCATCGAGCTTCCCGAATACAAGTTCCCCAGTATAAAAAGAGGATTAATGTCGATGCTTGACCGCGGCTGGGCATATATTGTCAAGGCGGGTACAATTATTCTTCTCTGTAACACTCTTGTTCAAATTATGCAGACATTCAACTGGAGCTTTGAAATTGTTGCTGAGGGTGCGGAAGATACATCTATCCTCGCAACCATTGCAGGTCCCATTGCTTACATAATCATTCCTGTCGTTGGTATCAAGGCATGGCAGTTGGGTGCGGCAGCAGTTACAGGCTTTATTGCCAAGGAAAACGTAGTAGGTACATTAGCAGTTTGCTATGGCATTTCAAACCTTATTGACACAGAAGAACTTGCGCTTGTGGAAGGTGCAGGGGAAGGTGTTGCGGCGGTGTTCGGTATAACAAAGGCTGCTGCACTTGCGTATCTCATGTTCAACCTCTTTACACCTCCTTGCTTTGCAGCAATAGGCGCTATGAACTCTGAAATCAAGAGCAAGAAGTGGCTCTTCGGCGGCGTTGCTCTTCAGCTTGGCGTTGGTTATACAATCGGCTTCCTTGTTTACCAGTTCGGTACATTATTCACCACAGGTTCTTTCGGAACAGGCTTCGTTCCCGGTTTAATCGCTGTTCTGGTTATGGTCGGTATTGTTGTGGCGCTCGTTATGAGAACAAATAAGCAGCTCAGCACGGAGTATGCTTTAGGTGCAAAGGCTTAATTTCACAGGAGTATTTTATGGATAATTTCGTTGTAATTGCTGTAATAGTCGCTGTTATCGCATCGGTCGTGCTTTATATTGTAAAGGCGAAAAAAAGCGGTATAAAATGCATAGGCTGTCCTGATGCAAAGACCTGTCAGGCAAGAACCTGCGGAGGTAATTGTCAGGGTTGTAAAGGCTGTGGCGGACATATTGATCCGGAATAATTCATATCTGATTCTAACACGGCTGGGTAGTTCCCGGCCGTGTTTTTACTTTTCTGCTTATTTGCTGAAAAATCACATGAAAATATTGCAAAATATAAATAACTGTGATATAATAATACAATAATGTAAACTGGATGATAATGCTCTTTTGAAAGGATATTTTTATGGATATAAGCGTGGGAGATACAATTCAGATGAAAAAGCCCCACCCCTGTGGTTCCGATATGATGAAGGTGCTTCGCGTCGGTGCGGATTTCAGGCTCAGATGTGAGGGCTGCGGACATGAATTCATGACGCCCCGTTCAAAATGTGAAAAGAAAATAAAAAAGCTTATTAAAACAGAAGAATAAAGAAAAGGAACAGAAAAATGCTTGATAAATTAAAAATTGCAGAAGAACGCTATGAGGAAATAAATGAAAAGCTTATGGACCCTGAAATTGTAAGCGACCAGTCTCAGTATAAGGCGCTTATGAAGGAGCATAAGACTCTTACGCCGCTTGTTGAAAAGTACCGTGAATATAAAAAGGCGTCTGACGATTTTGAGGAAGCGAGGGAAATGCTTGCCGAAGGCGGTATAGATAAGGATTTCAAGGAAATGGTACAGCTTCAGTATGATGAAAACAAGGCTCTTATCGAGCAGTATACAGAAGAACTGAAGATTATGCTCCTTCCCAGAGACCCTGATGATGACCGTAATGTAATTATTGAAATACGCGGCGGTGCAGGCGGGGAAGAAGCGGCGCTTTTCGCAAATTCGCTGTTCAGAATGTACACTATGTATGCACAGACCAAGGGCTGGAAAATGGAAATTGTAAGCGCTAATCCCACAGAGCTCGGCGGCTATAAGGAAATCAGCTTTTCCATTGAAGGCGAAGGTGCTTATGCAAAGCTTAAATATGAAAGCGGCGTTCACAGAGTTCAGCGTGTTCCTGAAACCGAAACTCAGGGCCGTATCCATACCTCTACGATTACAGTTGCTGTGCTTCCTGAAATGGAAGAGGTTGACGTTGAAATAAATCCCGCTGACCTTGAATTCCAGACCTATCGCTCCAGCGGTGCAGGCGGTCAGCATATCAATAAAACCGAATCCGCTATCCGTATAATTCATCACCCCTCGGGTGTTATTGTTGAATGTCAGGAGGAGCGAAGCCAGCATAAAAATAAGGATAAGGCGATGAAAATGCTTTATACAAAGCTTTATGAAGCTAAGCTCAACGAGCAGACAAGCAAAATAGCAGAGGAGAGAAAAATTCAGGTAGGTACAGGCGACCGTTCCGAAAGAATAAGAACTTATAATTATCCTCAGAGCCGTGTTACCGACCACAGAATAGGTCTTACGCTTTACAAGCTTGAACAGGTGCTTAATGGTGACTGTGATGAGGTTTTTGACGCTCTTGCCATTGCCGACAGAGCTGCAAAGCTTGCAGGTGCGGAGGCGAATTCGTAATGGAAACTTTACTTCTTGAAGCGGAAGAAGAACAGCTTGTAAAAGCCGCCGTACTGCTGAAGAATAATGAGGTCGTCGCCGTTCCTACCGAAACAGTGTACGGGCTTGCGGCGAACGCAATGGATGTTGAAGCAGTGCGTAAGATTTTTGCGGCCAAGGGAAGGCCTCAGGATAATCCGCTTATTCTTCATATAGGAAGCTTTGATATGCTTCACGATATAACCGATAATATTCCGCCCCTTGCGTACAGCCTTGCAGAAGCCTTCTGGCCCGGACCGCTTACAATGATTTTCAGACGTAAGGAAAATGTTCCAGCTGAAACCTGTGGGGGTCTCGATACAGCCGCAGTGCGTATGCCTGATAATGATTTTACGAGAAAACTTATAGAAGAGTGCGGTTTTCCGCTGGCAGCGCCGTCTGCCAACACCTCGGGCTTGCCAAGCCCTACCTCCGCGGCTCATGTTTTTGCGGATATGAAGGGGAAAATCCCTATGATTATTGACGGCGGCGAATGTTCCTGCGGAGTGGAAAGTACGGTCATCACTTTTGAAAATGAAAGCATTCGTATTCTGCGTCCCGGGGCTGTTACTCCCGAAATGCTACGTGAATTTGCGGAAGTGATTATTGATAACGGCGTATTAAAACAGCTTTCACCCGATGAAAGAGTAATGTCGCCGGGTATGAAATACAAGCATTATTCGCCCAAGGCAGAGGTGTACATAGTAGACGGGTCAGATGAACAGTTTACGAAGTTCATTGCAACCCTTACTGATGGTAAAACTGCTGTTCTTTGCGGAAATGAGGCTCTTCCTGAGAATATCATCAGACTGCCTTACGGTGCTTCAGCAGAGGAACAGGGCGAAAATCTCTTTGCAAGTCTGAGAAGAGCTGACGAGCTGTGCTGTAAGGCGGTTTATGTCAGAAGTCCCGATACTGAAGGGTTCGGACTGGCAGTCTATAACCGACTTCTTCGCGCGGCAGGATTCAGAGTTATAAAATTATAGAAGGGAGGCTTCGGATTGTTTTCGGACAATGACGCATATATAATCGGGCTAACGGGAATGTCCGGAGCAGGTAAGACCACAGCCTGCGAAGCCTTCAGAGATGCGGGCTTCGGAATTATAAACTGTGATACGGTTTCAAGAATTGTCGTTGAAAAGGGAAAGCCTGCACTTTCAGAACTCTGCGGTTATTTCGGTGAAGGAATACTACTTTCTGACGGCACGCTTGACCGTAAGGGATTGGGACGTCTGATTTTTTCAGATGAAAAGGCAAGAGCTTCCTTCAATGAAATTATTTACCCTTATATTTCGTATGAAATGATAAAATCTGCCGTAAAATATATTGATGAGGGTTATCGTTTTATATTGCTTGATGCTCCTACCTTATTTGAAAGCGGCACAGACGGTTTTTGTGATAAAATTGTAAGCGTTGTTGCTGATAAGGAAACTTGCCTCGAACGTATAAGAAAAAGGGATAATCTCACCTATGAGGAAGCCGTGAACCGTCTTTCTTCACAGTTTCCACCTGAGTTTTACAGGGAAAGGTCGGATTATTGTGTTGAGAACAAGGGTTCAACCGAAGAACTCAGAAATGAAATCAGAAAAATTGCATTAAAAATCGGAGTAGCAGATGCGTAAAAGAAAAAACAGAACGGGATTTTTTATTTTTGTATTATTGTTCGTTATAATTGTTATAGCGGCTATAATTACAGGAATAGATGCGGCGAAAAAGCTGGAATATGAGCGAAGGCTTGCGGCGCACCCGAAGTGGTACAGTGAGTATGTTGAAAAATACGCCGCCGAGTATGAAATTGACGAGGATATTATATATGCAGTCATAAAAACCGAGAGTGATTTTGATTGCGAGGCGGTTTCAAACGTAGGGGCGCGCGGGCTTATGCAGATTATGGAGGAGACGTTTGACTGGATAAAGTTCCGACTTGACGATGATATTACCGTTTATGATGAAATGTTTGACCCCGAAACCAATATCAGATACGGCGCGTATCTTGTTGATTATCTTTTTGAAAAATTCGGTGACAAGGATACGGCAATTGCTGCATATCATGCAGGTGCAGGCAGCGTCAGCACATGGCTCGAGGATAAAGAGAATTCAGCTGACGGAAAGCGTCTGGACAGTATACCAAGTGAAACTACTTCACATTATGTAAATAAAATCAATAATGCATTATCAAATTACAAAGAGCTTTACGCTCAGTGAAAGGAAAACATAATATGGAACAGAATGTAAAAGAATTAAAGGAAAAGTTATTCATGAAGCGTAAGAATACTTACGAAGAAATGAACGACAGCGAAATTGAAAAGGCTGACGAATTCTGCGAGGGCTACAAGGAATTTCTTGACGCGGCAAAGACAGAGCGCGAAGCTTGCACCGAAGCCATAAGAATTGCAGAAAGCAACGGATTCAAGAAGTTCAGAAAGGGTATTGCTTACAACCCCGGCGACCGTGTTTACCTCAATAACAGAGGCAAGTCTGTAATTTTATCTGTAATCGGCAGACAGCCCATAGAAAACGGTGTTAATATTGTGGCGGCTCATATCGACTCGCCCAGACTTGACCTTAAGCAGAATCCTCTTTATGAAAGCGAAGGGCTGGGTTATTTCAAGACACATTACTACGGTGGTATCAAGAAATATCAGTGGCCAGCGCTTCCTCTTGCGCTTCATGGTGTGATTTACAAGGCTGACGGAGAAGCTGTAAATGTAAAAATCGGCGAAGATGAAAACGACCCCGTTTTTGTTGTGACAGACCTGCTTCCACACCTTGCAGAAGAGCAGTATAAGCGCCCTTCAAACAAGCTTATAAAGGGTGAGGAGCTTAATATCCTTATCGGTTCCAGACCTTTTAAGTGCGATGAAAAGAGTGACGCTGTAAAGCTTAATCTTCTTAATCTTCTTAATGAAAAGTACGGAATTACAGAGGAAGATTTTATTTCCGCAGAGCTTGAGTGCGTTCCTGCGCTTAAAGCGAAGGATATCGGTTTTGACCGCAGTATGATTGGTGCTTATGGTCAGGACGACCGCGTTTGTGCATATCCTGCGCTTATGGCGGCAGTGGACACAGAAGGTATACCTGAGAAGACTTCCGTGACTATTCTTACGGATAAGGAAGAAATCGGCAGTGAGGGCAATACCGGTCTGCGTTCAGGCTATCTCAGATATTTTATCTACGACCTTGCGGAAGCTTCGGGTGTTTCGGGACATACCGTTCTTTCCGCTTCCAGATGCCTTTCCGCTGACGTAAATGCAGGCTTTGACCCCACATTCCCCGAACCCTTTGAAAAACTTAACGCTGCTTTCCTTAACCGCGGTGTAGTTGCGACAAAGTATACAGGTTCAAGAGGAAAATCGGGTACAAGTGACGCTTCTGCCGAATATGTTTCCGAGATAAGAAAACTTTTCAACGAAAACGGCGTAATCTGGCAGACAGGTGAACTTGGTAAGGTAGATTTCGGCGGCGGCGGAACAGTTGCCATGTATATAGCGAATCTTGATATTGATACAATTGATATCGGCGTTCCTGTGCTTTCAATGCACGCACCCTATGAAATAACAGCAAAAAATGACGTATATATGGCATACAGAGCCTTCAGCGTATTTATAAAGTAATTGTTATCATTTTTCCCGTGTCCGTCATATAATGTAGGACACGGGGTGATATAAATGAGACATGATTCAAAGAAAAACAAGCTGCTGCTCTACTCGGGCAGGGTTATGATTCTTGCGGGGATTATTGTTGCGGTTTTTGCGGTGATTTTTGATTTGTGGCTGAGACCTGTGGCTGAACGTCTTGTGGAATATCAGTGCAAGCTTATAGCTGACAGGGCGGTAAGCAGGGCAATTACAAACCATCTTGAAACCACTGAAAATGATTATTCGGATATCGTAAGCTTTGTATACGGTGAAAACGGCAGCATTTCAGCCATGCGCACCAATCCTGCAAAAATCAATACCATGAAGGCGGGAATAATGGAGCTTGCGAACAAAGAGCTGACTTCTCTCGTCGGCGAGGAAATATCTCTTCGCCTTGGAACACTAACGGGTGTCAGTTATCTTTACGGCACAGGTGCAGAGGTTTCATTCGCATTAAAACCTAAAGGTGTTGCGCGTTCACAGCTTTTAAGCCGTTTCGAAAGCTCAGGGATAAATCAGACCATGCACAGTATAATTCTAGTGATTGATACTGAGGTTTCGCCGCTTATACCGGGGCTTAGCGACAGCTTCATGGTTAAGAATGAATTTGTCATATCACAGACTATTATAGTGGGCAGAGTGCCCGACACTTTTTCTAATATTGTTCTTGATGAACAGCATTACAGCGAGCTTGCAGATTTTGACCTTACAGGCGGCTGATGAAAGGGAAAATAATGAACAGGGAAGAAGCAAAAAAAAGACTGTATGAACTATACGAGATTGTCGAGGGACATAATTACAGATATTATGTTCTTGACGACCCTGATATAGATGATTATGAATACGATAAGCTTATGCAGGAGGTCAAGGCTATTGAGGGGGAATACCCCGACCTTGTTACACCGCTTTCGCCTACACGAAGAGTCGGCGGTTTTGCTCTTACGACCTTTGAAAAGGTGACGCATACCGTTCAGATGGGTTCTTTGCAGGATGTTTTCAGTGAGGAAGAACTGTACGCTTTTGATAATCGTGTAAGACAGGAGGTAAAGCCTGTTTATGCAGTAGAACCGAAGATTGACGGACTTTCTGTTTCGCTGGAATACCGCGACGGTATTTTCGTGCGAGGTTCGACACGCGGCGATGGTTTTATCGGTGAGGATATTACCGAAAATCTCCGTACTATACGCTCTGTTCCTCTGAAAATAAATGAACCGCTTCCTTTTATCGAGGTCAGGGGCGAGGTATATATGCCCAGAGCCAGTTTCGCAAAGCTGGTGGCAGAGCAGGAGGAAAACGGAGAAAAGATTGCGAAGAATCCCCGTAACGCCGCAGCAGGTTCGCTGAGACAGAAGGACAGTTCGGTCACAGCTTCAAGAGGACTTGATATTTTTATATTCAATATTCAGCAGATAGAAGGAAAAACGCTTTCTTCTCATCATGAATCCCTTGAATACCTGAAAAAACTCGGATTCAAGGTGGTTGACGACCGTCTTTATGACACGATAGACGGAGCTGTTGAGCGCATACGTGAAATCGGAACGGAAAAACGCAGCTACAGCTATGATACTGACGGTGCTGTTATAAAAATTGATGATTTTTCTCAGCGTGATATTCTCGGTTCAACTTCAAAGGTGCCGAAATGGGCGGTCGCCTTCAAATATCCGCCTGAAGAGAAGGAAACAAAGCTCCTTGAAATTGAAATAAACGTCGGCAGAACAGGCGCCCTTACACCTGTTGCGATTTTTGAGCCTGTTATCCTGGCGGGAACAACTGTTTCGAGAGCTTCGCTTCACAATCAGGATATAATTTCACAGCTTGATATACGACTCGGCGACACAATCGTTGTGCGTAAGGCTGGCGAGATTATCCCTGAGGTTGTTCGTGTTGCTTCTCATGAGAAAAACAGCGAGCCGTATACTATTCCTGAAATCTGTCCCGTCTGTGGTCATAAGGCGGAAAAAACAGGCGATGAGGCTGCAGTGCGGTGTGTAAATCCCAATTGCAAGGCTCAGATTCTCAGAAATATCATTCATTTTGCTTCGCGGGATGCTATGAATATTGATGGTCTGGGAGAAGCAATTGTTGAACAGCTTGCAGAGAGCGAGCTGATTGAAAATGCTGCGGATTTGTACAGACTTACCTTTGAGCAGCTTCTTACTCTGCCGAATTTCAAGGAAAAATCCGCCAATAATCTGCTGAAAGCAATTGAAAACTCCAGAAACACTGAAGCGGACAGACTGGTTTTTGCTCTCGGAATAAAAGGTATCGGCAGAAGAAGCGCAGAGCTCTTGTGCAAGCACTTCGGCAGTCTCGACGAAATCATGAAGGCTGATGTCAGCGATATAATTTCAATTGACAGCTTTGGCGATGTTCTTGCGGAAAGCGTGGTCAGCGCTTTCAAAGATGTAGATATGATAAATCTTGTAAACCGACTGAAGGAATATGGCGTAAATACTGCTTACAGCAATGCGGTTACAGGAGATAAATTCAACGGACTCACCTTTGTTCTGACGGGAACTCTTCCCACACTGAAAAGAGAGCAGGCAAAGGAAATGATAGAAAAGCTGGGCGGTAAATGTACAGGCTCGGTTTCCAAAAAGACAGATTATGTTGTGGCAGGCGAGGCGGCTGGCAGTAAACTGACCAAGGCTGAAGAGCTGGGCATAAAAGTAATCAACGAAGAAGAATTATTGGCAATGTGTGACGGACAGGCTTGACTGTTCATATTTAATCAGGACTATGAAAAAAATTATTATTTTATTAATTGTTATTGCAATCGGTGCGGCAAGCTTTGTCGGCCTTGAATATTTCGGCGACTATCAGGCCGAGCTATCTCAGAGCCTTATTGAAGAGCCTGCTGAAGAGACAAACAGCGATGTACTCTCTGTCTCATTTTCCAAGACAAAGGCTTTTTACAGCGAAAATATTGAGGTTGAGTTGAAAGCAAACAGAGATGACGCAGTTATTTATTACACCACGGACGGAAACGACCCCACTGTTGACTCCAAAAAATACAAGGAGCCTGTTAAGATTTCAGCCAGAAGCAAGGTTAATGCAACAACTATAAAAGCTATTGCCGTTACTCCTTCCGAGACTTCTGATATCTGTATAAAGAGCTATGTCGTGGGCAAGGATGTGGAAAACCGTTTTGATGATGAAACTCTTATTTTTGTTTTATCAACCGACGAGTACAATCTTTATGACTATTATTACGGTGTAGCTACCGAAGGTTTTAAGCGTGACGAGTACCTTAATTCTGATGAATATAAGGGAGGGGAGCTTGATTATACAGCACCTGCAAACTGGTATATCGGCGGCCGTGAAAGCGAAAGAGATATGTATGTCGAGGTTTATACTCCCGAAGGAGAACAGCTTATCTCTCAGGCAGCAGGTGCGCGTGTTGTGGGTGGTGCTTCAAGAGCTGTTGAGCAGAAATCCTGGCGACTTATTGCCCGCAATATTTACAGCGATGGAAACGGAAAGTTCAAATATGCATTTTTCGGCGGAGCGACGGACGCTTACGGCAATCTCCTTACACGCTATGACAGAATTACCCTCAGAAATAATGCCAATGACCGTGAGTTCGCTTCAATACGCGATGAGCTTTCGATGACCCTTTCCTCTCAGGCGGGATTCCCCGATACTCAGAATGTGCGTCCTGCCGCTGTTTTTCTGAACAGTGAATATTATGGCTTTGCATGGCTTCATGAAGCTTACAGCAACGATTATCTCGCCAATAACTACGGCGGAAATAAGGAAAATTTCCGTATTGTAGGAGCCAAGGAGCAGGAAGTCGAGGGAGATGATGAGCAGTGCGTTGAGGACTGGAATTATCTTCTTGAGGTTGCTGAGCGAGGGCTTACCAATCTCAACAATTTCAATGAGTTCAAGGAGCTTGTTGATATTGATAACCTTATGATGTACTATGCAATTCAGATTTATGTGGATAACAAGGACTGGCCGGGAAACAATTTCAAGGCATGGCGTTATTATCCCTCTGAAGGCGAAGAGATAACAAGTGAGTATCTTGATGGCAGATGGCGTTTTCTGTTTTTCGATGCGGAATATGCATGGGGCCTTTACGGAAACGGTTATCGTGACAACACACTTTCCAACGTAATCACAGGTAATCACATGCAGGGTGATTCGGTTCTTCTGAGAGCTGTGCTAGAACGTTCCGATATGCGCGAGAAATTTGCAAATACCGTGTGTGACCTTATTGGCGGTGCTTTTTCACCTGAAAATGCAAATAATGTAATTGATGATCTTATTGAAATCTGCGATACCGAGTGTATGTATGCTCTTAAAAACGGTTATACATCCACTTGGGCGAATGAGGGAACCTTTGCCGACAGCCGTCAGCAGATAAGGGATTTCGCTGAAAGACGTCCTACGATTATGCTTAATGCAATGAGCGAACGCTTCAAGTACGACAAAGAATATTATACAATTGCCCTGAATAATCCCACGGGTGCAAAGGGAAGTCTCAATACACAGACTCTTAACCATTCAGGAACGGTTACAGCTTCTTACTTTACCGATTGTAAAGTCCCTGTTTCGGCAGAAGCACTTGCCGGCTATGAGTTTGATTACTGGGAAATCGGAGGAAAGCTCTATTATGAGCCTCAGATAAGAATAAACTCTTCAATGGCTGATGATTTCGGGCTTGTAACTGTAAATCTTCATGTGAAAAAGGTTGAGTCCGAAAAGTCTATCTACATAAGCGAGCTTTATACTTCGGGCGATGGCGACTGGATTGAAATCTACAATCCCACAAGCGTGGATATCAGCCTTTCGGGACTTTTCCTTTCTGATGATGAACTTAATTTACAGCGTTGGGAAATGCCTGATGTAACAATCGGTGCAGGCGAAGTATATACCGTTGTTTGTAAGAATAACAGTGAAAAATCAGCGCTGAAAAAATATCAGACCAATTTCAGCCTGAAAACAGGAGAGACGCTGTATTTCAGTGATGCTGAAGGACATATCTATTCATCGGTTGCTGTTGTGGACATGGAGGAAAATCAGTCTCTCTCGCGCGGTCTTGACGGATTGTACAAAATAGGCGGAATTTCTGAGAATTCTCACATTGCTGGCTGACAGGATGAACGGGAACATATAATAAGAAGAATGACCTGAGTTTTTTTCTCAGGTCATTGGTTTTTATATGTGTTTCTTTTTTGAACGGTTGTTTTCAGACAGACTTGCGATGTTTATAATTGAAATTCCGTGTTTTTTCCTTATTTTCTCCATAGCTTCTTCTGCGCTTTCGCGCTTTTCCTGAGCCGAATAATCCATTAAAAAATCCAGTTGTTCAGGTTCGTTTCCGTCAGTAAGATTTATCGCCCTCACTGTAACTGCACGGACCTTTTCGCGCCAGCTGTAATTGTCGGCAAACAGCTCAAAAGCCTTGCTTTCGATATCACCGAAGCATTGAGTAGGCAATTTCAGCGGTGTCTGATACTGCTTTACACAAAGGTTTTTATCTTTTACCGAGAGCTGTACCGAGGTGGCTCTGAGAGAATGTTTTCTGAGCTGGTGTGAAACTATCTGTGAGAGCTCCATTATAACCTTATGAACCTCATCGTTTGTCTCCAGGTCACGAGGGCAGGTAGTACCTCGTCCAACGCTTTTTACAGGTGCATGATAATCAATGCTGTGTACAGGGGAATCGTCCAGCCCGTTTGCATAATTCCATATACATTCTCCTGTTTTTCCAAGCTTGCTTATGAGAAAATTTCTGTTTGTTGCCGCAAGGTCGCCTATTGTTTCAATGCAATAGTTCTTCAGAACTTTTCCCGTGTTAGGACCTATACCTATCATTTCTGTAACGGACAAGGGAAAAACAATTTCTTTGAAATCCTCATAAGGTATAAGTGTAACTGCGTCAGGCTTTTTTAAATCTGAACCCAGCTTTGCAAAGACTTTGTTGAAGCTGACACCTACGGAAATAGTGACGCCGATTTCATTCTTTACACGCTCGCGTATGGTGTTTGCAATTTTTTCACCGTTTCCGAAAAGTCTTTCGCTGCCTGTTACATCAAGCCAGCATTCGTCCATGCCGAACGGCTCTACAAGGTCAGTGTATTCCTCGTAGATATTACGAACCATACGGGAAAAGCGGACGTATTCATCGTAATGAGGGGGAATTATTATAAGATCAGGGCATTTTCTCTGTGCCTCCCAGATTGCCTCTGCCGTTTTTACTCCGCAGGCTTTGGCTTCATCAGATTTAGCAAGGACAATACCATGACGCTCCTCCTTGCTGCCGCATACGGCAACAGGTTTTCCTCTCAGAGACGGATTAAGAAAAATTTCGACCGAAGCATAAAAAGAGTTCAGGTCGCAATGCAGAATAGTTCTCATAAATATTGTAAATCCTCTTGACAAGACTGAAAAATAATGCTATAATTTTTACGAACAAACAACGAAATAATGAACAAAACGAGTGTATTGATATTATACCTCACGATTAATGATTTGTCAATAGGGTTTCAATACCGATAATGGCTTTATTTATGGAAAGGTAGGTCTTCTTATGGATTTTACTGAAAAGCTTCAGAAGCTTCGCAAGGAAAAGGGATATACTCAGTCTGAGCTTGCAGAAAAGGTAGGCGTTTCCTGCCGCAGTATTCAGAATTACGAGCTTGGCGCACGCTATCCCAAGAGAAATATCCTGGATAAGATATGTACTGTTCTTGGTACAAGGATTGAATATCTTGTAAGCAGTGATGATTTCATAGGACTGGTTCGCGCAGAGGACGGGGAAAGCGGTGTTGTTTCGGCGCAGCAGCTGCTTGATTGTGCGGGTGCGCTTTTTGCAGGCGGCGATATGAGCGAGGAAGATAAGGATAAGGTTATGCTTGCGCTTCAGAATATTTACTGGAAAGCAAAGGAAAAGAACCGCAGGTATGCTTCAAAGTCAGGAGAATAAAAATATATAAGGGGTGTTCAGGGTGAGTTCGTATTATATTTATGAAAAAGTGAATGAGATAACAAAAAAATATAAAACGCGCAATCCCTTTGATTTAGCCGACGCTATGGATGTTGATGTGGATTTTGCAGACCTCGGTGGACTTAAAGGCTTTTATATAGTGTATAAGAGAAACCGCTTTGTAGTGCTTAATAAAAGTCTGACGGACACTCTTTCGGGGATTATTCTGGCTCATGAACTGGGACATGATATTCTTCACCGTCATCTTGCGGAAAGCGGAGGTCTTAAAGAGTCATCTTTTTTTGATATGAAGAGTAAGCCTGAAATGGAAGCAAACATTTTTGCCGCCAATCTGCTTATTTCAGATAAAGAAGTCAAGGGCTACTGTGAGGACGGATATACTGCCGAGGAAATGGCTAAGGATTTGTATGTGCCTTATCCTTTGGCGCTGATTAAGCTTAATGATATGAATAAAAGAGGTTTTGAACTTAATATCCCTTATGTTCCAAGTGCGGATTTTCTGGGGGAGAGAGTAATTTGAAATGCAGTTTTAATAAAAGGAGTTTTTATGCATAACGTTTATGAGCGCTGTCCTGTTTTTGAAAATGAGCGTTTCTTGTTGAAACAGGTTTCACATGATGATTGTCAGGATTTATTGAAAGTATATTCCGATAAAAAGTCCGTTCCGTTGTTTAACAGTGATAACTGCAATGGTGACGATTTTTACTATACCACTGAAGAACGCATGAAACAGGCTATTGGTTTCTGGCTTATGGAATATGAGAAAAAGTATTATGTACGCTGGTCTGTTTTTGATAAATTTAAGAATGAGGCAATCGGTACAATTGAATTATTTAATCGTAAGGCTGAGGATTATTTTACAGATTGCGGTTTACTCAGGCTTGATTTAAGAAGCGATTATGAGAATGAAAAGGATATATCGTGTATTCTTGAACTTATAGTAAGTTTCGCGTTTGAGTGCTTTTTCTGCGATAAAATAGCAACAAAAGCCATTCCTTCCGCTTCTGAGAGAATAAAAGCAATGAAGAAAATAGGTTTTACACTGTCAGAGGAAAAAGTTAAGGGACACGACAATACCGAGTACGGCAGCTATCACGTTTTATATCGCGTATAAATTTTAAAAAAATTATTTTCGTCGACAGGTTTCGACAAATTTCCACGCTGAAATGTGTTATAATAGCATTGCAGCTTGGATAACAAAAAAATCGCCCGCTTACTGATAATTAATCAGCAGGCGGGCGGTTTTATTTTTGATTAATTAAGTGATAATCAGCCAACAGCTGCGATAAGAGCTTCTTCAGCCTTAGCTGCGTCGTTGCAGCAGAGGAGGTATACATAACCGCCGACAGAGCCTACAACGGTCTGGTCAGCTGTTTCCTGCTGTTCAGGGTAGAAAGCTACCTCTGTCTTGAGCTGGTTCATGCGGTTGTTGAGGTGTTCGAGAGCAGCTTCTTCCTTGCCTTCAGCGGGCTTAGCGATTGTAAGCTCGATGAGGTGTGCGCTCATCATGTGCATTGTAACGCTGTATTCGGAGAAGAGGGAAAGGTCGTAACCCATAACATCCTTGATGATTGCTTCATCTTCAACTAAACCGATAGCAGGGAATTCAACGCCGCTGTTGATAACAACATCAGCGAGTTCCTGACAGCTTAAATCTGCTGTTGCTTCGTCATCAGCAGGTTCGTCTGCGATATCTTCATCTGCGTTGTCTTCAACAACTGCATCTGCAACAGTTGTAGTAGTTGTTGTTTCTTCTTCATTGTTGCTGCCGCAAGCTGCTGCGGAGGTAATAAGTGCTGCTGTAAGAAGTAATGCTAAAATTTTCTTGCTCATGATTTTGTTTCCTTTCATTTTCCTGAATTTTCAGGTTTATTTATTGATGTAATCTTCCGTGCGGAATCGCTCGGGAAGGCTGTCAAAGCCTTTATAGAATGGCAGGTCTGAGAGGTTTATGCATCTCTCGTTTTTCATCGCCTTCGATAAGAACACTTCGCTCATGTACTTTTGGTTGCAAAAAGGCAGATTATTTTTATCAAAAATCGGTTTCCAGCCTTCAACCGCATAAACAAAGCTTCCCCACCAGGGCAGCCACCACAGCCAATTAACCTTATCTTTGGCCATTTCCTCAGGGTCAGGAATAAATCCGCATTCGCTGAGTGTTGCCATTTTTCCGTGGGTATAGGAGACAAGATAATCGTAACGCTCCTTCTGTGATGAATGGTCATCAGGCAGCTGGCTGTAAATATCATCACCGCAGATATCGTAGGTGTTGGGATGAACCGCCATGTCTTTATCTTGTCCGTTCCATACCCATATTATGTTTGTAAGCTTATGAAAATTTTCAATGCGGTCAAAAATCATGTACCAGAGTTTTTTATACGCTTCGGTACTTTCCTCGGGACAATCCTTTCTGCGTCCCCACCAGAACCAGTCGCCGTTGGCTTCATGAAGCGGCCTGAAAAGAACAGGGATTTTCTCAGCTTCAAATTTTTTCAGCATGGAAGCGGCTTTGTCTATTCTTGAAACGACAAAATCATATTCTCGTGTTCCGGGTTCAACTGCTTTAAGAAGGTCAAAGGAAGTTTTATGGTTATAGGAAGTGGTTTTGTAGTAGAATGACCAACAGCAGTTTTCCATATCATCAAGGTCGTCGGGGGCATACCAGTGCCAGCACATGGTAATGATACAACCCGTATCTTTTGCCCATTTTATTGCGCGGTCAACCTGATTGTCGCCTTTTTTCTTATCCATATCCATAAGGTCATAGCCTCTGACTGCCGGCAATTCGCCGACAGTGCGCCAGTAGACAATATCCTCCAGCTCTTCCGCCTGAAGATACTGCTGACCTGAAAGGACTTTTTTTCCGTATATGCTTTTCAGAAAGTTGAAAAGTTCAACGGTCTCATTATCCGCTTGCTTAGAAACGAGAACATCGGGGTTTACTTCTTTTTTGTCAAGCTCAGAGAGCAGCTTTGAAAAATCCGTGGTGTAGCACATATATTTTGTCCTTTCGCATGATATTGCTTGTATTATAGCATATAATAATGTATTTTTCAACTTGTATGAATGAACGAAAAATTTATTTTTCTTTATTGCTTTTGGTGCAATATACAGAGATTCGGAGTGATATGATAAAGCGTGAAATAGAGAGAACGCATCATTTTAATGGTATAACAGTAAGAAAATTTATTATTGGATATAATTGTTAATACGGGAAAAATATTTCCGGAAAAGTATTGACAAATCAAAAAAAGTGTGTTATAATTTATAACCGTAATAGGTGCTGATATGGCTCAGTCGGTAGAGCACATCCTTGGTAAGGATGAGGTCATCGGTTCGATTCCGATTATCAGCTCCATTATAAACCACTTGCAGTATTGCAGGTGGTTTTTTTATTTTATAAAATTGGCTGAAACCCCTTGAAAAATCCGCCTTAATAATGTATAATAAAAGAGTGTTGTAAAAACGACATTATTAATGAAAGGAACTGACATTTATGCCACAGGAATTTTCCGTTTCACTTGACAGAATTATCAAAGAACATGAGCTGGAGGTGCTTTACTGCCCCCAGAATCCTGAAAATATCTATATTTACAGTTGTGATGTAAACCGTCCCGGTTTACAGTTCGGCGGTTTCTACGAGTATTTTGATAATACCCGTATCCAGATTGTAGGAAAGACCGAGTTTACTTTCCTTGAACAGCGTAGCGAAGAAGAAAGAAAAGCAGCTATTGATACACTTTTCTCCAAAAAGCCGCCCGCGTTTGTTATTACACGTGAGCTTGAGCTTTTTCCTGAAATTCTCGAACTCGCTGAGAAGCACGGAGTTGCAATTTTAAGATGCAAGAGCAGTACCTCCGCCTTTATGGCAAAGCTTATTGCATTTCTCAATCTTAATCTTGCTCCCAGAATTACTCGTCACGGTGTACTTATTGAAATCTACGGTGAAGGCGTGCTTATCCTTGGCGACAGCGGCGTAGGTAAGAGCGAGACCGCAATTGAGCTTGTAAAACGTGGTCACCGTCTTGTCGCTGATGACGCGGTAGAAATCAAGAAGACCTCCAACGTTACCCTTGTGGGCAGTTCCCCTGATAATATCCGCCACTTCCTTGAACTCAGAGGTATCGGTATCATTAATGTCAGACAGCTGTTTGGTATGGGTTCTGTTAAGGTTGCGGAAAAGATTGATATGGTAGTTGAGCTTGAACCCTGGAATCCGGAAAAGGTTTACGACCGTATGGGCATGGACAACCATTATATGTCCATTCTCGGTGTTAAGGTTCCTTATCTCACAATTCCTGTAAAGCCGGGACGTAATCTTGCCGTAATTCTTGAGGTCGCAGCTATGAACAACCGTCAGAAGAAGATGGGTTATAATGCAGCTCAGGACCTTCTTGACAATTTAGGACTTAATATGGAGGGTGCAGACACAGTTACAAAGTATGATGTATAATCGTAAGGTGTCTGATAATAAGAATGGAATTTATAGGTGATTTTCACACACATACCTGTGCTTCTACCCATGCGTACAGCACAGTAAGTGAAAATGCAAAATGGGCGTCAGAGCATGGAATAAAGTATCTTGCTATAACTGACCACAGCATAGAGATGGAAGACGCGCCTCATTTATGGCATTTTTACAATCTCAGAATACTGCCTGATGAACTGTTCGGTGTTCGTCTTATCAGAGGAATCGAAGCCAATATCAAGGATGAAAAGGGAACTATTGATATCTATGAGGATGGTCTTTACCACTGCCTGCACTGGATAAATGTTTCCATGCACTATCCTATCATGATGCCATCAAGCAGAAAAAACCACACTTTGGCGTATCTTAATGTTCTTCAGAATCCACACGTGGATGTTATCTGCCATTCGGAGTCTGAACAGTATGATTATGATTTTGACCTGGTTGCAAAAGAGTGTGCAAATCAGGGCAAGCTTATAGAAATCAACGCTGAAAGGCTTCGTCGCGGTGGAAAAGCGAAGACGCGCTATGAATATATACTTGAAGCCTGTGAAAAATACGGAACAGGTGTTGTTGTAAACTCCGACGCGCATTTTTACACAGCTATCGGCGCTTTTGATTCAGCAAAACAGTTGCTCACAGAAACAGGTTTTCCTGAAAAACTTATTTTCAACATCGATGAAAACCGAATCCTGAACTATCTCAGGAACAAGCACGGAAATATTTTTTAATGTATAAGGAGAAATTTAAATGTATAATATCGGTATAGATTTAGGCGGAACAAATATCAAGGTCGGTGTCGTTGACGAAAACTACAATATTGTTGGCCGCTCCAACATCAAGACTAATCTTCCCAGACCCTCTGAGGAAATTGTAGAAAGCATTGTTGAGGGCGTAAAGCTCGCCTGTGAAGATGCAAAAATTGCTGTTTCTGACGTAAACAGTATAGGTATCGGCACTCCCGGTACCGCTAACCGCAATACAGGTGTAGTTCTGTATTCCTGCAACCTCGGCTTCAATAATTTCGGTCTCGGCGGAATGCTCAGCGAAAAGCTCGGCACAGAGGTTTTTGTTGAAAATGACGCCAACGCTGCTGCTTTCGGTGAAGTTGTAAACGGCGCAGGCAAGGGCTATAAGAATGTAGTTGTTATTACCCTCGGCACAGGTGTAGGCGGAGGTATTATTATCGACGGCAAAATTTATACAGGTTTCAATTTCTGCGGCGCAGAGCTTGGTCACTCTGTTATCGAATATAACGGCAGACAGTGCGGCTGCGGCAGAAAGGGCTGCTTTGAGGCTTACTCCTCCGCTACTGCTCTTATCAATTTCACAAAGGAAGCCATGGAAGCTGACAAGGATACAAAAATGTGGGAAATTGCAGGCAGTATCGAGGGTGTAGACGGCAAGACTGCTTTTGACGGCTTCAGAGCAGGTGACAAGACAGCTACCGAGGTTGTAAACAAGTATATAAACTATCTCGGCTGCGGTCTTACAAACGTTGTAAATATCTTCCAGCCTGAGGTGCTTCTTATCGGCGGCGGTATCTGCAAGGAAGGCGAAAATCTTACAAAGCCGCTTCTTGAATATATTGCAAAGGAAAGCTATTGCATAGACCCCGAGTGCTCTACAAAACTTGATATTGCAAAGCTTGGTAATGATGCAGGTATAATCGGTGCTGCATATTTATATACTTTAAAGTAAATGCTTTTTATCGCCGCACATTTTCTTGTGCGGCGAAATTACAATATTAAGGAGAAGTCAGGGTGAATTACAGCGAAATTGATAGAATATGCGAAAAATACGGGGTTGAAATTCTGAGAGATGAACCTCTTTCAGAGTATACCTCTTTTCAAATCGGCGGTAAGTGTGATATACTTGTAAAACCCGATAATGTGGATTGCATGCGTGAAATTCTTGAGTGCTGCCGAAAAAATGATATTAAATATTATATTCTCGGAAAGGGAAGCAATGTCCTGGTCAGCGATAACGGCTTCAGAGGCGTTGTTATTGTTATTTCCTCGGCGTTTTCCGATGTTCGGCTTGAAGATGATGAATGCATTTACTGTGAAGCTGGTGCGTCTCTTGCAAAGGTATGTGCTTTTGCAAAGGAACACAGCCTTACCGGTCTTGAATTTGCCTATGGAATCCCCGGTTCGGTCGGCGGCGCTCTTTTTATGAATGCAGGCGCTTACGGGGGAGAAATGAAGGATGTCGCAGAGTCCTGTGATTATCTCAACGAAAATCTGGAGATAAAAAACATGACAGCCGAAGAGATGATGCTTTCTTATCGTCATAGTGTTTTCAGTGAAAACAGTTATGTTATTCTCGGCGTCCGTTTCAGGCTTTGTAAGGGTGACAAGGCTGAAATTACAGCAAAAATGTCCGAGCTTATGGAAAAGCGTCGTTCAAAACAGCCGCTTGAATATCCCAGTGCGGGCAGCACTTTCAAACGTCCCGAGGGTGATTTTGCTGCAAGACTTATTGAGGTAAGCGGACTGAAAGGCTTTACTTGCGGCGGAGCGCAGGTAAGTGAAAAGCACAGCGGATTTGTAATAAACAGGGGCGGCGCTACCTTCAATGATGTAATGAAAGTTATTGATGCGGTAAAGGAAAAGGTTTATGCCGATTCCGGCGTAATGCTTGAACGTGAAATTGAAATTCTTGAGTAACAGGGGAAATATAAATGGAGTTTATAATTGTAACGGGTGTTTCAGGCTCGGGTAAATCTTGTGTTGTAAAGGCACTTGAAGATATCGGTTTTTTCTGTATTGATAATATGCCTCCTCAGCTTATCCATAAGTTTGCAGATATCTGCGAGGGCAACAGTTCAATGGAAAAGGTTGCGCTTGTAACAGATATACGCGGCGGCGAGTTGTTTTTACAGCTTCGTGACAGTGTTGAGGAAATGAGACGGCTGGGGCTTAATATAAAGGTATTGTTCCTTTATGCTGACCATGATGTTGTAAAGCGCAGATATAAGGAGACCCGCCGTAAGCATCCGCTTCAGGATTATTGTGACGGTGATATCGACAAAGCAATTTCAAAAGAGTTTGAAATTCTTATGCCTGTCCGCGAAAATTCCGATTACTGTATTGATACAAGCCTTATGACAACAGCGAAGCTTAAGGAGAATGTACTTAATCTGTTTTTGGAGGATATAAGTGAAAGCATGATTATTAATTGTGTTTCCTTCGGCTTCAAATACGGAGTGCCTGATGAAGCGGACCTGGTATTTGATGTGCGCTGTCTGCCGAATCCCTTTTATGTGCCTGAACTTAAACATAAAACAGGAATGGAAGCGGAGGTTCGTGATTTTGTTATGAAGCACGAAACTGCACAGGCTCTTCAGTCTAAACTTTTTGACCTTATAGATTTTCTTATTCCTCAGTATATTTCAGAGGGCAAAAGCCAGCTTGTAATTGCTTTCGGCTGTACAGGCGGAAAGCACAGAAGCGTTACTTTTGCGGAAAATATGTTCCGTCATCTGAGTGAAAAGAAATTAACAGTAAGATTACTCCACAGGGATTGCAGTAAATAATATGTCACTAACCATTGATGTAAAAAACGAGGTATGTGATTGCGCTATACCTCAACAGCTTGCAGATACTTTCAGGTACGGACTTTTGTACTGCCTGAGTGATGAAAAGAATTATCTGCTTTCCGACAGCCGAAGGGTGGAAATGTCATTCAGAGAGCTTTTCGGCAGTCTTGTTTATTCTGAACCGGTAGCGCGAAAAAACGGTCAGTATTACAAAATAACTGTAAGCGGCAGCACTTTAAGCGAAAAATATAATTATAACAAATCAGAAATAAATCGTATTTTTGTAAGTGGTAATGATATTGATACAGGTGTATTTTTACGAGGAGTCTTTCTCTCCTGCGGAACTGTTTCGATACAAAAGGCAGGGTATCATCTGGAACTTTCTGTCCGTGATAATGAAAAATGCGAACAGCTTTACAATCTTATCCTCGAACAAGGAATGAAAATCAATCGTTCCAGCAGACGCGGTGTGCCGTTCTTGTATTCCAAGGACAGTGAAAATATTTCTGACTTTCTCACATTCATCGGTGCTATGAAAAATTCCATGGAAATCATGAATATAAAGATTTATAAGGAATTCCGCAGCAATATAAACCGCGTGGTAAATTGTGAAGCGGCAAATATAGGAAAAACTGTAACTGCTGCCACAAAACAGATTGAGGATATAAGATACATAATCGCTCATGACGGATACGATAAGCTTCCGTCTGAGCTTAAGGAGCTTGCGTCTCTCAGAATGGAAAACCCTGATATTTCGTTGAACGAGCTGGGTAAGCTGCTGGAGCCGCAAATCAGCAGAAGCGGAGTCAATCACAGGCTTGAACGTCTGAAAAGAATTGCTGAAGAAATGCGCGAAAGCGGGAAGTGAAAGGAACATTTATGGATTTTGTTCATTTACATGTTCATAGCGAATACAGCCTCTTAGACGGTGCCTGTCGTATCAAGAGGCTTGTTTCCCGCGTAAAGGAGCTGGGTCAGTCCGCAGTTGCAATTACCGACCATGGTGTTATGTACGGCTGCGTGGGATTTTACAATGAGTGCGTAAAGAACGGCATAAAGCCTGTTATCGGATGTGAAGTTTATGTAGCGCCAAGAGGGAGATTCATGAAAGAAACTCGTGAGGATATGTCTCCCTATCATTTACTTTTGCTTTGCAGAAATAATGAAGGTTATCAGAACCTTGTAAAGCTTGTTTCCGCTGCACACACTGAAGGTTTTTACAACCGCCCGCGCTGTGACACTGAGCTGCTCAGAAAGTACAGTGATGGTCTTATCTGCCTTTCAGCCTGCCTTGCAGGTGAAATTCCACGGCTTCTGCTCAGCGGAATGTACGATGCGGCGAAAGAAAAAGCACTGGAATATAGAGACATTTTTGGTGACGGAAATTACTATCTTGAGGTTCAGAATCACGGTATTGAGGAACAGCTTAAAATTCTGCCCATGCTGTACCGTCTTTCTGAGGAGACGGGAATTCCTGTTGTAGCCACAAACGACGCTCATTATATTGAAAAATCCGACAGCGAGGGGCAGCGTATCCTTACCTGTATTTCTACGGGAAAAACCCTTGACAGTCCTGATTCTCTCAGCTTTCCCACTGACGAATTCTATATAAAATCCGCTGAAGAGATGGCAAGGCTGTTTCCTGAAGCTGCTGTTGAGAATACAGTGAAAATTGCGGATAAGTGCAATGTTACTTTCGAGTTTGGTGTTACAAAGCTCCCTTATTTCAGGATTGAAGGTACCGATGATAACGAAGCGTATTTCAGAAACGCAGTATATAAAGGTTTGAAAAAACGGTATGGGGCAAACCTTACTAAAGAGACTCTGGAACGTGCCGAAGAAGAAATGAAAATAATCATTAAGATGGGTTATGTGGATTATTTTCTTATTGTTGCGGATTTTATATCCTTTGCCCGTTCAAAGGGGATTCCCGTAGGTCCCGGGAGAGGTTCGGGCGTCGGCAGTGTTTGTGCCTATGCTCTTGAAATCACCTCCATTGACCCTGTACGTTATAATCTTCTGTTTGAGCGTTTTCTTAACCCCGAAAGAGTAAGCATGCCTGATTTTGATGTGGATTTCTGTTATATCCGCCGGCAGGAGGTAATTGATTACGTTTCTGCGAAATACGGAAGCGACCATGTTGCTCAGATTATAACCTTCGGTACTCTTGCGGCACGTGCGGCAATAAAGGACGTCGGCAGGGTAATGGGTATTCCTTACAGCAAGGTTGATTCATTGTCGAAAATGATACCTTTCGGGCCTAATGTGTCACTGGAAAAATCAATTTCAGAGAGCCGACAGCTCCGCGAATATATAGAATCCGACCCTGCGCTTAAAAGGCTGGCTGAGAATGCGCTCAAGCTTGAGGGTATGCCTCGTCATGCTTCAATGCATGCAGCGGGAGTTGTTATTACCCGTGAGCCTGTAACGGATTATGTTCCGCTTATAAAAAATGACAACTACATGGTTACACAGTATGATAAGGATATTCTTGAAAGTCTGGGGCTTTTAAAAATGGACTTTCTGGGTCTGCGTTATCTTACTGTCATTGACGACTGTGCTAAAGCTGTCAGAGAAAAACAGCCTGGCTTTGATATAAACGCTATACCCGAGAATGACGAAGAGGTTTATAAGCTTCTTTCTTCTGGAAACAGCAATGGCGTTTTCCAGTTTGAAAGCGGCGGAATGAAAAGCGTACTCATGCGCCTTAAGCCCACATCGCTTGAAGATCTGACAGCGGTAATCTCACTTTATCGTCCCGGTCCCATGCAGTCTATTCCGACATATATAAAGAATAAACACAATCCGCGTCTTATTACCTATAAAACTGACCTTCTCCGTGATATTCTGGATGTGACTTACGGCTGTATCGTTTATCAGGAGCAGGTTATGCAGATTTGCCGTAAAATCGGTGGTTATTCCTACGGACGGGCTGACCTTGTACGCAGGGCAATGGCAAAAAAGAAAAAGGATGTAATGGAAAAGGAGCGTAATGCTTTTATTTATGGCACGGACAGTAATTGCGGTGCAGTGAACAACGGTGTTACAGAGGAGGCTGCGATTGAGATTTTCGAGGATATGGCTTCTTTCGCAACTTATGCCTTCAATAAATCCCACGCCGCTGCCTATGCGTATCTTGCATATCAGACTGCATATCTCAGATGCCATTATTATAAGGAGTACATGGTAGCTCTCCTTACGAGTGTTCTGGACAGCCCTCATAAGCTTCTTGAATACATTTCCGACCTTAAAAACAACGGTGTTTCGGTTTTGCCACCTGATATAAATTCCAGCATGCTCAGCTTTACGATTGAGGGCAACAATATCCGTTTCGGTCTCCTGGCGATAAAGAATATCGGAAGAAATTTCATTAATGAAATAATCAAGGAGAGAAATGTGCGGAAATTCAGTGATATTTCCGATTTTCTCACCCGCCTTTCGGGTAAGGATATGAACAAGCGGGCGGTTGAATCGCTTATAAAGGCCGGAGCTTTTGACAGCCTTCCTCACAACCGTCACAGTCTGCTTAACTCCTATGAGGATATCTGCGATATAGTTTCTGACAGCAGAAGCCGCAATCTTGACGGGCAGATGGGATTTTTCGACTTTGTTGATGAGCCGCCTGCCGAAAGTGCTTACAGAATTGCTGAACTCCCTGAATTTACCTACGCCCAGCTTATGAAGCTGGAAAGGGAAGCTCTGGGCTATTATGCAACAGGTCACCCGCTTGACAGCTTTGACCAGTATATAAGGCTCAATGGCTTTACAAAGCTTGCTGAGGTTTCGGATTCTGAAAACTGCACGCTGAAGGATGGAACGAAAATAAGTGTGATAGCTATGCTCAGCAGCAAAAAGCTGCACACTACTAAAAAGAATACAACCATGTGCTTTGCGCTTTTTGAGGATGTTACAGGTGAAATGGAGGGTATAATCTTTGACGAGGTATATTCTCAGTCGGTTCAGCTTCTTTCTGACGAAGAGCTTCCGCTTATTCTCTACGCAACTCTTTCCGCTTCGGACAATTCTGACGAGCCCAACAAGCTTATAATAAACAGGATTGAACCTGCTGATAAAATAAAGCCTGTCGCCTATAAAACTCTTTTTATAAATGTAAAAAGTACTGAAACCGATAAGATTAATGAGATTGCTACGGTTTTAGGCAGCAGCGGCGGCAGGGAACAGGTGCGGCTATGCTTCAGTGACACAAGAAAAGTAACTATGATTAACAATGTTCCAAACGTTAATATTACAAAAGAAATTCTGTCAAAACTGGTGAAAATTTGTGGAAAAAGTAATATTATCTTAAAATAAGTTGATTTTAGTGAAAATAGACTTGACGGAAAGACGATTTTTGTGTAAAATGTTATGTGGTAAATTATAATGATGATGTAAAATCATTAATAAAAAATATTTTTTCATTATACTGAAAAAGGGGTAGATAAGTATGAAGAAAATCGGTGTATTAACCAGCGGCGGTGACGCTCCCGGTATGAACGCTGCTTTCAGAGCAGTTGTAAGAGCAGGTCTTAAGAAGGGTATGGAGGTTGTTGGTATTTACAGAGGCTACAACGGCCTTATCAACGGTGATATCCGTGTTCTTAACGAAAGAAGCGTTTCCGACATTATCCAGAGAGGCGGTACAGCACTCTTTACAGCTCGTTGTGAAGAATTCCGCTACCAGGAGGGTGTTGACAAGGCAGTTAAGACATGTAAGGAAAACGGTATTGACGGTATTGTTGTAATCGGCGGTGACGGCTCTTTCAGAGGCGCAGCTGATTTATCCGCTGCAGGTATCCCTTGCGTAGGTGTTCCCGGTACTATTGATAACGATATTGCAATGACCGAATATACTATCGGTTATGATACAGCTATGAATACAGCTATGGAGCTTATTGATAAGCTCCGTGATACAGCTTCTTCCCACGACCGTTGCTCTGTTGTAGAGGTTATGGGCAGAAGAGCAGGTTATATTGCGCTTAATACAGGTATTGCCTGTGGTGCTATTGCTGTTATTACATCTGAAATGCCTTATGACTTAGATGCTATTACAAAGAAGATTATGAGCACCAATACAACAGGTAAGCACCACTTTATCGTTGTTGTTTCCGAAGGTGTTGGCAATGCTGAACAGATTGCAAAGGAAATTGAAGAAAAGACAGGCATTGAAGCACGTGCAACAATCCTCGGTCACGTTCAGAGAGGCGGTTCTCCTACTGTACGCGACAGAGTTGAGGCAAGCAAGATGGGTTATTATGCCGTTTCTCTTCTTGAAAAGGGTATCGGTAACAGAGTTGTCGGCTTAAAGGAAGGCAAGGTTATCGACGTTGATATTCAGGAAGCTCTCAAGATGAAGAAGCCTTTCCTTGAGGAGCTTTACAAGATTGCTGACGAAATCAGCTTCTAAAATATAAAATTACAGAGTAGAGAGCTGCGCGTTAAGTGCATTGCGGACGGAGAGTTGCCGCAGTGACGAAAAGCAGAACGCTTGCGGTGCAGCTTTCGCATCTCGCTGTGCATAAACCTATAAGTTGCCATGACTTATCCGAATTTATGTATTGCGTAACGGGATAAGTCGTTACGACTGTCCCGAACTTAGAAAGGACGGTTATTATGGCGATTTTAAGAATGTTTAAAAATTCCGCACTTGAGCTTAAAAGTCTGCGCTGCATTACTGTAACGGCAATGCTTATTGCGCTTAATCTTGTGTTGAAATCGGTCACGATTTATTTAAGCGAGGATCTGAAGCTTACATTTTCATATCTGGCTCTTGCTTCGATAGGTATGCTTTTTGGTCCTTCCGTGGGATTTATTGCAGGTATCATTACCG
>JAFUNV010000005.1 GCA_017472865.1 Ruminiclostridium sp. | reverse complement strand
GTGCCCGCCCAGCTTTCCGGTATGCGTGTGCCGGAACAAGCCTAAAATTAAGATCGTAAACAAAAAGCCTATCGTGCCGAGTGAATCGGAGCTTTCGGAAAATCCCAGATCAAGAAGTGCAAAGCTGAGGATAATCGAAAAATACTAAGGAAGTAATTTAATGTACAACGGAAATTCAAATTTAGCCTATGACCTTTCGCTGTTCGAGGTCGATGAAGAGCTTGAACGCCGCAAGGAGAAAAAGCGCGAAGAGAAAAGTCAGATAAAAATGACCGAAAAGAAGGCAGTAGCCCGTAACGGTAACGCCTTTACCATGGTCGTAAGCGCAGTAGCCTGCGTAGCTATCGCCTTTTCTATTCTGTACAGCAAGGTAGAGCTTTCCGACTACACCGCTATGATAAGCGAGGTAAAGACGGAGCTTGAAGAGGAGCAGAGAGAGAATGCGCGCCTTAATGCGGAGCTTGACAGCATGGTTACGCTGGATAATGTGGAAAATATAGCTTCTACCGAGCTGGGACTCCAGAAGACCCAGAACTCGCAGATTAATTTCGTAACACTCAACACGGAGAAAATGACCGAGGTTGCTGAGACGGACGCGAATATTTTCGTATCCATCAAGGACTGGTTCTATGATGTTCTGGAATATCTCGGCTTCTGACATAATATATTGTATTACGGGCGTGTCCTGCACATGGATTACCGCCCGTATCGTTGTATTCCAACAAAGTTGAATTAATGAAAGGAAGTAAAGATGGCACAGAAGAAAATGCCCGACAGCTTTAACAGCACACCCATAATAGCCCCCACAAACAGCATGAAGCAGCGTATGTTCTTCGGTGTTTTTGCGGCACTTCTGCTTTTCGTGGGATACATAGTGGTAACTCTTTATGATGTTGCCGTAATCAAATCGGAATATTACCGCGCAAAGGCAAACGGACAGCAGATAGACAGCTTTACCATAAATGCAAACCGCGGTACAATCTACGACCGCAACGGTAAAATTCTCGCCCAGAGTACCACAGTATGGGACGTTATCCTGAACCCCGTGCAGATACGCAATGTAGACGGCGTGGACGAGGAAGGCAACCCTGACAACACCAAAATCAACCTTATAGCAAAGGAGCTTTCAAGAATCCTCGGACTTGACGAGAAGGAGCTTCTGGACCGCATAATGAACAGCGAGACCCAGTATTATATCGCAAAGAAGAAGGTTGACCGCGAAACACAGGATAAGGTCGAAGCCTTTATCCTTGAAAACGAAATCAACTACTACTCCGTAATGCTCATGGAGAACAGCAAGCGCTATTACCCCAATGACCAGCTTGCCTCCTCGGTTATCGGCTTTACAAACTATGATAACGACGGCGTTTACGGGCTTGAAGCCTACTATGACGACTACCTCAAGGGCGTGGACGGTCTTGTGGAAATGGCGGTGGACAGACAGGGCGGAGCTATGCCCTACAACTACGAAAAGCGCTATGAAGCAAGCGACGGAAACAGTCTGATACTGACGATAGATGAGGTTGTACAGCACTACCTTGAAAAGAACCTTGAAACCGTTCTTTCCCAGCACGCGGTTGCCAACCGTGCTACGGGCATTATCATGAACGTAAACACGGGCGCGGTTATCGCCATGGCTACCGCCTCGGGCTATGACCTGAACAACCCCTCGGAGCTGTCCGATTATGACAAGCAGAGGCTTATTGACCTTGAACAGGACCTTATAATGGACTATGCGGCGGGCAGTATGACCGACCAGGACGCAATCAACAAGCTTATAGAAGAAGAGCTTGCGGCTACCGAAGCGGCAATGCGTGAAACACAGTGGAAGAACAAGGCTATTTCCGAGCTTTACTTCCCCGGTTCGGTTTTTAAGGTTATCACCTGCGCGTCGGCTCTCGAAGAAGAGGTTATAAACCTCAATTCAACCTTCAACTGCTACTATGTGGCTGAGGTTGCGGATACAAAGTTCCACTGCTGGAGCAGTATAGGTCACGGCACCGTGGATTTACAGCAGGCAATCACCGCATCCTGCAACCCTGCCTTTATAGATATCGGGCTGAAGCTTGGCAGAGAGCTTTTCTGCAGCTATTTTGAAGCCTTTGGCTTTACCGAAAAGACGGGTATTGACCTCCCCGGCGAGGCAGCGCCTCTTTATATGCCTTACGAGCGTATGGGTGTGGTCGAGCTTGCGTCCTCATCCTTCGGCCAGACCAATAAAATCACTCCTATCCAGATGATATGCGCTTATGCGGCGGCAATTAACGGCGGTTATCTTGTAACACCCCACGTTGTTGACAAAATCATGGACAGCGACGGAAACGTTATAAAAACAGTAGATACAACCGTAAAACGTCAGGTAATAAGCGAGGAGACCTCTGAGCTTATGCGCCAGATTACTGAAAATATCGTTACTACCAACGGCGGTACGAACGCCTATATTCCCGGCTACCGTATCGGAGGAAAGTCGGGTACTTCCCAGAAGCTGGACGAATACGGCGAGCATAATATGCGCTATGTAGGTTCATTCTGCGCCTTCACCCCCGCCAACGACCCCGAATATATAATGCTGGTGTGCGTTGACGAGCCTCTCGGCGGTTCCTACTACGGCTCTGCGGTTGCGGCGCCTACGGTATCGGCGGTGTTCAGTGAATGTCTTGAATATCTCAACGTTTATCCCCAGTATACGGCAGAGGAGCTTGCACAGCAGGATACAACAGTGCCGTATGTCTATGATTTTGCTATCCTCGACGCAATTGCAAAGCTCAACGAAAAGGGTCTTAAGTATGAAATCGTGGGCGATGAAAGCGTGGGCGTGGTGGATTACACCGTCCCTGCCGCTTCACTCAGTATTCCCCGTGACGGTACGGTTATCATCTACATGATGGGCGCTGAGGAAGACCTGGTTACTGTTCCCGACGTTACGGGACTTACCGTAGAACAGGCGAACCTGAGACTTGTCAATGCGGGACTAAATATCTCCCTTGAAGGCGGCGCAATCAACAACGCCAGCGCCATAGCTTCCTACCAGTCCGTAGAGGCAGGCACGGAAGTAAGCCGCGGTACAATAGTAAGCGTAACCTTCCTTGTATCGGGTGATATAGGATAAAATATCGGAGATATTTTATCCGATGAATAATGAAAGATGAATGATGAAGGATTTTGGTGCGCCCGTCGGGCGCGGATTTAAAAATTTTTCAATGCAGGGGCGGCTATCAGCCGTCCGCGAAAAATCACTGAAAGCATACTTTCATGATGCATTCACGGGTATTGGGGCTGCCGCCCCTTGCCCCCGCCAACCCTTTTATAAGAAGGCAAGAAGCAAGCTGCACCGAAAATTTTTAATACTCGCTTCGCTCGGCATTTTTTGAGATAGCAGATGAGAATATAATATTTATCAGAAAGGCGGTGAGTCCGTGAGATTATTTGATATAGTTGCCGAAAAGGAGAGAGGAAGTCTTTCCGACTGCGAAATCGGCACAGTTACCGACGACACCAGAAAGGTAGAAAAGGGCGATATCTTTGTAGCCATAACAGGTCGTAATTTCGACGGACATTCCGCTTGTGCCGCAATGCTGGAAAAGGGCGCGGCGGCGGTTGTTGTTGAACGCGATATGGGACTTTCACAGCAGATTATCGTAAAAAACAGCCGTGAATATTACAGCGTGCTTGCCTCACGCTATTACGGAAAGCCCACAAAGGGGCTGAAAATGATAGCCGTGACGGGCACTAACGGAAAAACTACCACCGCAAGCATAATCCAGCATATCCTTAACGAAACAGGTCACCTCTGCGGATATATCGGCACCGCCTGCTATGACGTATGCGGAAAAGTCTACGAGGCGCACCTTACCACTCCCTATCAGATGGATTTGTACCGTTATTTCCGTGAAATGGCGGATAACGGCGCCGAATACTGCGTAATGGAGGCGTCCTCTCAGGCGCTTTCGCAGTACCGTTTTTCGGGCGAGCATTTTGTCTGCGGAATTTTCACCAATCTCACCCAGGACCATCTGGACTGGCACGGGACAATGGAGAATTACTACAAGGCGAAGCGGTCGCTGTTTAAATTCTGCGACAACGCGGTTATAAATATCGGCGACAAGTGGGGAAAACGGCTTTATGACGAGCTTTCCTCCGCTAAATCGGGAATTAATCTGATTTCCCTTTCCTCGGGCGGGATTGCTGATTTCTTCAGCGTAAACATAAAGCTTCGTGCAGGCGGCGTTTCCTACTGGCTGTCCTCGGCGGCGGATGAAAAATCCTACCCCGTGTCCTTTGCGATGCCGGGCAGGTTCAACGTTGAAAATTCACTCTGCGCGGCGGCGGCTTGCCGTGCGGCAGGGCTTGGAATAAAGGAAATTGTGACGGCTCTCGGCAAGGCAAAGGGCGTCTGCGGACGCTCAGAGGTGCTGTATGACGGTAGATTTACCGTAATCTGCGACTATGCACATACCGAAGACGGACTGCTGAAAATCCTGTCCACCCTTAAGGAGTTCGTGAAAAACCGCCTTATCTGCGTATTCGGCGCGGCAGGCGAGCGTGACGCAGGAAAGCGCAGTGCTATGGGAAAATGCGTGGCTGAGTACGCCGACCTTGCGGTTGTGACTTCAGATAATCCACGCTTTGAAGACCCTCAGACAATTATAGATATGGTGCTTGAGGGCTTTGAGGGCGCACAGTGTCAGGTTGTTTCCTGTATCGACCGCCTTGAAGCAATAAAATATGCTGTTGAAAATGCGGAGGAAGGCGATATCATCGCACTCTGCGGCAAGGGTCACGAAAACTATCAGGTTATCGGCGACGACTACCTGCCCTTCAGCGAGCATGAAATTATAAAAGAACTTACAAAGGAGCTGTAAATATGCTTTCTTCAATCATGATAACCGCAATAATCGCACTGGCGGTAACAGGCGCACTGGGATTTGTGTTCATTCCCATACTCCGCAAGCTGAAATTCGGTCAGACTATCCTGGATATCGGCCCTGTCTGGCACAAAAAGGATAAACAGGGCACTCCCACCATGGGCGGTATCATGTTTATTATCGGCGTAATAGCTGCTTTCGGTGCAGGCATGGCGGTGCTGTATGTCAAGGGGCTTATCTCTTTCCAGTTAAGCGACCGAATGAACATAATCAATGCGGTTTCGGGACTTATCATGGCGCTTATGTTCGGACTTATCGGCTTTATCGACGACTTTATCAAGGTTAAGAAAAAGCAGAACGAGGGTCTTACCGCAATGCAGAAGATTATTCTTCAGGTGCTGGTGATTGCGGCGTATTTCACTGCGCGCATCCTTTCGGGCAATACCTCTACCGTTATACAGATACCCTTCCTCGGCGGTCTTGACCTGTGGTATTTTTACTACATTATCATGGGACTTGCAATTCTCTATCTTGTGAATGCGGTAAACCTTACCGACGGCGTTGACGGTCTGTGCACCTCTGTTACATTCGTGTATTCGGTAGTATTTATTATAATTACCGCCATGTTCAATGCTCTGGGGCTTACAGTTCTTGCGGCGGCAGCGGCAGGCGGCTGTCTGGGATTTCTTATCTGGAATTTCCACCCTGCAAAGGTATTCATGGGCGATACAGGCTCAATGTTTTTCGGCGGCATAGTGGTTGCCCTCGGCATCGGTGCAAACGCAGAGGTGCTTATGGTAATCGCTTCCGCAGTTTATATCTGGGAGGCGCTTACGGTGCTTATCCAGACCACCTATTTCAAGCTTACCCACGGTAAAAGACTTTTCAAGATGACCCCTATCCATCACAGCTTTGAAATAAGAGGCTGGAAGGAAGTAAAAATCTGTATAGTGTTCTCTCTTATTGCCGCAGCGGCAGGAGTTGTTTCCGTACTGCTGGCGAAGGGGCTTTGATTCAGTGAAAAAACAACATAAATACCCGTCGTCACACATGATTATAATCAAAACAAGTGTATAAAAGGCGGGAACAGCCTGCCGTGGCTCACGGTGAATTGAAAAGCGAAAAACAACATAAATACCCGCCGTCACACCTGATTATAATTGAAACAAGTGTATAAAAGGCGGGAACAGCCTGCCGTGGCTCACGGCTGAAAGGAGGAGAAGTATGGAAATATTCGAGTTCGGCGGCTCACAGCCTCAGAATAATAACCGTCAGCCGCAGAATGTTCGTCAGCGACCACAGCAAAGACAGGCTCAGGGCGGAAATGTCAGACCGAGACAGGCTCAGAACCGCAATGCTCAGCAGAGACAGGGACAGGTCAGAGCTATTCAGCAGAACAGAAGCACTCAGGCGCAGACGGTAAAGAAAAGCAATAAGGCAATGCGCCCCGACATGAAAAGCTTCGTAAACTTCCATATTCCTCAGAAGTTTGATTTCACCTTCTTCATGATAATCGTAATATTGCTGGCGTTCGGGCTTGTAATGCTGTTTTCGGCAAGCTATGCCACCGCGAAGGAAACCTACGACGACAGCTTCTACTTCATCAACCGTCAGCTTATCTTCACGGTTATAGGCTTTGCGGCGATGATAGTCCTTTCCTTCATAGATTATCACCTCTACGCTCATAAATTTATCCTCACCGTGGCAATCATAACGGGTATCTCGCTTATGCTGCTGGTAAAGGTCATGGGCGTTACCGTCGGCGGTGCGGAGCGCTGGATTGAAATTTTCGGTATCCAGTTCCAGCCGTCGGAAATCCTTAAAATCGTAACAATCATGGTAATTGCGGAATATATGCAGCGTAACTACGAGATACGCGGCGACTTCTGGAAGGGCTTCTTCCCTCTTATTGTCAGAATAGGTATCTCCTGCCTGCTGGTTATTACCCAGCCCCACCTGTCCTGTACCGTAATTATCCTTTTCACCTCTATCTGTATGCTCACCATAGGCGGAACGAAATGGCGCCACCTGGCACTTATTGCGGCAGGTATCGCCGTGGGAATGTTCCTCATCGTAAAGATATTCCCTGCTCTGGGCTTCGACTATGTAAGCGCAAGACTTTTAAGCTTTGAAAACCCCGAAGCGGATATCCAGGATAAGACTTACCAGACTTTCCAGTCCCTTGTTACCATAGGCTCGGGCGGAATGTTCGGGCTAGGCCTCGGAAATTCCCGTCAGAAATACGGCTACCTGCCTGTAACCCAGAACGACTTCATCTTCTCGGTAATCTGCGAAGAACTGGGCTTTGTAGGCGCGGTTGCGGTAATCCTGCTGTTCGTGGTGTTCCTGCTGAGAGGACTTTATATAGCTTCTTCGGCTCCCGACAAGTTCGGTATGCTGCTCTGTGCGGGAATTGTAATACATATCACCATACAGGCGCTTTTAAATATCGCCGTTGTTACCAACGCTATCCCCAATACGGGTATTTCTCTCCCCTTCGTAAGCTACGGCGGCACCGCCCTTATCATGCAGCTGGCGGAAATGGGAATTGTGCTTAATATTTCAAGAAAGGCGGCAATGGATTAATGCGAGTAATACTTGCGGCAGGCGGAACTGCGGGGCATATAAACCCTGCGCTGGCTATTGCCGATAAAATAAAAACCGTATTCCCCGAAAGCGAGATACTTTTCGTGGGCGCTCCCGACGGAATGGAGGCAACCCTTGTAAAAAAGGCGGGGTATAACTTCCGCTCCTTTAAAATGGCGGGGCTTCAGCGGAAAATTTCGGTGAATAATCTTATACGCAACGCCAAGGCGGCCTATTACTACATCACCGCCAGAAGCAATGCGAAAAAGCTTTTAAAGGAGTTCAGACCCGACGTTGTAATCGGCACGGGCGGATATGTTTCCGCACCTGTGCTTTTAAGTGCGGCAAGGCTTGGCATAAAAACCGCCACCCACGAGAGCAACTCACTCCCCGGTGTTACCACAAAGCTGCTGTCCAAAAATGTTGACAGAGTTTTCGTGGTGGACGAGGCGGCGAAAAACCGCCTTCCCGTGCAGGAAAACGCAATAGTTACGGGTAATCCTCTCCGCAATAATATCCCGATAGAAGAAAGAAATGAAGCCAGAAAGCGTCTGGGGCTTCCCGACGGGCTTACTATCCTTTCATTCGGCGGTTCTCTCGGTGCAAACAAGATAACCGAAGCAGTGGTTGAGCTTCTGAAATGGGAAAGCGAGGTCGGCGGAATAAACCATATCCACGGCTACGGCGGAAACGGACGTGAAATGTTCGACGGTCTCATGGAAAAAGAGGGCGTAAAGCGCACCGACCGTATGATTTTAAAAGAATATATCGACAATATGTATACCTGTATGTGCGCGGCGGATATCATAGTTTCCCGTGCAGGTGCAATGACTCTTACGGAGCTTAAGGCAATCGGGCGTGCTTCGGTGCTTATACCCTTCCCTCAGGCGGCGGAAAACCACCAGTACTACAACGCTCTTTCCATGGCGGAATCGGGTGCGGCAATCCTTATCGAGGATAAAGACCTTGAAAAAACAAAGCTCCGCGAGCTTATAACCGAGCTTTCGGCGGATATCCCGAAAATTCGTGAAATGGAGAACAGCGCGGCGGCTCTCGGCTCTGCAAATGCGGCAGACGTTATCGTGAGCAGGATAATAGACCTTCTTGAAGGAAAATAAACGATTGTCATTAATTAAATAACAAAAATCCCCTTTCCTGCATAATCTGTAATACATTCCGCTGAAAAGCGGTTTACAGAAAAGGAAAGGGTGATAATATGTCGGTTCGTCAGGCAATATCCCTGAGGGGCGGAAAACGCCTTGAGGGCGAAATACAGGTGCAGGGAGCTAAGAACAGCGCCCTTCCTGTTTTGGCGGCGGCGGTGCTGTGCCGTACTCAGGTCACGCTTTATAACTGTCCGTCGCTTACGGACTGCGACGCGGCTATGCGTATACTGACAGCCCTCGGCTGCGGCTGCAGACGGGAGGGCGGCGCGGTAACAATAAACCCGTCGGTTATAACAAGCGTGGAAATTCCCTCGGGGCTTATGCGCGAAATGCGCTCCTCGGTGATTTTTTCGGGCGCGCTCTTAGGACGGGAAAAGCAGTGCCGTCTGAGCTTTCCGGGCGGTTGTGAAATCGGCGCAAGACCTATTGATTTTCACATTGCTGCATTTAAGAAAATGGGCGCTTCGGTAAGCGACGAGCATGGCTGTCTTATCTGCCGTGCAGACCGCCTTACGGGCGCTAAAATTTCCCTGCCGCTGCCCTCGGTGGGCGCAACAGAGAATATTATGCTGGCGGCGGTGCTTGCGGAAGGGGTTACGGAAATACATAATGCGGCGAGAGAGCCTGAAATAGTGGATCTGGCGCAGTTCCTCACAAAATGCGGCGCAAGAATAAGCGGTGCAGGCTCAGGACTTGTGATTATCGAGGGGGTAAGCGAGCTTCACGGCTGTGATTACACGATTATGTCCGACCGCATAGCGGCGGCGACCTACCTGTGCTGCGGAGCAATAACAAGGGGCGAGCTGTTGCTCACCAAGGCGGATTACCTGTCCTGTCAGCCTGTTTTATCGGTGCTGGAGCAGATGGGCTGTTCGATTTACAGCTTCGGCAGTGATTCCCTTTATCTTAATGCGAGAAAGAAGCTGAAACCACCGCCCATGATAAGGACGGCGGCACACCCGGGCTTCCCCACCGACGCTCAGCCCGTGCTGATGGCGCTATGCGCGTCAATTCCGGGGACCTCGATTTTTGTGGAAACTATTTTTGAAAACCGCTATCGCCATGTAAGCGAGCTTATCCGTCTCGGCGCAAAAATAAACGTCGAGGGCAGGGTTGCCGTGGTCGAGGGCACGGAAAGGCTTTCGGGCGCAGAGCTTATGGCGACGGATTTAAGAGGCGGTGCGGCAATGATAACCGCGGGGCTTATTGCCGAGGGTGTTACGAGAATAGGTAACGCCGCCTATATTTACCGCGGATATGAGGATATAGAAAAAACTCTGAGAAGCGTAGGGGCAGACATAAAGCCCCTGTAAAATATATGCAGAGAATGACGTTAAAATGCCAAAAAGGAGGGACTGAGAAAAATGCCTGAATTTCATAGACTGAATAAATCGCACACTACGGAAATGAGCAAGGAAGAGCTTAACCGCCGCCTGAAGGAAGAGGTAAGCAAGTCGGCGGCTAAGCCCCAGCGCAAGAAAAGCGTCTCGGCGGAAAAGAAACAGCAGAAAATCTCGCAGCAGACGAAAAATCAGATGCCGCCCAGCAGTCCCGCCCGTAAAAGGCGTGAGGAGGAGCGCAAAAGACAGGAAAAGGAAGAAAAGAAGCGTGCAAAAAAACGCCGCCGACACGGTAATTACGTGGTTTATTACGTAATGCTGGCGGTTATTGCCTTTCTTATTTTCGCGATCCTCTCCGTTACGGTGCTTTTCAACTGCGAGGGTATTGACGTAGAGGGCGAAACAGTGTACACTCCCGAGGAAATTATCGAAGCCAGCGGCCTTAAAGGTGACGAAAACCTTATAAGGCTGTCACTTGCGGGAATTGACAAGGACATTCTCGAAGCGCTGGTAAGTCTGGACAGCGTTGAGCTGAAAAAGCAGTTCTTCCCGCCCAGAATCAGGATAACCGCCGTGGCGGCAGAGCCTATGGCGAACTTCTACTATGCGGGCAAGAACTATGTAATCTCCCACGTGGGACGAGTAATGCAGATTGAAAGCAGTGCCGCGGATTGTATGGAGGTTATCGGCTACCAGCCCGGTGACAATGTGGTAATCGGCGACTATATAACCGCCGCAAACCCCGAGCAGGACGTTACGGTGAGAACCATAAACACCCTGCTTGAGGAAAAGGAGATAACCGAGATAACAAAGCTGGATATAAGCGACTCGCTGAGCATAAAAGTGACCTACGATGACAGAATCGAGGTTACTCTCGGAAGTATGCTCCAGCTTGAACAGAAGCTGACGATTTTAAAGGAGCTTGCGGAAAATTATATTGCTCCCACCGAGAAGGTAAGGCTGGATATTTCCAACCCCGAGCGTGTGGTACAGCGCCCCATAACTCCCCTTGTTACAAGCGTGGCGACTACAACTCCGCCCGAAACCGCAGAACCTGAGGAGTCGGCGGAACCTGACGGGGATACCGCGGCAGGTGAATAAAATATCAATACAAATTTCGGTAAGATTTGTGCAAAACCACAATATTTTGTGTCGCAATGTAAAAACCGTAACAAAATATTCACTTTTTTTAAAAAAGGTATTGAAATTTTGTGTAAAATCTGTTACAATAAATCTAAGTAATCAAGCAGTGTATCCTTGCGCCCTTTTTGCAGGGAAATGCCGTTAAAATACAGGAGGTAGTCAAAGTGGCAATTGAAATTGATGAAGAAGGCTTCGCAGTAGAGCAGGAAGAACCTGAGTTCGACCATCTTGACGAAAGCGCAGTTTATAATATTCAGATTAAAGTTTTCGGCGTCGGCGGCGGCGGCGGAAATGCTGTTGAAAATATGGCAAAGAAGGGTCTTCGCGATAAGAATTCCAAGGACGTAAGCGATGACGACGTAGATATCGAGTTCGTTGCCGTAAACACCGATGTAGCCGCACTCAAGAACAAGGATAAGACTCTTATGCGCCGTGTACAGATCGGCCGTAAGTGCGCAAAGGGCAGAGGTGCAGGCGGACGTGCCGAGGTAGGCGCAGAGGCAGCACGTGAGGACAGAGAAGAAGTTGAAAAGTATTTAAAGGGCTCCTCCCTTGTATTTATCTCCGCAGGTATGGGCGGCGGTACAGGTACAGGCGCAGCTCCCGTTATTGCTGAAATCGCTCAGGAAATGGGCATTCTTACTATCGGCGTAGTTACAAAGCCTTTCGAGTTCGAGCGTGAGCAGAAGATGAACCAGGCTATGAAGGGTATCGACGAAATGCGTAAGCACGTTGACGCTCTCGTAATTATCCCCAACCAGAAGCTTCTCCAGCTCAACGAAAAGCAGCTCACCTTCCAGCAGGCTTTCGTTATGGTTGATGACGTTCTTCACCGTTCCGTTAAAATCGTATCCGATATGATCAACAAGACCGCGGTTATCAACGTTGACTTCTCCGACTTGAGCACAATCATCAAGGACGCAGGCGATGCGCATATCGCTATCGGCTACGGCACAGGCGACAAGAAGGTTGAAGAAGCTGTACAGCAGGTTGTAAACAGCCCTCTCCTTGAAACCTCTATCAAGAATGCAGGCAGACTTTTAGCATACATAACCCTTTCTCAGGACGCTCTCATGTCCGACGTTGACGACGCAATGCACGCTATCACAAAGGCCTGTGGCGCTGACGCAGAGATTATCTTCGGTGCTAACTACGGCCCTGCAGACATGAAGGACGCTATCGCAATTTCCGTAATTGCTACCTGCTTCAAGGAAACTCCCGAGACCAACGCTGCTCCCAGCGTTGCGGAAGAAATTATCAGCGGTTCTGTTGCAGCTTCCACAGGCAGCAGCTTCAGCGATTTCTTATCCAAGAACACTTCATTCTCTTCCGATGACAGCGGTTACAGCGACTTAGAAGCTATTTTCAACAAGAGAAAGTAATATAACAGTAAAACCCACCGTAAGGTGGGTTTTTAATTTTATGGCATTGCAATGATATTCATTGCATCTTCCTGCTCTGATGGACATATAATGCCGTCGAAAGGTTCAAAAACGCCGTTTTCAAAGGAAAAAGTGCCCATAGCTCCCACGGTGATATACTTCCCGCCGATTACATGAACCTGCCCGTCATTGCACATATCGTAAATATCGGGATAGGCTTCAAGCACGTCGGGCGAGGAGCAGATTATATCCATGGCTTCACCGCTTAATGGCTCGCTCCTGACCTCGCAGTACCCCTTTTCCTCGTCACAGAACAGCATTTTGTAATACCCCGACCATACGCTCATATCATCGAGAATGTAGTTTGCTCCCGAGGGGGTGTAATGAACTGCTGAGCCTGTATATTCCACCTTATATCCGTTCATATCAAAGCCGATGATTACAGAACGTCCTGTGCCTTGAGAATGACCGCTCTGAAATAAAAGGTGTATGTTTCTGCCCGCGTGTATAGGTTCAACGCTATGAAGAGTCTGCTTAGAGCATTCGGGAATGATTACCGCCTTGTTTGAGTAATTTACGAAAACCGTGACATAAAACATATCCTCTCCGCTCCATTCCGCATAGCTTACAGGCAGAGGCATACTGAAAACAAATAAATATTCACGGTAATCCCAATTAAAGTAGGCAGGCATGGTGTATACAAGCCGTGGATTTATCTTATACGCTTCATTTGTATCAAGATAGCCCTCATAGCCGTTGCTGTAAAAGGCGGGTTCATCGCTTTTAAGGGCGTAAACCCCGTCACTGTAATCGAAAAGCTCCTTCGCCTGTCGGACAACCTCGGCGTAGTACTCTGATTCATACACCGCCTCCCGCGCAATTTCCATTTTATCCTCATAAAGCCCGTTAAGCATTCCGCCCATGCCGCCTATGCTGACGGGCTTTGCACTTTCGTCCTGAGTATAATAATTTTTGAGGCTGAAGCCACTGTAATCTATGGGCGAGGAAACTATTTCCTCGGTTTTGGAGGTTTCGGGAGTTGTAGTCTCCGTAGTCGTTGTCACGGCAGTTGTGGTTGTTATCGTCTCTGCGGCAGTGGTTGTCGCAGTTGTGGTTGTTGTAACGGCTTGCTCTGTTTTCTGACAGGCGGAAAGCGCGAGCAAAGCCAGCAGAATTGTAATTATCCTCTTCATTTTTCCTCTCCTTTATAGTTTATACATGAATTATATCATACCGCAGGTTTGTTTTCAATAGTGTTCTTAAAGATATACCATTATAATATATATTATAAAAGGCAGCCCTTACGGACTGCCTTTAAAGCTGTAATCATCAAACGCTGGAGTGATTCTTGATGTAATCAACAACCTCGTCAACTGTGCAGAATGCCATAGAAACGCATGTATCAGCGCAGCCGTAGTAGATTGCGATTCTGCCTGTGTCAGCGTCGCAGAGAGCAGCGCAGGGGAAGGTTACGTTCTGAACGTCGCCTACGCACTCATAGTACTCACGGGGATTGAGGAGGTATTCGGAGCAGCGGTACTTAACAATCCAGGGCTTGTCGATATCGAGGATAGCAGCGCCGAAGCTGTAAACGAAGCCGTTGCAGCTTTCAAGAACGCCGTGGTAGAATACCAGCCAGCCTTCGCTTGTTTCAATCGGGATAGGACCTGCACCAATCTTCTTGGATTCCCAGCCCTTGTTGGGAGCCATAACGTGTCTGTGCTTGCCCCAGTATGTCATATCCTTGGAGTGAGAGAGGTACATATCACCGAAAGGTGTGTGGCCGCTGTCGGAAGGACGGGAGAACATTACGTATTCGCCGTTAATCTTTCTGGGGAAGAGAACGCCGTTTCTGTTGAAGGGAAGGTAAGCGTTTTCAATCTGGTGGAATTCTACGAAATCCTTTGTCCAGCCCATACCGATTGTGGGCTTCCAGCCGTAAGCGTTGCACCATGTAATCCAGAAGCGGTCTTCAATCCATACGCATCTGGGGTCATAACCGTACT
>JAFUNV010000088.1 GCA_017472865.1 Ruminiclostridium sp. | reverse complement strand
TTATCGACGGTGAAATTATTCCGCCTTACGGAGTTAAAAAAGCTAAGATATGTATTGAGCCTCTTGGTGTGCTTTTTCATATTGCCGCAGGTAATGTTGACGGTCTGCCTGCATTCAGCGTTCTGGAGGGACTTCTTACAGGGAATATCAACATACTTAAATTACCGCAGGCAGATAATGGTATTACCGTGGAAATATTCTGCAGGCTTATGGAGGAAGAGCCGCTGCTGAGCCGATATGTATATATTTTTGATACACCATCCACGGACATTACTGCTATGGAAAAGATGGCTCACATGGCTGACGGTATAGCAGTGTGGGGCGGTGACGGCGCGGTAAAGGCGGTGCGTATGCTTGCGCCTGCGGGAGCAAAGCTCATAGAATGGGGTCATAAGCTGAGCTTCGCATATATTTCGGGATATTCAGACAAAACCGCTGAGCTTCCGGCACTGGCAAAGCATATAATTGATACCCGTCAGCTTTTCTGCAGCTCATGTCAGACAATTTTTCTGGACACGGACAGCATGGAGGAGGCAGAGCAGTTCTGTACTGAGTTTTTGCCTTATCTTGAAGCGGCGGCGGAGCATAACCCTGTTACAGATACGGGAGCACTGGCGGAGATGACTCTCAGAAAGTACAATGAAGAACTGGAAAATGCTCTTGACGGCGGAAGAAAAAAGCACATTTTTCAGGGCAGGCGGACTTCTCTGGTCCTCTGCGAGGACAGCACTTTAGAGCTTTCATATATGTACGGAAACTGTCTTGTAAAAAGGCTTACAGCAGATAAACTGCTGAACGAACTGAGACGGGCAAAGGGGTATCTTCAGACGGCGGGACTTATATGCAGTTCCGAAAAGCGAGAAGCCCTTTGTGATATTTTAATCCGCGGCGGGGTGAACCGCGTAATGACGGCAGGGAATATGTCTGTAAGCTTCTGCGGTGAGGCTCATGACGGTGAATATCCCCTCAGAAGATATACCAGAATTGTGAACATTGAAGAATAATTGCAAAGCGGGGTGAGGGGTTTATGCCTGAGCTTACAATACTTATGCCGTGCCTGAATGAGGCAAAAACGCTGGCGTCATGCATTGCTGAAGCGAAAAGGTTCATAGATGAAAACGGAATTTCAGCCGAAATACTTATCGCCGATAACGGCAGTACCGACGGCTCACCGCGTATTGCAGAGGAGTGCGGTGCAAGGGTCGTTACGGCGGAGGAAAAGGGTTACGGCAGTGCGCTTATCTGCGGAATTAACGCGGCAGAAGGCAGGTACATAATCATGGGCGACTGTGATATGAGCTATGATTTTTATAATATCGGAGAATTTGTGAGACTTCTGCGCATGGGATATCCGCTGGTTATGGGAAACCGCTTCGGCGGTATAGAAAAGGGCGCAATGCCGTTTCTTCACCGCTATATCGGCATACCGTTCCTGTCTTGGGCGGGGCGGATGCGCTTTGACGCAAAGGTAAATGATTTTCACTGTGGAATACGGGGGGTTCACCGCGAGACGGCAATGTCGCTTGGTCTTTCCTGCAAGGGTATGGAATTTGCTACGGAGATGATTGTAAAATTTGCATTGAAAGGCTGTAAGATTGCGGAAATTCCTGTTGTGCTCAGAAAGGACGGGCGGGGCGGAAAATCTCATATCAGAACTTTCCGTGACGGAATGAGGCATCTGATATTTATAATGACATATAAAAAGTAAAGCCTGAGGAATTTCTCAGGCTTTATTCATGTCATTATCTGCTTTCCGTCATCCACACTCTCATCTGATTTTCGCCTCTGTTGCCCCAAGTGTAATAGGGGACAGCGGAAGCGGTGCAGTGTGTTTCTGCGGGCGGTTCATCGGTATAGAGTGAGTCGGGATATTCGGTTCGTATTGCTTCGGCGGTGAGGGTTACTGTTCCGTCGAGAAGGTCAGGGTTATAGTCTGAAACGGTTATTTTTCCTTTCCTTATAAGTGAAAGCGAAAGCACATCACCGTTATTGTCAGCGCCCTCAAAGCAGTACACGAGCGGTCCTCTGAAAACAGCAGTACAGCCTGTAAGCTCGGGGATTTTCGGTGAAGCGTATGCAAATCGCGGTGTATCGTCAAGAACGAGCTTTATTTCATCTCCGTCTGCCGCAGTTACGGTTACATATCCCTTTTCGGGAGCAGTCTTGGCAGCTTCGCCGTTTATGGTGAGGCTGTATTTTTTGCTCCATGAAGGGATTCTTATGGCAATTTTTCCGCCCTTTTCTATTTTGTATGTAACGGTGAAGCCGTAGGGGTACTCGGTTTCACAGGTGAGCTTTATTCCGTTGCCGAATTCAACCTTGCCCGCCGCGTAAAGATGGCAGTAGGCTGTATCCTTGTTTTCGCCGTAGGCGTATTTTCCGAAAGAGGTGATAAGCCGCGCTACGTTCGGAGGACAGCAGGCACAGGCATACCATTTTGGACGCTGGGTCAGGGTGTGCCAATGAGTGGAGGCCGCGCCTGAAATTCCGGGGATTATTTCCAGAGGGTTGACATAGAAAAATCGCTTTCCGTCCAGCTGCATACCTGCAAGAACAGTATTATAAAACGCTTTTTCCATAATATCGGTATATTCGCCTGAAATCTCATTTTCCAGCATTCTGGAAGCAAAGAACATAAGCCCGATTGAAGCGCAGGTTTCCGCGTATGCGGTGTCATTCGGCAGGTCGTAATCAACGGTGAAGGCTTCGCCGTTGACAGTAGAACCGATACCGCCTGTAATATACATTCTGCGCTTTGTGATACTGTTCCAGAGGGTGCGGCAGGCGTTGTACAGCTCTTTGTCGTCTGTTTCGGCAGCAAGGTCAGCCATACCTGTATAGAGATATACAGCGCGTACAGCGTGGCCTGTGGCGTCGGTCTGTTCTCTTACGGGCTTTCCGCTTTGCTGATAATTGTTATCCTCGGCGTTGTTGCCCCATACAGTCCAGTCGCGCGCTTCCTTTTCTTTTTTGTAAAAATCGGGGTCGCAGCCGCGGGCGTTAATGAAATATTCAGCCAGTTCAAGACATTTTTCATCGCCTGTACAGCGGTACATTTTCATAAGCGCAAGCTCGACTTCGGGATGACCGGGAAAGCCCTCATGTTTTTCGGTTATAAAGCGGTTGTATATATGCTCTGTATTTTTCATCATGACGTCCAGGAGCTTTCTTTTACCCGTGGCTTCATAATAGGCGCACGCCGCCTCCATCATGTGACCTGAGCAGTAAAGCTCATGGCCTTCAAGCAGGTTAGTCCAGCGCTTTTCCTTATCTTTTATAGTGAAATATGTGTTCAGGTATCCGTCATTATCCTGTGCCTCAGCGATAATATCAATGAGCTTGTCGGCTGTTGCTTCAAGCTCTGAATCGGGCATTACGGAAAGAGAATATGCCACGGCTTCAATCCATTTCGCTGCGTCGCTGTCCTGAAAGACCATTCCGTAGAATCCGTCACCTATGTCCTCTCCTCTGACAGCTTTGCCTGCGTTGATGAAATTCTGAACCACATGGCTTTTTTCTGTGTCGGGTGCTTCGTCACACAGCACGCTGTACTGATAGGGGATAACGGTTTCTTTTATAAGCTTCTGATATTTTCCTATAAAGCCGTCTGCTTTGTAGGAGGTAATATTAATCTGATTCTGTTTTTTCATGATGACAGATTCCTTTCTTGGTGATAATTACTGTTTATTTTCGTCCAGTGCCTTTTTTATCAGGTTGATTTTTTGTTGGTCGTTTTTATTTATTGTGTTTTTTCTGTATCCATCCTTTGAAGAGGCTGTATATACTTTTAAATAATCAGGCAGATCCAGTAAATAATACCGAACGCCGTTTTCTTCGATTGTCGGAATTTTTGCCAAATCAACGCCTGCAAACGGTGTTAAGCTTTCTATTGAAGCGAAAGCGAGCTGTAAGCCGTTTCTTTCAAATGCGTGCTCGTGTAGGTCATAGAGAATATAACTGTTATCGTTCATAATTGTAACGATACAATCCCATTTTTCATTAAGAAATTCATCAGGGATAAGTACATCAATATCGTCTGAATTCAGATTTGTCTGAAGTCTTTGTTCCAGGCCGAGTGAACCGAACAGCAGCGGGATAATACCAAGCTTTTTATTCAGTTCTTCAGCAATATATATAAATTCTTTCTTTTTAATTTACATC
>JAFUNV010000087.1 GCA_017472865.1 Ruminiclostridium sp. | reverse complement strand
TGCTCATCGGTAAGCTCTGATTTGCTCTTCTTCCAGATAGGCACCATGCTGTTTAAGGTTTCAAGGTGTGTATGGGTTTCATACTCGTCCTCTGTGCCCTCCTTAAGGTGAGAGTGAGAAACGTTCATCTTAATAGGATAGCGGATATAATCGGAATACTTGGATACAAGACCTCTGATTTTATATTCCATTGTATAATCGTCGTAATCCTCTTCCTCGGTATTGTCCTTGATATAAAGGGTAATAAGTGTGCCGTAGTCGTCCTTTTCGGTTTCCTTTATTGTATAGCCGTCAACGCCCTCGGATTCCCAGCGGTAAGCGGTTTCTTCACCATATTTCTTGGTCTCCACAACAACCTTTTTGGCTACCATGAATGCGGAATAGAAGCCTACGCCGAACTGACCGATTACGTCAACCTCTTCCTTATCTGTATCAGTGTTTTCCTGCTTGAATTTGAAAGAGCCCGACTGTGCGATAACGCCTAAGTTGTTTTCAAGCTCTTCCTTATTCATACCGATACCGTTATCCTTGATTGTAATAACACGGTTTTCACGGTTTACTGTAAGGAAAATTTCAAGATTTTCACGGGTTATTCCTAAGTTTTCCTGCATAGACTTGAAATAGAGCTTATCCATAGCGTCGCTTGCGTTGGAAATAAGCTCACGTAAGAATATCTCCTTATGTGTGTATATGGAGTTTATCATCATGTCTAAAAGTCGCTTGGACTCTGCTTTAAACTGCTTTTTTGCCATTTTGCATCAAGACCTTTCTTTTGTAGTATTTGCAGTTTTAGCACTCTCTGATTAAGAGTGCTAAACTTATTATATCACTTTTTTAATTATTGTCAAGAGGTTTTCTTAATTTTCGGCAAAGGAATTGCCTCTCACTTGACATAAATGCGGAAATATGAGATAATATAAGATATTGCAAAAGCAATAAATATTTTTTTACTTATGAAAGGAACTATATTTTATCATGGACGAACACATAGGGACGCTTGTAATTATCTTTTTTATGATTGTGTTTTCCGCATTTTTCTCAGCTTCGGAAACAGCCTACACCAGCGCAAACAAGATAAGACTCAAAAGCAAGGCTGAAAACGGAAAGAAATCCGCAGCCCGTGCCCTGAACATTATTGAAAAATATGACAAAACCCTTACAACAATCTTAATCGGCAACAATATTGTTAATATCCTTACATCCTCGCTTGCTACCGTTCTGTTTATCGACCTTTTAAAGGACGCTGACAAAGGCTCGGTTGCTTCTACCGTGGTTGTAACTGTCGTTGTACTTATTTTCGGTGAAATTCTCCCGAAAACTATTGCAAAGTCAAATGCCGAAACCTTTGCCTGTGCAATAAGCGGCATAATGTCCTTTCTTATGACAGTATTCACCCCTCTTTCAGCTGTCTTTATCCTGCTTCAGAAGGGTGCTAACAAGCTTTTCGCAAGCAAAAGCAAGGAAGTCAGCATGACAGAGCAGGAATTACTCAGCATTATCGACGAAATTGAGGACGAGGGCGTTCTCGAAGAACAGGAGGGCAGTCTTGTTAAAAGCGCTCTTGTTTTTGACGAAACAATCGTTTCTCAGGTTATTACCCCTCGTGTAAATATTGTTGCAGTTGAAATAAACGCAGGTGAAGAAAAGGTGAAAGAGCTTTTCTTAAAGGAGCAGTACTCCCGTCTCCCTGTATATGAAAAAACTGTTGACCACATTGTTGGTGTTATTACACAGCATGATTTCTTTGAAAAGATTGTACGGGGCGAAAGCTTCACAATCAGCGAAATTATGCAGGATACTCTCCATATCCCGAACCTTATGAAGATTTCCGACGTACTTAAGCAGATGCAGAAGAACAAGCTTCATCTTGCGGTTGTTGTTGACCAGTACGGCGGTACAGAGGGTATCGTAACCCTTGAAGATATTATTGAAGAGCTTGTAGGCGAAATCTGGGACGA
>JAFUNV010000086.1 GCA_017472865.1 Ruminiclostridium sp. | reverse complement strand
GTACACAAAGGCTCTTAACAGAGCGTATGACGTAGGAGGCCTCAACCACCACACAGGCAACTATATTTCAGGTAAATACACACTTGATGTAATTGCAAGCGGATTTATTCTTTCTCCTGAGTTTGAAAAGAGAAAGCTCAGCGATGAAAACTTTGTTGAGTGTATGTACAACACATTCTTCGACAGAGCATCCGACGCAAAAGGTAAGGCTAAGTGGCTTCAGAAGATGGCCAACGGCATGACAAGAGAAGAGGTATTCAACGGATTTGTAATATCTCCCGAATACAAGGCACTTGTAAAGAGCTTTGGTTTATAATTCATACGGCACCGCAGACAGCGGTGCCGTATTTTTCATAAAATATAAAGAATTAAATATATTTTAAAGGAGATAATACCTCTGTATTGTATACCTTGCAGACAAGGTGAAATTTGCGCAGATATGCTGAGGTATTGACATAATTGTCAATAAATGGTATAATACATTTATATGTTTATGTAAGAGTAAAAAGTTTCATAAATAAATTTCAGAGGTGTAATATGGAGAATACAAATATTAATGTTCAGCGCATTATGGCTGACATAAAGGCTGAGATTGAACGTAAGAATCTGAAGAGTGATATTTTAAGTTTTGAGGATGTTTTTGCAGGCGGTTCAACCGCTAGTGGTTCAGATTTTAATGAAAAATCCTTCGTTAATGAGCTTTCTTACCTTAATTCCAATTTTTCAATAGCATCAAACAGAGAAATAAAGACAGGAAAAAAGGTTATAGGCGGTCTGGTTATATTTGTGAAGAAGGTAATCCGCAAGATGACCAGATTTTATGTAGAGCCGATTGTAACCGAACAGAACGCATTCAATACACATACAGTAAGAGCGCTCAATTGCATAAGAAAGTTTATCAACAGCAGTACTGCTAAGCAGAAGGAACTCATTGACATACAGATTTGGTACAATAAGAAGGCAATGCCTTTATTCAATGAAGTTTCCGAAACCGTGTCACTTCTTTCCGAAGAGAACAGATTACTGAAAAGCCAGGTTGAGGAGCTGACAAAGCGCCAGGAAATCAACGCTGCAGTAATTGAGAAGAATAATGTTGAAATAGAGCTTCTTAAAGCAAAATTAGAAAAATTATCTGCTGAAATGGTGAGAAAATGAGAATAGTTCAAGTTCACAATAGTCTTACTTTCGGTGACGCTATAGGAAATACATTGCGTACTATCAATGATATTATCCTCAGAATGGGATATGAAACTGAAATAGTAGCTTCAAAATGCGATTCAAGGATACATGTGGATAATATAAGAGTTGTCGGAGATGATGTACCTGAATTCAAGGCCGATGATATACTTATACTGCACATGTGCAGTTTTGCTCAGATAAACGAGTATGTATACAATTCCCCTAACAGGAAATTTATGATTTATCATAATATTACTCCTCCTGAATTTTTTGACGGATTTGCTCCCGGAAGTGCCAATTCATGCCGTAAGGGTCTCGAACAGGTAAGGCGGATAAGCGGTTGCTTTGAAAGAATAATTGCTGACAGTGAGTATAATAAAAGTGATTTGATTGAATACGGAGTTCCTGCCGAAAAAATCGATGTTATTCCTATTGTCGTACCGTTCAATGATTACAGACAGAAGCCTGATTTCAATTATGTTTCTCAGTTTATGGATGGAAAGACAAATATCCTTTTTGTAGGCAGAATTGCGCCTAACAAGAAGCAGGAGGATATTATCCGTCAGTTTGCTCATTACAAAAAGCATGTAAACGCTGATTCAAGACTTATTTTTGTAGGTCGTGATGACTCTGCAAGCTCTTATATGAAATCTTTAAAGGATTATATAAAAGCGCTTGATGTTAAAGATGTTGTATTCCCCGGTCATGTAAGCTTCAGACAGATTCTTGCATTTTACAAAATTGCAGATGTATTTTTATGTATGAGCGAGCATGAGGGCTTCTGTGTTCCACTTGTTGAAGCTATGTTCATGCAGACGCCCATTATTGCTTATGCTTCAACTGCTGTTCCCGAAACAATGGGCGGCTCAGGCATAGTGATTGACGACAAAAATCCCGCTTACGTAGCGGCAGTGATTGACGAAGTGGTCAGCAACGCTGTTTTGAGAAAGGAACTTATAAACAGCCAGAATACCCGCCTCAAGGATTTTGAGTATGGCGTCATAGCTGCGAAGTGGATTGAATTTGTCTGGAATTTAATGGAATCATAATAAAAAGGATTTTATAAATATGAAGATTTATCAGTTGCTGCCTGCGTTAGCTTACGGCGATGCAATAGGAAATGATGCTTTGGCCAAAATGAGGGCTTTAAAGGAAAGCGGCTTTGATACAATGATATATGCAGATTATCTGGACAACCGCCTTGCTTCAGAAGATGTGTGCCAGTATGACGACAGCTTTAAGCCTGAGGCTGATGATGTGATAATATATCATTTATCCACAGGAACAAAGCTGAATTACAAGGTGGCGTCCTATAAGTGCCGTAAAATCTGCGTCTATCACAACATAACACCGCCGTCTTTTTATAATGTATTTCACACTGAATGCATTCAGAATCTTGAAAACGGCTATATTGAAACAAAATTTCTTCATGATAAATTCGATACCTGTATAGCTGACAGCGATTTTAACAAGCAGTGTCTTATAGGTATGGGCTATGACGAAAAGAATATAACGGTAATCCCTTGTGTAATTCCCTTTGAGGATTATAACAGAGAGCCTGATAAAGGAACTGTCGCCGAATATGATGACGGGCTGACAAATGTTGTTTTTATCGGAAGAGTTGTTCCCAACAAGAAATTTGAAGATATAATAAGGTGTTTTGCTCATTACCAGAAGAATGTCAATGAGCGTTCAAGGCTTATACTTGCAGGCAAGTGTATACGTCCTCAGTATTATAATGCTTTGAAGGCATACACAGATGCTGCACAGGTAAAAAATGTAGTTTTTACTGATGGAATAAGCTTTGAGTCGATAATTGCAATATATAAAACAGCGCATATTTTCCTTTGCATGAGCGAATATGAAGGACTTTGCGTTCCGCTTCTGGAGGCAATGCACTTTAATTTACCCATAATCGCGTACAAGTGTGCGGCTATCCCTTACACTATGGGTAACTGCGGTCTGCTTGTGGACGAAAAGGACCCTGTGCTGGTCAGCGAGCTTATGGACAGACTTATGAATGATGAAGAATTCCGTTCCGAGGTAGTTTCACAGCAGCGCAGACGATTAGATGATTTCAAATATGAAAATGTATCGAAAAAATTTGTGAACTTCGTAAAGGATTTTTTATCAGACGGCAAGCACTAAGTTTTCAATGAAAGCAGGGCAGTTAATGAAAAAAACAATAAGAGTAGTTGTTCAGCGTTACGGAACAGAGATAAACGGCGGCGCTGAGCAGCACGCAAGACGTATCGCAGAACGTCTGCTCGGTAAATATAATGTTGAGGTTATTACTTCTACAGCTTTAGAGTATACCACATGGGCTGAGTATTATAAGCCGGGAAGGTCGGTTGTAAACGGTGTTGATGTAATCCGCTTTTCCTCTGTATGTACCAGAAATGCTTCTTACTATGGCGAGCAGAATGCAAAAATAAGCCGCTGTATAGATGAGGGCAGAAAAATTCCCGAGGAACTGAAGGAGCAGTGGCTGATAGCGCAAGGGTTGATATGTCCCGATATGCTGGAGTATATAAAAGAAGTCAGTCCTGAAACCCACGCTTTTCTTTTTGTAACTTATCTTTTTTATCCTGTAATAAAGGGACTTCCGCTTGTAGGTGAAAAATCAATGTTTATACCTACTGCTCACGACGAAAGATACATTTACTACGATTTCTTTCAGGAAGTATTCCACGCTCCTAAGGATTATCTGTTCAATTCACAGGAAGAGGCTGACTTTGTTCACAAGCTGTTCCACAACAAGCATATACGCTACAAGGTTGTCGGTGAAGGCGTAGATAAGCCCGAAAAGGTTTATCCTGAGGAGTTTAAGAAGAAGTTTGATATAGACAATTACGTTCTTTATGTAGGAAGAATAGACTCCGCAAAGGGCTGTGACAGGCTTATGAAATATTTTGCTGAGTATAAACGCCGCTATCCCAGCGACCTCAAGCTTGGATTTGTTGGAAAGCAGATAATTCCTGTTATTGAGCATCCCGATATCAAATATATAGGCTTCATTTCCGACCAGGAAAAGTTCGACGGACTTGCAGGTGCACGTCTTCTCATAATGCCCAGCCATTACGAAAGCTTATGTATGTCACTTCTTGAGTCGCTTTCGGTCGGTACACCTGTAATAGCAAATGCAGAGTGTGATGTTAACCGCGGACACTGTGTACGCAGCAATGCAGGTTTATACTTTGAAGATTATTTCCAGTTTGAAATGTGCATGAATTATTTGCTTGGCAATGAGGAATTGTATAATCAGATGAGTGAAAACGGCATCAGGTATATCCGTGACAATTACAACTGGAATATTGTTATGGACAGAATTGATGAAATAATGGAAGACTATAATTTATAATTATAATAATAAAAGGAAAAGGTGAAAAAATCATGAGAATTGGTATTATTGGTCTTGGTTATGTAGGTCTTACACTTGCTATTGCGGCAGCTGACTGCGGAATTGATGTATACGGTGTTGAAATCAACGAAAAAATCAAGGAAGCTCTCAGTCATAAGAAGGCTCATTTTTTCGAGCCCGGTCTTGATACCCTTATTGAAAAGTACAGCGGTAACAGATTCAACTGTGTTGAAAAGTTCCCTACCGACGAAAAGTTTGACGCTTTTATCATCACTGTCGGCACACCTCTTTTAAAAGGTTCTTCTACTCCTAATTTTGATTATATCAAGTCTGCG
>JAFUNV010000085.1 GCA_017472865.1 Ruminiclostridium sp. | reverse complement strand
CCGTCAAATGCACCGCCGCAGATAAAAAGAATATTCTTGGTGTTAATCTGGATAAACTCCTGATTAGGGTGCTTTCTGCCGCCCTGAGGAGGAACATTTGAAACTGTGCCTTCAACGATTTTAAGCAACGCCTGCTGTACGCCCTCGCCGCTTACATCGCGGGTGATGGAGGTATTTTCGGAACGACGGGAAATCTTGTCGATTTCATCAATATATATGATTCCGTGTTCTGCGGCTTCGATATCGTAATCAGCAGCCTGAATAAGGCGCAGAAGTACATTTTCAACGTCTTCGCCTACATAACCTGCCTGAGTTAAGGTGGTGGCATCAGCGATTGCAAAAGGAACGTGGAGAACCTTTGCAAGTGTCTGTGCAAGCATAGTCTTACCTACACCGGTAGGACCAAGAAGCAGAACATTACTCTTCTGAAGCTCAACAGGAGTTTTCTTATCATCATTGGCGACTGTTCTCTTGTAGTGGTTATAAACCGAAACGCAGAGGGTTTTCTTCGCCTCTTCCTGACCAATAATATACTGGTCAAGAACCGCCTTTATATCAGCAGGCTTTACAACAGCACCGCCTGCGGAAGTAACAAATTCCTCGTGCGGTTCTGCTTCAAGTTTGGGCTGCTGACGTTTAGGCTGGGGCATATCCACATCGCCCTCTTCAAGCAGCATTCTGTATGAAGCAAGCACGCACTCGTTACAGATAGCGGCATTGTTGGAATAGAGCATGCGGGCAACCTTATCATCAGGTTTTCCGCAGAAACTGCATCTTAACATAAGTTTTAATTTCCTTTCCGTTATCTCTTTTCGATAATTTTGTCAATAAGACCGTACTCAAGCGCCTGCTGAGGGGTCATGAAGTTATCACGGTCGGTATCCTTTTCGATAACCTCCAGAGGCTGACCTGTCATTTCGGAAAGAAGCGTGTTCATCTTCTTTTTGATTCGGATAATGTGATTTGCATGAATTTCAATATCGGAGGCCTGTGCTCTGCCTGTACCGCCTAAGGGCTGGTGAATCATGATTTCACTGTTGGGGAGTGCGAGACGCTTACCCTTTGCGCCTGCAGCAAGCAGGAAAGAACCCATGGAAGCTGCCATACCCATACAGATAGTGGAAACGTCGCACTTGATATAGTTCATGGTGTCATAAATTGCCATACCGTCGGAAATAGAACCGCCGGGGCTGTTGATATAAAGAGATATATCCTTTTCGGGGTCCTGACCCTCAAGGAAAAGAAGCTGTGCCACAACAAGACCTGCGGTAACAGAATTAACCTCGTCATTAAGCATAACGATTCTGTCGTTGAGAAGGCGTGAATAGATATCGTAGGCGCGCTCTCCCCTGCCTGTCTGTTCAATAACTGTCGGTACCAAGCTCATAAAATTCATAATTCTGTCTTTCCTTTCATTATTTCGGATTAATCCCTGTTTCTCGACCTTTTCCTAAATACAAATATTCAGAGCTTCACTTCAGAAGCTCTGAATATAATTCCGGAAATTATTCAGCCTTGGGCTCAACCACTGTGATTTCAGCGTTTTCCTTAACAAGCTCGAAAGCCTTTTCGGAAGCAATGTCAGCCTTTAAGCTGTCAGCAGGGATAATAGTCTTGACTCTTTCAAGATCCATCTTGTGCTCATCAGCAAGCTTCTGATACTGTTCTTCAAGAGCTGCATCAGTAATTTCGATATTTTCAAGCTCTGCAATCTTTTCAAGTGCAAGTCTGAGCTTAACCTGAATTTCAGCGGGAGCTCTGAAGTTCTCCTTGAACTGGTCGATTGTGAGACCTGTGTACTTGAGGTAATCCTGTAATGTGATACCTGCGTATCTGTTTCTGTATTCCCATTCACGGAGCATATCTGCAATTCTGTGCTCGTACATAGCTTCGGGAATTTCAGCTTCAACTAATTCAGCAAGCTTTTCGGAAACTGTGTTGTCAAGCATTGTATCAGCGTGGTTTGCTGCTGTTTCTTCAAGCTTTGCCTTGATGTCTGCCTTGTATTCAGCGAGTGTATCGAATTCGCTTACATCCTTTGCAAATTCGTCGTCAAGCTCAGCAAGTTCCTTGCCCTTGATTTCGTAAAGCTTGCACTTGAATACTGCGGGCTTGCCTGCAAGGTTTTCAGCATTGTAGTTTTCAGGGAATGTAACGTTAACGTCAAATTCTTCGTCAATATTCTTGCCAACGATCTGATCCTCGAAGCCGGGGATAAATCTGCCGCTGCCGATTTCAAGGCTGAATCTTTCTGCCTTGCCGCCTTCAAAAGCTTCGCCTTCGCAGAAACCTTCGAAATCAAATACTACTGTATCACCTGTCTGAACAGCTCTGTCAGTTACGTCGATAATTCTTGCGTTGTTGTTTCTTACACGTTCAACTTGCTTATCAACATCAACGTCAGTAATAGTCTTGACAGTCTTTTCAACCTTTAATCCCTTGTAGCCATCAATTTTAATTTCAGGCTTAACTGTAAATGTAACCTTGAAGCTTACGCCGTCTTCCTTGGAAACGGAGGTAACCTCAGTTTCGGGAACGTCAACAACCTCAAGCTTTAATTCGTCAATAGCATCAGCAACAGTCTTCTGATAGATACCGTTTACTGCGTCTTCATAGAAGAAGCCTTCGCCGTACTGCGCTTCAATCATCTTTCTTGTAGCCTTGCCTTTTCTGAAGCCGGGAAGAGTGATGTTCTTTCTCTTTCTTAAGAAAGCAGCCTGTACAGCAGCTTCAAATTCTTCAGCGTTAACCTTGATTTCAGCTTCGACAGTATTTGCGCCTGTCTTGTTGTTAGAAATAATTTCCATTTTTTTGTCCTCCGTTTTTTGAGTCGTAAAGATTATAACATAAAATTAAAATAATTACCAGTGTTTTTTGAAAAATTTTATCAATTTATCATAATAGGCATGAATCCGAGATAATCAGCGGAAATCATTTTATACACCGTGCCCTCGTATTCGCCCTGAAAGGCATATCTGTGACCCGGGCCGTGAATATGCCCGTAATAGCACCGCTTTATACCGTATTCGCGGATAACCGATAAAATATATTCATTTTTTTCGCCGTTGTAAATCGGCGGATAGTGGATAAAAGCAATCAGCTCGCCGCCAAGCTTAACACCCTCGCTCACCGACATTCTGAAACGTCCTGCCTCGCGGTTCAGCACCTTTGCGTCGCATTCGGAACCGTCGTCATTTATCCAGCCCCTCGTGCCCACAATGCTTATTCCTTCAACAAGGTATGCATTGTTATTCAGGATTCTGATACGGTCAAAGCCCTGCGCCTCAAGAAATTTATTCATCTTTGAAGCGGTATTCCACCAGTAGTCATGATTACCCTTCAGAATGATTTTATCACCATTAAGAGTATTGTTGATAAAGGCAAAATCCTTGACAGTATTTTCAAGAGTCATAGCCCAGGAGATATCCCCGGGAATAACCACCGTATCATTATCAGAAACAACTCTGTTCCAGTTTTCCGTAAGACGATCAACGTAGCCGTCCCAGCCTTTGAAAATGTCCATGGGCTTGTCGCAACCCAGAGAAAGGTGAAGGTCACCGATTGCAAATACACTCATTATTTTTTAAGAAAATCAAGCACAACAGCGGGCATTTCCTGCTTTTCAACAGAACCGCTGAATCTTACAGCCTTACCCTTTGTTGCTGCAAGAGGAGCAGGGATAGTTGTACCTGTAAGCTTTTCGAGGTTTTCAATAATTGTAAATTCGTCAACACCCTCCGTCTGTCCGCCGAGAGCGTCATAAACCGCAGCGCCGAACTTGTAGGGGTTAGCTGTGGAAGCGATGATTGTCTTGGTTTCGTCGCCCGTTTCAGCCTTGTAATCCTGATATACCTTGTAAGCAACGGCTGTGTGGGTATCCATAAGGTACGAATAAGAATCAAATACTTCCTTGATAGCAGCCTTTGTCTGTGTATCATCACAGCAGCCCGCATAGAAGTCAGCCTTGATTTTTTCAAGAACTTCAGGAGTTACGCTGTACTTGCCTTCCTTGGAAAGCTTTCCGAACCAGTCCGCAATAGTTGCGTCACTGCCGTCTGTGAGATGATATAAGAGACGTTCAAGGTTGCTGGAAATGAGGATATCCATAGAAGGAGAAACAGTTGTATAGAACTTTCTGTTTCTGTCGTAAACGCCCGTGTTGATGAAGTCAGTCAGAACATTGTTAGCGTTGGAAGCACAGATAAGCTTGTTTACGGGAATACCCATCTGCTTAGCATAATAAGCCGCAAGGATATTGCCGAAGTTACCTGTGGGAACAACGATATTTACCTTTTCACCGTATTCGATTTCGCCGTTCTTGATAAGGCTCGCATAAGCGGAAATGTAATAAACAATCTGAGGAGAAAGTCTGCCCCAGTTGATGGAGTTTGCACTGGAGAACACAACATTCATCTTGTCCAGCTCAGCCTTGAGACCTGCATCGGTAAAGATAGCCTTTACGCCGTTTTGGCAGTCATCAAAGTTGCCCTTTACAGCGCACACATGGACATTGTTGCCTTCCTGGGTTGTCATCTGACGCTTCTGCATATCGCTTACGCCGTCTTCGGGATAGAAAACAGTAATGCTTGTGCCGTCAACGTCCTTGAAGCCCTCAAGAGCAGCCTTGCCTGTATCACCAGAGGTAGCAACGAGGATAGCGATTTCCTTACCGTCAATTGTCTTCTTTGCGGAAGTTGTGAGAAGGTAGGGTAAAATCTGGAGTGCCATATCCTTGAAGGCGCAGGTAGGACCGTGCCAGAGTTCAAGAATATATGTACCTGTGAGCAGGTGCGAAAGCTCGGAAACATTTTCGGTATCGAAGCTGCTGCCGTATGCACCGTTGACACAGTGTGTGATTTCATCATCTGTAAAGTCTGTCAGGAAAAGCTTGAAAATTTCAAAAGCGCGCTCGGGATAAGACTTGTCGCAGAGTGCGAGAATATCCTCCTTGCTGAGCTTCGGGAGATTTTCGGGGACGAAAAGTCCACCCTCGTCCGAAAGACCCTGAGCAATAGCCTTTGCGCTTGAAACGCTGACAGAATTGTTTCTGGTACTTCTGTAATTCATAATGTGACCGTTCCTTTCCTTTGAGGAAAAATGTTCTATTTTACAGCATAGCTGTAATCTTATCAAAGCCGTCGGCAGTGAATGCGTCCTCGTAATAGCTGAAATCCAGCACCGCAGGTATCTCATCTGTGGTCACCGTGATATCCGCCACATCGAACCGCATTCCGCTGTACTTTATTTCATTCTCACTGAGAAACTTAGCAGCTGTAAGAATGATGCTTTTCTTTTTATTATAGGTAATTGCCTCAATCCCCTCAGTAAGACCACCGAATTTGCGGGTCTTTACTTCCACAACGACCAGCTCGTCACCGTCCATAGCAACTATGTCCAGCTCACCGCCTCTGCGCCTGAAATTACGGGAAATTATCCGCATACCTTTGCGTATAAGGTAATCCGCCGTGTAATCCTCGCCGAATCTGCCTCTTATATGCTTTTTGTTCATATTTTGTGTTTTTTGAAGAATGAGCGTCTGTGCTCGGGGCACATTCCGAACTGCGAAAGCATTTCGTAATGCAGCTTTGTGCCGTAACCCTTATGCTTGCAGAACTGATATTCAGGATATTTTTCGTCAAGCTCCTTCATGTACCTGTCACGGGCAACCTTGGCAAGGATTGAAGCCGCCGCGATACTTGCGGATTTGCTGTCACCCTTCACCACCGCCTCGCATGGAATATCCAGTTCAGGGGTCCTGTTACCGTCTATAAGTGCATACTCTGCCTTTATTCCAAGTCCGTTGCAGGCTCTCTTCATAGCAAGGAAGGTAGCTCCCAGAATATTATACTCGTCAATTTCCGCCGCCGTAGCGGTAGCTATACAGTAAGCGTCAGCCTTTTCGATAATCTCGTCGAAGAGCTTTTCTCTCTTTTTTTCCGAAAGCTTTTTACTGTCGTCCAGACCCTCTATAAAGGTATCGTCTCTGAGAATTACCGCCGCCGCATAGACATCGCCTGCAAGAGGTCCCCTGCCCGCTTCGTCTATTCCGCAGATTATGCCGTGCGCAGAACGCATTTCTTTATCAAAAGCGAAGCGCTCATTCAACAGGCTGTTCGAGAGTAATTTTTCCAATTTTACCGCCTCTGTATTCATCTAAAAGCGTTATTGCCGCACGCTCTGTATCAGGCTCGCCGCCTGAAATCATCATGCCTCTTTTTCTGGCAATAAGCTCCGTAATATATCCGTCAAGGCTGTCCAGCTTGTAACGCTCCTTAAGGCGCTCGGGATAATGCTCTTTCAGGTATGCCCCCAACTCTTCAGCAAGGGATTCAACGTCCATTACATCGTCCTTGATAGCGCCTGTAAAGGCAAGCTTTACGGCTGTTTCCTTATCGTCAAACTTAGGCCAGAGGATACCCGGCATATCCAGCAGCTCAACTTCCTTATCAATGGAAACCCACTGCTTTCCTCTTGTAACACCCGGTCTGTCCTCAACCTTTACCTTTTTTGAATTAGCCATGCGGTTTATGAAAGAAGATTTTCCCACATTCGGGATACCTACTACCATAACGCGCAGCGCCTTTCCTATCATGCCTTTAGCCCTTCTTCTTTCAAGCAGGTCGGCAAGCTTCTGCTTTAAAACAGGAATAAAACGGTTAATACCCTTGCCGCTGCGGCAATCGCAGACAAGCACGGAATAACCTTGTTTTTCATAATATTCACGCCATTTTTTCGTAACCGCGTCGTCCGAATAATCACACTTATTGAGCATGATAATGCGGGGCTTACTGCCTACCAGCTCTGTTAAAAGCGGGTTGCGGCTGGCCTCGGGAATACGGCTGTCAACTATTTCAACAACAGCGTCAACCAGCTTCAGGTTTTCCTCAATCATTCTCCGCGTCTTGGTCATGTGACCCGGGAACCACTGAATATCTCCTTCGTATGCCATTAATAAAGTCCTCCGAAACTATCAAAAGGAGCAACCCTCAGGTATGCCTTTCCTATGATATTATTCACGTTTACAAGACCGACCCTTGAATCGCGGCTGTCAATAGAATCGTTGCGGTTATCGCCCATAACAAAGACATAGCCCTCAGGCACTGTAATTTCATCGGGCATATCCCAGCTTACAGTTGTGTAATCGTTGATAGGGTGACCATCCTCGTAAAGGATTCCGCCCTTTATCTCCTGGGGCAGCTTTTCACCATTGCGGTAAACTGCGCCTGCGGTAATATCGAGGCTTATCGTGTCGCCCGGAACGCCTATAACACGCTTTACTATTGCCTTACCCCACTCATTATTTCTTTCATTGAACAATCCTTCCGTCCAGACAACGACAATATCGTTTCTCTCGGGAGTGTAGGCGAAATCGGTAATGAGCAGTCTTTCCATATCCTGAAGCGTAGGCTTCATAGAGCCTCCGTCTACGGTGGAAAGACGGGTAATCAGCGCAAATATAACTATAATAGCCACAATTGAGGTTATAACGGTATCAAACCAGTCAAGAACCTCTGAAGCGGCACGTCTTTTCTTATCGTTTTTATCCTTGAAAGCCTCTGCTGAATTAACGGAAGAGGTTTCTTCAAATACGTTGTTCTCTTTTTCTTCCATCCGCTTTTCCTTTCAAGTAAAATCTTCCATAAATGAAGAAAAAATAGCCAAATTGGAGTAATAACGGACATCCCGCCCGTTATTACAACAATCGTCTATTTTTACAGGGGTATCAAGGCATTAGTTGTACTTAGCCTTAACCTTAGCAGCCTTACCAACTCTGTCTCTGAGATAGTAGAGCTTAGCTCTGCGTACAACGCCTTCTCTGACAATTTCAACCTTGTCAACGGAAGGCGAATGGAGAGGGAATACTCTCTCAATACCGCAGCCGTGAGCTACACGTCTTACTGTAAATGTTTCGTTGATACCGCCGTGCTTCTTAGCGATAACTGTACCCTCGAAAATCTGAATACGGGACTTGTCACCTTCAGTAATCTTTACGTGTACCTTTACTACGTCACCTACGTTGAACTTGGGTGCGTCAGCCTTCATGCTGTCCTGTGCAATAATCTTGAGTGCGTCCATTTTATTATCCTCCTGTAATCTCGGCATTCATTCTGCGTCACTTATTGCAATCCGTTCACTCAAAAAACGAAAAGAAGGCAAAACCTTATGCCTTACGCACAGCGGAACACCTATTTAATGTAAGGGCAATAGCCCTGCATTAACTCTCACTGCGTCTGCAGCGGTTACAAATGCTTTTATATTATAACACTTTTCGTTTCAAAATGCAATACTTTTTTGAGATTTATCTGAAAATTTCGCCATTTTTACAGTATACGGCAGTTCTTTTTATGTCCAATGAGTCAATTTCAACACCATATTGCTTCTCAAAGGCCTCAAAAACCAGATTTGCATTGATATTGGTCTCAGTGCCCGAGGGAAGTCTCATTCTTATAAATCCGTCCGCCATCTCTGTAATCTCTACCGCAGGCTTCAGGTCAATTTCAGAAATGCCCTTCTTTGTTTTCTTTTCGGTGATGATTTTTTCCTGAGCAAAAAACTCGGTAAGCTTGTCCCAGTCGGCAGCAATCTTTATTTCATACTCGGATTTTTCAATATCCGTGTTTTTATAGACGGGCTCAGCCGCACTCAGCACACGTATATCCTTCGGGAGTGCAGAATTTAAACGCTCACAGATTTCCTCAAAGGAAATATCCTCGGTAAGCTTTGTGTCAAGGCTCTCGCAGATACCGTGAGTTCCCAGCGAAAGAGGAAGCGCAAAGGTTATATAGATATGCGGATTAAAGCCCTGAGTCTCCCATACGGGGAGTTTGCAGCGCTTTACAGCACGCTGAAAAACGCGGTAAAGGTCAAGATGGGAGATATAAATTGCACGTCCTGTCTTAGAAAAGAAAATTCTTACGTTATTCAAAGCACTTACCTCCTATACAGGTATTTACACCACAGCCTGCGCATTTCTCGCGGCAGTTGGGTGTAGGCACAGCCTCGTGTGCCTTTTTGTTCTCTCTGATAAGGAAATCACGGGACACAAGCACATCCATGTGGCTCCAGGGCATGATTTCATCATATTCACGCTTGCGGTTCGCATAGAAAGAGACGTCAATGCCACACTCAGCAAAGGCTTCCTTCCATAAATCATAGCGGTAATATTCGTTCCAGCCGTCCAGCTTGCAGCCCTTCTGCCATGCCTTGTAGATAACATCGCAAAGCCTTCTGTCACCTCTTGCAAGAACAGCCTCCAGGATTGTGAAATTATAACGCGACCAGCTTATATTAACCTTTTTGGAGTTGATTATTTCAAGGAGATACTTCTGACGCTTGTCTATTTCAGCTTCTATCGGCTGTGGCTCAAACTCAAAGGGTGTAAAGGGCTTAGGAATAAATGTTGAAAGCGAAACGGAAATCTGTACTCCCCTGCCCTTGGGTCGATTGGGAATAGTGTACCACAAATCTATAATCTTGTCACATAAATCCTTGATTCCGTCCATATCCTCCATGGTTTCGGTGGGCAGACCAAGCATGAAATAAAGCTTCACGGCTGTGTATCCTCCCTCGAAGGCAATACGACAGCTTTCAAGCACGTTTTCTTCGGTAATATTCTTATTGATTACGTCACGGAGCCGCTGTGTGCCTGCTTCTGGCGCAAAGGTAAGACCGCTTTTTCTTACGCTCTTGATTTTCTGAAGCAGTTCGTCACTGAAACGGTCAATACGCATAGACGGGAGAGCAAGATTTATGCTTTCCTTGTCGGTGTAATCCGTAAGTCGTTCAAGAAGCTGTTCTATCTCGCTGTAATCGCTGGTACTGAGCGAAGAAAGAGAAACCTCGTCATAGCCTGTGCTTTCGCAAAGGGAGATTGTTTCCTTTTCAATAGTATCAATGCTCTTTTCTCTGAAAGGACGGTAAAGATATCCCGCCTGACAGAAGCGGCAGCCTCTGATACAGCCGCGAAGAACCTCCACAACAGCGCGGTCATGAACAATAGCGGAAAAAGGCACTACAAAGTTATCGGGATAGTAAGTCTTGTCAAAGTCCTTTACTATGCGCTTTGTTACTTTTTCAGGCGCACCTTCAAGGGGAGTTATCGCTTTCACTGTACCGTCATCATTATAGCTGATATCATAAAGAGAAGGTACATAAATACCCTGTATCTGTGCTGCACGTACTAAAAATTCATGCTTTGTACATCCCTCCGCCTTACACTTTT
>JAFUNV010000084.1 GCA_017472865.1 Ruminiclostridium sp. | reverse complement strand
GACCCGCTTTTCACTGCGTCCTACACAGGCGTAAACGGCGGTCTCGTTATCGCGGTTGCAGACGACCAGGGCATGCATTCCTCTCAGAATGAGCAGGATTCCCGTCATTACGCCGTTTCAGCAAAGGTTCCCATGCTTGAACCCTCGGACAGTGCAGAATGTAAGGATTATACAAAGCTTGCCTTTGAAATAAGCGAGCAGTTCGATACTCCCGTAATTCTCCGCCTCTCTACCCGTGTTTCTCACTCCCAGAGCGCTGTTGCAGAGGAAGAAAGAATTGAAAAGGCTCTCCCCGAATACGCACGCGATATCCGCAAGTACGTAATGACCCCCGGTAACGCTATTCCTAAGCACGTTATCGTTGAAGAACGTACAAGAAAGCTCACAGCTTATGCTGAGACCTCTCCTCTCAATACAGTAGAGATGAACAGCACAAAAATCGGTATCATCACCGCAGGTATTGCATATCAGTACGCAAAGGAAGCTCTCGGCGAAAACGCAAGCTACCTGAAGCTCGGTATGATTAATCCCCTGCCTGTTGAACTCATCAAGGATTTCGCTTCCAAGGTTGAAAAGCTCTATGTTGTTGAGGAGCTTGACGACGTAATCGAAACCCACTGCCGCAAAATCGGTCTCAATCCTCTCGGAAAGGCTGAATTTACCCTTCTCGGCGAGTATTCCCAGTCCTACCTCCGTGATAAAATCCTCGGCGAAAAGGCTGAATATGTAGAGTTTGATGAAAATGTACCCGTAAGACCCCCTGTAATGTGCGCAGGCTGTCCTCACAGAGGTGTGTTCTATACATTAAAGAAGCTGGGCGTTATGGTAAGCGGTGATATCGGCTGCTATACACTCGGTGCCGCAGCTCCTCTCAACGCTATGGATACCACTGTATGTATGGGTGCTTCAATAAGCGGTCTTCACGGCTTCAACAAAGCTCGCAAGGGCGAATACGAAAACAAGTCCGTTGCCGTTATCGGTGACTCCACCTTTATCCACTCGGGTATCACAGGTCTTATCAGTATCGCATACAACGCAAGCAACTCCACAGTTATCGTGCTTGACAACTCTATTACAGGCATGACAGGTCACCAGAACAACCCCGCAAACGGCAAGAATATCCACGGAGACCCCGCAAGCGCAGTTGACCTTGAAGCTGTTGTAAAGGCAGTAGGCATCAACCGTGTGACTGTTGTTGACCCCGGTAATTTAGCTGAGCTTGAAAAGGTTATCAAGACCGAGCTTGACGCAAAGGAGCCCAGCGTAATCATCACAAGAAAGCCCTGTGCTCTTCTTAAAACAGTAAAGCACAATCCGCCTCTCAAAATCAATACCGAAAAGTGCAAGTCCTGCAAGGCATGCATGAAAATCGGCTGCCCCGCTATTTCCATGGCTGAGGGCAAGGCAAAGATTGACAACACTCTCTGCGTAGGCTGTGGTCTCTGCTCACAGATGTGCAGGTTTGATGCAATCGAAGAATAAGGGAGGTAAGATTAATGGCTACAAAATCAATTATGCTTGTAGGCGTAGGTGGTCAGGGAACTCTCCTCGCCAGCAGAATTTTAGGTAATACCCTTCTTTCACAGGGTTTTGACGTAAAGGTTTCCGAAGTACACGGTATGTCCCAGCGCGGCGGCTCCGTAGTTACATATATTAAATATGGTGAAAAGGTTTATTCCCCTGTTATCGAAAAGGGCGAAGCAGATATTATTATTTCTTTTGAAGAGCTCGAAGCCGCAAGATGGCTTTCGTATCTGAAGAAGGGCGGCAAGATTATCACAAATACCCAGCAGACTCCTCCTATGCCCGTAATCACAGGTGCTATGGAATACCCTGCGGATATTATAGACAAAATCAAGGCAAAGGGTGTTGATATCACAGCCCTTGACGCGCTCGCCCTTGCTGAAGATGCAGGCTCCTCCAGAGCAGTAAATGTTGTCCTCATGGGTGTGCTTTCAAGAATTATGGACTTCCCCGCAGAAGCATGGAAGAAGGCACTTGAGGAATGTGTTCCTCCCAAGGCTCTGGAAATAAACAGAAAAGCTTTCGCACTCGGCGAAAATGTATAAAATGCTTCTGATAAAAGCAGAAAGGAAAAACCAATGAACTACTTCAAAAAAGAAATCGAATGCGCTCCCCGTCATGAACTCGAGGCGCTCCAGTCTTTCCGTCTTTCTCAGCAGATAAGACGCGTTTACGATAACGTAAAGCCCTATCGTGAAAAAATGGACGCAGCAGGTATAAAGCCCGAGGATATAAAGACTATCGCTGACCTCAGCAAGCTCCCTTTCACTACAAAGCAGGATCTGCGTGACAATTACCCCTACGGTATGTTTGCAACTCCTACAAGCGAGGTTGTACGTATCCACGCTTCTTCAGGAACAACAGGAAAGCAGACAGTTGTAGGCTACACACAGAATGATATTGATATCTGGGCTGAATGTGCAGCAAGAGCTCTCGCTTCCTGCGGCGGTGACAAGAACGATTTCGTCCACGTTTCCTATGGCTACGGACTTTTCACAGGCGGTTTAGGTATGCACTACGGCGCAGAAAAGCTTGGTGCAACAGCAATCCCTGCTTCCGCAGGTAACAGCCAGCGTCAGCTTGAAATGTTCCGTGACTTCGGTTCGACTATCGTCTGCATGACTCCTTCTTATGCAATAAGCCTTATCGAGCTTATGCATGAAATAGGCATGTCCAAGGACGAACTTAAGCTCAAGGCAGGCGTTTTCGGCGCAGAACCCTGGACCGAGGAAATGAGAAAGGAAATTGAAGCTGGTCTTGGTATCAAGGCTTACGATATCTATGGTCTTTCCGAAATCATGGGTCCCTCTGTTTCCTGCGAATGTGAATATCAGTGCGGTATGCATATCTGTGAAGACCACTTCATTCCTGAAATTATCGACCCCGATACTCTTGAAGTCCTTCCTGCAGGTCAGCAGGGCGAGCTTGTATTCACCTGTATCACAAAGGAAGCTCTCCCGCTTATCAGATACAGAACCCGCGATATTGCCACTCTTGTTTATGACAAGTGCGAATGCGGCAGAACCCTCGTTCGTATGCTCAAGCCTCAGGGCAGAACCGATGATATGCTTATTATCCGCGGCGTAAACGTATTCCCGTCACAGATTGAATCTGCACTTTTAAGCGTAGACAACAAGGCTACCAACTATCTCCTCGTAGTTGACAGAGTCAATAACCTGGATACTCTTGAGGTTCAGCTTGAAATCAGAGATGATATGTTCGGCGATAACGTTAAGGACGTTGAAGCATACAAGAAAAAGCTCAAATCTGCCATTGATTCAGCTATCGGCGTAGGCGTTACAATAAAGCTTCTTGAACCCAAATCCCTTGCACGCTCTATGGGTAAGGCTACACGCTGCATAGATAACCGTAAAATCAAGAACAAATTCACCAAGTAACAGGGAAAGGAAGGAACCATCATGTTAGAACAGATTTCCGTTTTTATTGAAAATAAGGCAGGCAGACTTGCCTCTGTCATGGAAATTCTCAACGATAACAAAATTGACATACGCGCAATCACAATTGCAGATACAACCGATTTCGGAATTATCAGAATAGTTGTAAAGGATGCTGTGGCAACTCTGGCTACTCTCAGAGAAAACGGCTGCACTGCTACTGTTACAAGCGTACTCGGCTTTACAATCCCCGACTACTCAGGTGCTTTATACGAGGTAATCGCTGCTTTTGAAGACGCAGGAATCAATGTAGAATACTGCTATTCCCTCATGTGCAAGAGAGAAGGTCAGGCTGATATTGTTGTACGTGTTGATGACAATAATAAAGCAGTCGAGGTTCTCACCGCAAAGAATGTAAAACTCCTTTCTTCTGCGGATATTGCCTGAGACATAACTCTTTATTGATGGCAGATGTTTTGTTCAATTTTCACAAAATACACATATAGGCTAAATATCAATTGACAAACTTATACAAATATGGTATGATTAATAAAATTATGCAAATGCAGGGAGGTAAATCATGCAAAAATTAAGTACCAAACTAACAATAATTGTCGATATATGTCTTGTTGTGACATGTGCGGTAATTATCTGTACTACGATTTTCCAGTCATTAGGTAATAATGATAAGCTTATGCTCATGCAGTCTGCTACCGGCGTAAACGTTCTCCAGCACGATGTTGAGGCGCAGTGCGACCGTGTAGAGGAAATTTATGAAGTCCTTGAAGCTGAACACGCTTCAGGTATGGCTGTTTCCACAGGTGATAAGTCCATACTCACTTCCGAATGGGCAAAGTTCAAGGAAACAGATTACGATTTTATCGCCGTAACCGACAAGACCGGTTCCGTTGTTTTCAAGTCTGATAACTACAATGTAGCTGATTTTGATGCTGCTTCCGTTTCAGGCGGCAAGACCATCAAGGGTATTGTCAAGGACTCAGCCGCAGGACTTACAATTCAGTACTGCAGCCCCGTTGCATACGAAGGTGAAACCGTCGGCTCCATAATTATAGGTATGAGCCTCCAGGAATGTGGCTACCTTGATATGGTAAAAACGCAGACAGGTGCCGAAGTTACAATCTTTGAAGGCAACACACGTATTGCGACAACTGTTTCTGACGGTAAGGGCGGCAGAGCTGTCGGTACAACTATGGCTGAAAACGTAAAGAAGCAGGTTATCGACGGTGGTCAGGCATATTCCGGACAGGCTGATATCCTTGGTCAGAATCACTATGTAGACTACATCCCTATGAATGACGTAAACGGTCAGATTGTAGGCGCATTCTTTGCAGGCTTCTCGTCTGCCGAAAGTGATGCACTTGCTACATCCATGATTATCATTTCAATTATAATCGCTCTCGTTGCAGTAATTGCTGCAGGCGTTATAATTATCTTCTTCCTCAATAAGATGGTTGAAAAGCCTATCAAGGAAGCTACTGAAATTGCTGACAGCATGAGCCGCGGCGACCTCCACTTCCCCGATTCCACTTTCAATTTCAGCAATGACGAAATCGGTACATTTGTAAAGAATCTTGAATTCACAAAGAGAACTCTCAATTCTTACATAGGCGATATTGCCGCTGTTCTTTCCGCGATGGCTGACGGCGACTTCACAAGACAGACTTCTGTTGAGTATATCGGCGACTTCAGTGAAATCAAGGAATCCTTCTACAAGATTTCCACAACCTTAAATCAGATTATCAGCAACATGAATATGTCCGCTGACGACGTTATGAGCGGTTCTTCACAGATTGCCTACGGTTCTCAGACCCTCGCAGCAGGTACAACCGAGCAGGCTACCGCAATTGACGAGCTTTCTTCCACAATCGCTAACATTTCCAACCAGATTGAGCAGACTGCCGGTAACGCTCAGAAGGCAAACGACCTTTCCGAGCAGAGCCGTGAAAAGATAAGCATCCAGAACGGCGAAATGAAGCACATGCTTGAAGCTATGGAAGAAATCAAGACCAAGTCCAACGAAATCCAGAACATTATCAAGGCTATTGATGATATCGCATTCCAGACAAATATCCTCGCTCTTAACGCAGCTGTTGAAGCTGCTCGTGCAGGCGATGCAGGTAAGGGCTTCGCAGTAGTTGCTGACGAAGTACGTAACCTTGCAGGTAAATCTGCTGAGGCTGCAAAGAATACAGGCGACCTTATCACAGCTACTATCGAAGCTGTTACAAACGGCTCCGCAATTGCTGAAAAGACTGCGCTCATCATGAAGGAAGTAATTGATATTTCAGGCCAGACTGACCGTCTTATCGGCGAAATCTCCACAGCCGCTGCTTCTCAGGCTGAAGCTATCCAGCAGGTTAACATCGGTATTAACCAGATTTCTACCGTTGTTCAGCAGAACTCTGCGACAGCTGAAGAAACTGCCGCTTCCTGTGAAGAATTAAGCGGACAGTCCAAGATTCTCAAGGATCAGGTCGACAGACTCAAGGTTTAATCCAAGTCCATAAACTATCAAGCCGACTCTGCTGTTGCAGGGTCGGCTGATTTATTATACAAAAGAACACGCATCAGATTTAAATCCGATGCGTGTTTTCAATTACTGAAATTTAGGCTCGCAGGTGAGATTTACGCCAAGACGTTTAAAGGTTCTTTCATCAACAGCGGAAAGAATGCCCGTTGAATGAACCTCACAGCCCTTAAGCTTAGTAATCTGCTCCATGGCACATTTAGCCTTCTCGCTGGTATTAGCACAGATTGCAAGCGCAATAAGCGTTTCATCAGTATGAAGTCTCTGGTTGAGGTTGCCAAGATGATTAACCTTCAGATTTGTTATAGGTTCAATTACCTCAGGCGACATAAGCAGAAGCTCATCATCAATTCCACCGAAATACTTGAGTGCATTAAGAAGAAGCGCAGAAGAAGCACCTAAAAGATTGGAAGTCTTGCCTGTTATTATCATTCCGTCAGGCAGCTCCATTGCCGCAGCAGGACCACCTGTGAGCTGTTCCTTTTCCAGTGCTGCCGCAACAACTCTTCTGTCCGCTGTGGTTACACCTGCCTGGTTCATAAGCAGTTCCAGCTTATATACTTCGTCTTCATTGGCTGTACCCATATGCACACCGCACTGAGCCGCATAATAACGACGAACTATCTCCTGCTTTGCCGCTTCACATACAGCCTCATCATCAACTATGCAGTTACCCGCCATGTTAACGCCCATATCCGTAGGCGACTTATAGGGAGATTCGCCGATAATTTTTTCAAACATTGCATTAAGTACAGGGAAAACCTCAACGTCGCGGTTATAGTTTACAGTAGTCTCGCCGTAAGCGTCGAGATGGAATGGGTCTATCATATTTACATCATTAAGGTCTGAGGTTGCCGCCTCATAAGCAAGATTAACAGGGTGACGAAGCGGAATATTCCATATAGGAAATGTTTCAAACTTAGCGTAACCTGCCGCAATCCCTCTCTTATAATCATGATAAAGCTGAGAAAGACAGGTAGCCATCTTGCCGCTTCCGGGGCCCGGCGCTGTAACTACAACGAGTTTTCGGCTTGTTTCAATATAATCGTTCTTTCCGAAACCGTCGTCGCTTATTATAAGCTTAAGGTTAGCAGGATAGCCGCTAATATTATAGTGATGATACACCTTTATCCCAAGTGCCTCAAGTCTGCCGCTGAAAGCATCAACAGAAGGCTCAGAAGTATACTGCGTAAGCACCACACTGCTTACATAAAGCCCCATCTGAGAGAAAACGCTGCAAAGACGGATAACGTATGCATCATAAGTAATGCCGATATTCCCATTCATCTTATTCTTTTCGATGTCCGAGGAGTTGATTACCATTACAATTTCCGCCTCGTCCTTAAGCTGAAGAAGCATCTGAAGCTTGCTGTCAGGCTTAAAGCCGGGGAGAACGCGTGATGCATGAAAATCGTCAAAAAGCTTTCCGCCGAATTCGAGGTACAGCTTATCCCCGAACTGCTCAATACGCTTTCTGATATGCTCCGACTGCATTTTTAAATATTTATCATTGTCGAAACCGATTTTTTTACTCATTCTTTTTTATCCTTTCCTGTTTTGTTCAAATAACACACTTAATAGTATATAACAAATAGCAAAAAAAAGCAAGTGATAATTCGAAATATTTACCGATACATTTTAATATCTTGACAAGTTCCACCTTTTGCGCTATTATTAAATAAGAGAGCATTGACATATTCCGTCTTATTAAAAGGAGTGATTTACATGACCTCCGGAATTAACAATACACCTTTTTTTACGCCTGTATTTAAATCACAGTCACAGCGCGCCAAGGAAGACGCCGCACGTGCTGCTGAAGAAAAAGCAGCGCGCGAGGCTGAGAAAAAAGCTCAGGAAGAAGAAAAGCGAAAGCAGGAGCTTCAGGAGCGTCAGAACGAGCTGAGCTTTCTGGAAGAACAGCTTAAAAATGCCAAGGAACAGGGCGAAGCTGTTGAGGACAGCTTTGAAGCCTTCGGTAAATGCCTTACTATTGCCCAGCGCATAACCCGCGGCGACAAGGTTCCTCTCAAAGATATGAAATACCTTATGGAGCACGAGCCTGACCTGTACAAGCAGGCTATTATGCTGCGCCAACCCAACGATAAGCCTAAAGAATACGATAGTGTTCTTGACGAGGACGATACCGAAAATAAGACAGGCGAAAGCGGCGAAGCAGCCTCCTCCGACAGCACTGCGGAAATCCCCTCACCTGCTGCCGAAGCTGTACCTGCTGAAGCTGCGTCAGTTGAAGTCAGTGTTGAATAATACATAAAAAATAAACGGGAGACCATAGGTTTCCCGTTTATTTTGTGTAATTCAAAAATGAAATGCCGAGTTTTTTACTTAGCTGACTTCTTGGCTGCCTTTTTCTCTGCCTTTACCTGCTTCTTTACGGAGTCTACAATGTTCTTGAACTCAAGCGCCTTGTCAATACTGCCGTCAATCTTAAGTCTGCCGTCAAAGAAAGCAGCAACGGGGTCAAGCTTGCCGTCAGCCATCTTTAAAAAGTTCTCGCCCGAAATGATGAACTTGCAGTCATTGTCGTAGTACTCATAAGGCTCAACATGAAGCTCACGGTCCTTAAGCTCAATGTAGAAAGCGCCTTCGCCCTCGCCCTCAATGTCAATCTGAACAGCAAGATGTCCGTCAACCTTGCTGACGTCGCTCTTCATTATGAGCTCCTTGGATTTTGTAAAGATTTCTTCGTAGGTCATTGTTTTAAATTCCTTTCATTTTGTTCTTTATATTATTTTTTATTAAACGATTTCGCCCTGTTCAGACTGGTTACGTCTGATTTTCTTGGAGGTGGTCTTGTCGAATTCCTTGTCTCTGAGACGTAATCTTCTTATAGTCTTGGAGGAAGTAACGGTTGTGTTGATTTCCTTGATAAGCTCGTTGAGCTTTGCAACAATCTCAGCCTTTTCAGCGCCCTTGAAATATTCGGGATTAGGTAAAATTTCAGCGGTGATAAAGCCTTCTTCTGCATATACAAGCACTTCAGCTACCATATCCTTGCCTGCAAACTTATTTTCAAGCTCTTCGGGAGATACGTTTTCGCCGTTGCTTAAGATAATGAGATTCTTCTTTCTGCCTGTGATAAATACACGGTTCCTGTCAACATAACCAAGGTCACCTGTGTGAAGCCAGCCGTCGATAATAGTCTTTGCAGTTTCCTCGGGGTCCTTGTAATAACCCTGCATTACAGAGGGGCTGTTTACGCAGATTTCACCGTCCTCAATCTTAACCTCACAGCGGTTTACAATAACACCAACGTCGCCATAGTTCTCTTCACCGAGAATGGAGTTTGAAATTCTAGGGGAGCATTCTGTCATACCGTAGCCCTGCGCCATGGGGATACCAAGCTTTGCATATTCCTCCATAATTTCGGGAGCGAGATATGCACCGCCGCTGTAAATACCTTTAAGTCTGCCGCCGAATACTGCCTGCGCAATCATAGGCGCGGGAATTTCAGGCTTTGCAGCAGCCGCAGCCTTGATCTGCTTCAGAATAGTTTCGGCAATCATAGGTACGAGAAGAATAATAGTAGGCCGGAAAAGCTTCAGATTCATGGCAATTCTCATCATGGAATCATTAACGCACATGGTTGCGCCGTAACGAAGTCCAAGAAGGACATCACAGGTGAAACAGTAAATATGATGAATAGGAAGCACCGTAAGAGTTACATCCTCAGTCGTGCATTCGTTGTCACGCGCAAAAGTATTGTCAGCAAAGTTGCCGTGCGAAAGCATAACACCCTTGCTCTTGCCTGTTGTACCCGAAGTATAAACGATGGAAGCAAGGCTTTCGGGAGTGATTTCAGGGAGAGCTGAAGCAGGCTCATACTTTGCAAGGATAGCAGGTACATTTTCACCTTCATCTGTTGCCTGAAGACATACATAAGTCTTTACTGCGGGGCAGGCAGCCTTGATTGCAGGAAGCATAGGCGCATATCTGCTGTCATAGAAGAACACGCTTACATCTGCACGCTGTAAAAGCTCGCAGATATCGGGGCAAGGAAGCTGAGCGTCAAGAGGAACAATAACGTTACCTGCTGAAACTGTTCCGAAATAGCTGATAAGATATGCGTAGCTTGTAGGGCCTATTACTGCCGCGTGGATTCTTCCGTCATTTTCTGAAAGAAGGAAATTGCTGATACGCTTGCTGTCATTCAGCATATCATTGAAGGATTTTTCAACGATATCCTTTCCTGCCTTTTCCTTAACGAAAGTTTTATTGCCATAAAGAGCAGCGGCTCTTTCAACAAGGTCACGGAGGCTTTTTACTGTATCTCTGTTCATATTTTTCTCCCTTTTCTTATTATTTGGAAAGCTTTTCCATGTATTCCACAGCGTCGCCTACTGTGTGAAGTCCGATAACCTCCTGCTCGTCAACAGTAATATCAAATTCCTGTTCAAGCTCACCGAGAAGGCTCATGAAATCATAGGAATTAAAGCCTAAATCCTCAATAAATCTGGATTCGGGTGTGATGCTGTCTGCGTCAACATCAACGTAGTTGCAGATAAGTTCCTTTAACTTTTCAAACATGATAATTACTCCTTTATTTAAATAAAATTTAACCTTAAATCATTGCGAGAATTTCACCCACTGTGCGGTCCTTATCCTCAATTCCTCTGAAAAGGACACGGCACAGATAGTAATAAAGATATTCCATTTCATACTCGGTAACAGCGTCCTTTCTGTATTCAAAACAGAAGTTAAGACCGTTATCCTCAGCGCGGTGCATTACTGTCAGATACAGGGGCTGACCTGCAACGCCGTTTGTATACCACTTTGTCTTGTAGTTGATATCAGGCATATCATTCTGAGTACGTGCAATAGTCATAGGCTGATATGTAAGGCTGAGACTTTCATAGCTTGAACCGGGAGCAAGCTTACGATACTTAGCGCGGCGCATTGTATAATCAATGGGGTCAAAGTTTGCGTGACGGAAGAGCTTGTTCTGTTCACCCTGAATAATATGAAGTGCTTCAAAGAAGGTAATTTCAGGCTCGATTTTTGTTCTTACAGGGAAGAAATGAATACGTGTACCACCCGAACGCTTTTCAAGAAGTGTACCGCGTCTTGCAACACAGCTCTTTACTGATACGTCCTTTTCCTCGTTGTTGAACTTTGAAAGAACAGTACGAAGACCCATAAGCAGAAGTGTTGCCATAGGAACCTGATTATCAAGGCAGAACTGAAGGAGTCTGTCTGAAGGATCTTTTTCAAGCTCGAAAACAGAAATTGCCGCCTCGGGGTTTCTGGAAACAACCACTGCGCTTCTCTGTTCGGGATTATTATTCTCACGGCGCTGGGTAATAAGTCTGCCCATACCGTTGAAGTCGGTGTACATAGGCTCGTCTGCTTCAATCTGCTCCATCCAGAAGGCTTCATCCTTCTTATAAGCCGCGGAGCCTGCTTCATATTCAAGGTCCTTTTCAAGCGCTTTGATATAGGACATCATGGGCTTGGGCATTTCCGTACCGTATGCTAAGTGGCAGTAAATCTGAAGCACATCGGTATCAAATGCGATAAGTGAGCTTGAGTCCATAGTCATGTGGTCTACCTTCAGATAAGTACCGTTGTAACCGCCGGGAAGCTTGATCATTGCTATGTAATTCATAGGGGAATTGTAACGCTCAAAGGGAACCATTGTCCACTTTTCCATTTCCTTGTGAGCGTCATCTTCATTCCAGTTTGAAAAATCAAAAAGGGGAATATCTCTATCATCATTGGGAACAAGGTACTGATAAACATTGTCGTCATCGTCCTTTAAAAATCTCAGACGCATGGAATCAAAACGCTGATAGGACATCTTTATTGCCTTTTTCAGAATTTCAAAATCAATGTCGTGCTGAATGTAGAAGCCTGTACCGATATTAAGAACCTGATGCGCGGAAAACTTGATTGTGTAGTTGTGAATACGCTGAGCCGCCGTAAGGGGGTAGCACTGGACAACCGCACCGTTTACGTTAAATTCCTTCATATTTTCTCCTCTTTGTTTTATTTGAAATATTTATCAAGAAACTCCCCTGTCTTGCTTTCGTAAAGCGAGGAATTTTCATAATAACTTGCACCATGACCTGCATTTTCAACCATGAGAAGTGCCTTTTCAGTCTTGCAGGCTTCAAAATTCTTTTCGCTCATCCATGTGGGGACGAACGTATCTTCCTTACCGTGAATGAAAAGAATAGGACACCTTGCAGTCTGCACAGCGTCAAGGGTTGTGCAGTCGCCGAAGCCGTACCCTGCCTTTTTGCGGCATATCATATTGTTTATATTCATTACAGGGAATTTTGCCATTTTGTAATCACGCTTCAGAATATGAGTAAAAACATCCTCGGGAGAGGTAAAAGCACAGTCCGCAATAACCAGCTTTACATTATCGGGACAATCCTCCATGCCTGCCGCCATAAGAACTGTAGAACCGCCCATAGACACGCCGTAAAGAAGTATCTGGGTATCTGTGCCGAAGCGTGCATTTACATATTCAATCCACTCAAGACAGTCATATCTGTCAAGAACGCCGAAGCCTATGTACTGACCCTCGCTCTGTCCATGCGCACGGTTATCAACCAGCAGACAAGAAATACCTTGCTTATGAAGATAAGAAGCGAAGCTTGCGCTGCTCATAGCGGAGCTTGTATAACCATGGAATAAAATTGCAATTTTCCTGCTGTTTTCAGCATAGAAAAAGTCGCCGTGAAGAGTAAGTCCGTCATCGGTCTTTATTGTAACATGCTCGGTAGGCTGAGCAAGGAGATATTCCTTTCGTGGAGCAATTCCCTTCTTGTACTCCTCCCACTTCTGCATATCCGCCATTTCGTCCATGTTGACCTTTACGCCGTCCTGACGGGGAATAACCTTGTTGAAAAGTGTATAAGCACCCACTGTGGAACCAACTGCGCCAAGAACAACAACACCTGCGGCGATACCACCGATAAGAAGTCCTGGATTCATTTAATCATACCTTTCATTTAATTTTATTTATACAATTTTATCATATTTTTATAGTACAGGTCAAGTGTTTTAATATTTCTTTAACGCTTATTGGTAAATTTTTGTCAAAAATTTGAATAAATGACCATGCAAACCCTCTGCACACTACGAATTTTACAATGGAAATAATATTCTCTGCTTAGCTTAGATTACCATTGCACAAAGCAAAACGCACACACGCAGTTGTGCCTGCAGTGTGTGCGTTTTATTATTCAGCCCTTTTCCATGCAACAACAAAATCGGAATCGGACAGGGTACCCTTAATAATTTTCCTTTCTCACTTCAAAGAAACTCTGGGGGTGAGCGCATACGGGACATACGCCGGGAGCCTTCTTGCCCATTACGAGATGACCGCAGTTACGGCATTCCCACATAGTCTCTTCGCTCTTTTCAAATACCTTCTGCATTTCAACATTGTTGAGAAGTGCGCGGTAACGCTCTTCATGAGACTTTTCAATAGCTGCTACTGCCCTGAACTTGAATGCAAGAGCTGTAAAGCCTTCTTCTTCCGCTTCCTTGGCAAAGGTGTCGTACATATCTGTCCATTCGTAGTTTTCGCCCTCAGCGGCAGCGGCAAGATTCTGCGCGGTTGTGCCAAGCTCTCCGAGCTCCTTGAACCACATTTTTGCGTGTTCCTTTTCATTGTTCGCAGTAGCTTCAAAAATAGCGGCAATCTGCTCATAACCTTCCTTACGTGCAACGGAAGCGAAGTATGTATACTTGTTTCTTGCCTGAGATTCGCCTGCGAAAGCAGTCATTAAGTTCTTTTCTGTTTTTGTTCCTTTGAGTTCCATAGTTTTTTCTCCTTTGATGTCAGAATTTTTAAAGCCCGCGGGCTTAGTTCACTGATTTACATTCAGGGCAGACATAATGCACATTAAGCTCATATCCCGTTATCTTACTGCCTATTGCACGTTCCAGCGCCCTTTTCATGCCACCGTGATTTATGTCGGAAATCTTTCCGCACTTATCACAGATTATGTGGTCATGAGGGTTCATGGATTTGTCGTAGAAATCCGCACTGTCAGCAACGCCGATTTTGCGTATAAGCTGATGGTCTGAAAGATACTTAAGATTATTATACACCGTCGCCAGCGCGATGCCGGGCATTTCATCCTTCGCCGCCGCATATATCTGCTCAGCATTCAGGTGATATTCGGATTCGTTTATTATTTTCAGAATCAGCTTACGCTGCACTGTCATATATAACACCCACTTTTTAGAATTAGAATTATTCTAAATTCTTTAATCATATATTACCATATACTTTTCCATTTGTCAATAGTTTTTTTAAAAATTTTCTGTGTTTTCCTGAAATAAATCTTTCCGCTTTTATCGATTACTTTACAAAAGCAACCGATTATGTTATAATGCTTATAAAAGGGGGAGTCTGCATGAATGACACAAGAATACTGATAATTGAAGACGATAACGATATAAACAACCTCGTCTGTGAAGCACTCACAAAAGCGGATTATAACTGCACCCAGGCTTTTTCAGGCACTGAGGGGCTGCTCTGCTTCAGAAACTATGATTTCTCACTGGTTTTTCTTGACCTTATGCTCCCCGGCATGAATGGAGAAAACGTGCTTTCTCAAATAAAAAAGATGCGCGATATACCTGTTATTATAATGTCAGCCAAGGACGAAATTGACACAAAAATAGAGCTTCTTAATTCAGGCGCCGATGATTATATTACAAAACCCTTTGATATAAAAGAGCTTGTCGCCCGCACAGGCGTACTGCTCCGCAGGTTTTCATCAAACGCTCCCTCTTCAACGGAAATTCTGAGGCACAATGGGCTTGAGCTTAACCGCAGCAGCCTTACCGTTACAGTGAATAACAATGCGATTGACCTTACGCGTCATGAGTATAAAATCATCGAGCTGCTCATGCTTAACCCCGACAAGGTTTTCTCTAAGCAGGAGATTTACGACTACGCATGGGAAGATTTCTTCATAGGCGAGGATAAGACCATAAACGTTCACATAAGCAATATGCGTAAGAAGCTCAAATCCTTTTCCGAAACGGAATTTATCGAAACCGTATGGGGTATCGGCTTCAGACTAAAAAAATAAATCTTTAAACTTTCTTAAACCTTTCTTTGCGATTTATTAAAACTCACATGCTATAATGAGGTCAATGAAACGAAAGGATGGTACCCTATGGAATACATACTTGAAACCCGTGATCTCACCAAGACCTACGGAAAAAAGAACGCTGTGAGCAATCTCAACCTGCGCATAAATCAGGGAGATATCTACGGCTTTATCGGAAGAAACGGCGCCGGCAAATCCACTGCCCTCAAAATGATATGCAACCTTGCAAAGCCCACACAGGGTGAGGTACTTTTCAAGGGCAAGAGCAGAAAGGAAATGAGCGACCTCAAAGGCAGAATAGGCTGTCTTATCGAAACCCCGGGGCTGCTGTACAACATGACCGCTTACGAAAACCTCAGAGCCAAGTGCATTTACATGGGCATAAAGGATAAGGACTATATCGGACGGCTTCTGGAAATCGTAAACCTCACCGATACAGGCAATAAAACCGCTAAGAACTTCTCCCTCGGTATGAAGCAGCGACTGGGCATTGCCCTCGCTCTTGTGGGCGACCCCGACGTGCTCCTCCTTGACGAGCCTATAAACGGTCTTGACCCTCAGGGTATTGCGGAAATACGCGAGCTCATCCTGAAACTGAACCGAGAGGAAAATATTACTATTATGGTGTCCAGCCATATTCTTGAAGAGCTTTCAAAAGTTGCTACCCGTTACGGTATTATCCATAACGGCGAGCTTATAAAGGAGCTTTCCCACGAGGAACTGACAGAGCAGTGCAGCGAATGTATACTGCTTGAAACCGCCGATTCAAATACCGCCATGCCCGTTCTTGACAGGCTTGGCTTCTCAAAATACACAGCGGTTGACTCAAAAACCATTGAAATATATGAACGCCTTGACGAAATTCCCGTCCTTGCCTCAAGCCTTGCAAGCGAAGGCATACCGATATCGGGAATAAGCAAAAAATCCGAGTCCGTTGAGGATTATTTCCTCAGACTCACCAGCAATTAAGGAGGCGTTCGTTATGTTAAATATGATTAAATATGAACTTTACCGCTATTCAAGAAATTTAAGCACCTATGTCACATTCGCATTACTCATTATCTTCAATATCATGATGGTAGGCATGAATGCCAGCGAGCCGGGCGCGCAGACGGGCGAACATGCTCTGTCAACCTTCATGTCAATTACAGATTTTGCTTCCTTCGCTTTTGCTTCAACAGGCTTCACCATGATTTACGGTGCGTGGGTTGGCGTGTATGCCTACGGCGAATTCGGCAAGGGCTATATAAGAAATATCGCCTCCGTTTCCCGCAGCAAGATTCAGTTCTTCGTGGCACACATGGCGGTATGCGTGGTCATGTTTGTTATCATGGCAGTTATTTCCTCTGTTTCCGCTATGACTGCCGCAAAGCTTATGATCGCCAACGTAAAATTCGGCGATATCATACATCTTCTGCAGGTTCTGTCTATGGAATTATACCTCCATCTGCCTTTAGCGGCTCTTATCCTCTTTGTGACCTATATCAGCCGCAACGCCTTTGTTCCTGTTATAGTCTCCTTCTGTCTGCCCATGGGACTTGAAAGCCTTCCTCTTATTACTGTTCAGAATTTCTTCACCAAAATTATGGGCGAAGGAGCTAAAGAAATCAACCACTGGCTCGACCATACATCTGTATGCATGAATGTCATGATGATTGAACTGGATTTATACAACGGCGACTCCTTACACAAGTATTTTATCGTAAGCGGCATAATGCTGGTGATATATTCGGTTTTCGCCTGCCTTTCCATAACCAAAAAAGACATCAAATGAGGCGAGCCGCCTCTGGCTGTTCCTGCCTTTTAAAAGCCTGTGTTTCATAAAAACAGTCGAAACGGCAGGTACTGAAGGAGTCGTTGCACCGCGCATATACTATGGCGGGCCGCCTTGGGGCAGTTCCCCGAAAAGGAGAGTCTTATGCTTACAGCAATTATCATTCTGAGCGTTGCCTTTGCGGCACTGCTCGCAGCTCATATAATGTACAGGCGACAGGTCAGCAGGACCTGCCGCCGTATCGCGTTTATCAAAGAGAACGACACAAATATGCGGCTGCTCAGCGACCTTGATTTCAGCGAACTGAACGAGCTGGAAAAACTCATGAACGACGTCATAGAAAAAAGCCGTACCACTGCTCTCAGCGCACAGAGAAGCGAAGCCTCCCTGAAAAAGGCAATCTCTGATATCTCCCACGATATACGTACACCCCTGACCTCGCTGGACGGTTATTTTCAACTTCTCTCTGAAGCGAAAAACGATGAAGAGCGTCAGCGCTATACAGGAATTATCAGGAACAGAATCGACAGCCTGAAAGCTATGTTAGAGGAACTGTTTCTGTACACAAAACTGCAGAATGAAGGCTATGAGCCTGAGCTTACGGAAATCAATTTCAGCCAGCTTGTATTTGACACTGCCTTTTCATTTATTGATGATTTTTCAAAACGCGGAATGGAGCCTCAGGTAGATTTCTGCGACGAGCAGTTTACAGTAAATGCCAACACCGAAGGTGTAAGCCGCGTAATACAGAACATTATAAAAAACGCAATCGTCCACGGTTCGGGAAATGTGGCTCTTTCTCTTTCCGAAAAGAGCGGAAAGGCGGTTTTCAGTTGTTCCAACAGCGTTGATAATCCCGAAGAAATCGACCCGGGTAAGGTGTTCAGCCGCTTTTATAAGGCGGACGAAGCCCGTACTGAAAATTCCTCAGGTCTGGGACTTTCAATTGCTCATGATTTTACAATTAAAATGGGTGGAAAGATAAGCGCAGAGCTTGAAGGTGATATCTTTAAAATCGAAATAAGATTTGATATTCTTGACAAGGGAAAAAATAATGATTAAAACAATTAAAAAGCTGTTAATTATTGCTCTTGCGGCAATGGGTATTCTTTGCGTAATCTATATGTACATGAATACAAGCTATGTAATAAAGGACAGCTCCTTCGCATATTTTATCTGTGCCTTTGCCATAACAGGAGGAGCACTGCTTATTCTGCATATCATAGAAAAGCGGTTCAGGAATAAAAAAATCTCCACAATAATTATTTCAGTATTGCTTGCCGTAATAATTCTTATTTTCTGCTGTTCCGCATTGGGGATAAAGCGTTTTCTTCACGGAAAAGAAAGTTTTTATGATATCAACTCCGACTATATATCCGAAGAACTGGTACTGTATGAATACGATTCTGTTATGTCTGTGCGAGGCTGCTTATGTGTAAGGGTCAATGATTTCATATACAGAATTATACCAGATACCAATTATACAACAGAGCCTGATATCAGCCTTACGGATTCGGATAATATGATACTGGATTTCAACCCCGATACAAAAACGCTCACAATGAAATACAGAACCCGTGAGGGCGGTGATTATATTGAAAACACGGCGGTTCTGAAGTAAAATCAATAAATACAAAAGCAGATATGCGGACTTTAATAAGCCACATATCTGCTTTGCTTTTTAATCGTTTATTTTTTCTTGGAGCTCTGCTTCATGCTGTTCTAAATCTTTCTGTTCCTGCTCGTACTCAGCAAGATTTTCTTTGAGAGTTTCAAGAGCGGATTTGTAATCCTCAAGCTCCTTCTTCTCCTGCTCCAGTATCTGCTTGTTTCTCAGAATTTCCTCCTCGGTAAGCTCCTTATTCTCAGCCGTAGCCAACAGTGCCAACTCTTCAAGCTTCGTTTCACGCTCGGCTATACGCACATTCATATGTCGGATATCTGCCTTCAGATTTTCCTGCTTCGCCTTGACAAATTCAATCTGCTCAATAATTGCGGCAATCTCAGCCTGAACAGTTTCTGCCTCCGACATATCGACTGTCTCGGAGCTGATAACAACGGGATTATACGGGTCGGTATAGTCCAGACATTCACGCAGACGTTCATAATCATCAGGGCTGTTAGAAACCTCATAGGTCAGCACTTTATCCTTTACCCCGAACTGGAATATCCATGCGAAATCCGCAAAGCTTATTTCCTTGCCTATATGGTAGACCGAGGCCATTTCGCCACCTGAAAAACAGGTTATATAATAATAAAAATACTCGTCGCCGTCGGTATGGGCTATATAAAGCCTGTCGTCCTGACAGACAGTATGCAGAACGCCCATTATCGCCTTCGCCTTATCTGATAAAAGTTTGTATCCGCTACCGTCATGGTAGAAAATCTCACGGTTGCTTATCCACTGATTCTGTATACAGCCTACCGAGCGCACCGCATAATAATTTCCGTCAGATAAAGGATAGAATAAGGTTGTTATCTCAGCCGCCTGCATAGGGTCAGACTTTTCATCTGCCATTGCCGCCGCAGAAAGGTCAGTGGGCAGACCCTCATGAGTAATCACGCTTATGTCAAAAGGATAATGCTCGTCGGTCATTACACAGGTTTCTCCATCGCTGACCAGGTGACAGGAGAAATACTTTTCCTCTTCTCCGCTTATCATTTTAAGATGAATGACTGCTTCCAGATTATTTCTGGTGCTCACGTACATTTTACCCCAGTCCAGCGAAAAATCAGGTATACGGTGCCACACTCCGCCGTCGCTGTCGGTAATGCTGAAATCAAACAAGCTTTCATAATCATAGCCCAGTGAGTGACACAGCTCATGCATACCGAGACAGCCGTATTCGCCTGCCGTACCTACGGGCGGGGCATTTCTTACTTTTTTGTAGTGCTTTTCATAATTGCTTGCACGGGGTGAGTCAGTGAAAAGCTGAGAGGTTATGTAGAAATAAATACTTTCCGTGTCGTCGGCAGGCATGAACCATAATCCCTCGCCGCCCAGCATATAAAAGCCGTACTTATCCTTGTAGAAGCCTATGAGTCGATTACTGCCATAGCCGAAAATATTGTCATTCCAACCAATATCAATTTCTTCGTCTTCGTTGCACCAGACGCCGCGGAAATAAGTATAGAAAACCGACATATCCATTGTGTATTTGCTCTGGTCAACTTCAAGTCTCACATAATCGTTCATTATGTGTGAAAGCCCGTCTACGTCCGAAATCACAGCCGAAACAGTATCGAGAAAATCATTGCCTGTGCAGTTACTTCCCGTGACGCTGAAAACCAACCCGTCATTCTCCCATTCAGCTATATAATAATACTTTCCGTCATACTGAACGCCGCCCACCTTTGCCTTTTGTTCCGCGGTATCAGGCTTCGGGAATGTTGAAATTTTCTCATCTGAATTATTCTCAGGGAAAGCAAGCACCTTGCCGTCAAGCATGGGCACTTTATAATTTTCTCTTCCCATGTCCGAAACCGTAGAAAACATTTCAGAAGGGCTTGTGTTCGGCTTTGCCGCGCTTACTGCAAGGATATCACCGTTACTGTTTGAATAAATGATATATGCGCCGTATTCGTCCTTTCCGCCTTCATTGAAGATATAATCCGACGCTACCGAGCCGCTTATCCTGCCGATTCCCTCACAGCCTGTAAGCTCCGCAAAATATTCTGCCGCTGCCGACCTGCTGCCAAATGTCACAGCTGAGCCGAAAAATTCATTTTCTACGGCTGTAACCTCAGTGAAATATATGTTTCCAAGCGCCGATTCACGCTCAACATTGAGCTGCTTCATTTCCGAAGGAGCATCAGCTACCTCGGGAGCCTTCTCAGTGGCTGAGGTTGATTCCTGTGCAGGAGTTATTTCCTCGCTACCGAAAATGGTTCTTAAAAATAATCCGCCCGCAGCAATAACTGCCACAGCTGCGGCAGCACCTGCGAATGTGCGCCATTTTGAAGGCTTTATACTGCTCTTATCCACTATCATTTCGTAAAGCTCACGCTCCTCTCCCATGCTTCTGTACAGCTTTTCCGCTGTTTCATTTATGTACTTTTCATCATAATCCTCAAAGACCTCGTCCCAGAAAATATTCACACCTCAACACCCCTTTCCGAAAGATATTTTCTCAGCTCCGACCTGATTCTTGAAAGCCGTGACTTCACAGCCGTCTCCGACATACCGAAGCTTTCCGCAACGCTCTTAACCGACATTCCGAAATAGTATCTTGCGGTAAAAATCTGACGGTTCTTTTTGCTTGTATCGGCAAGAAAGCTGTTTATAAGCCGCGCGGTTTCCCTGCTGTCATATACCCGTTCTACCGTATTTTTCTCGTGCAGTATTTCAGACAATTCCTCTCGGCAGTCGTTTCCCCTGCGCTTAGCGGCACGTGCGATATTAAGTGCAGTGTTGCGCACGACCTTGCACAGATACCCGCAAAATGATTCGGGATTTTTCGGCGGGATAGTATCCCACAGCTTCTGGTAAGCACTGTTGATACATTCCTCGGTATCCTCTTCATTTCCGAGAACGGCAAAGGATATCTTTCTGCAGAGCCTGCCGTATTTCGCGCCTGTTTCGGCAATTGCCGCTTCCGAACGGTCGAAGAACAGCTCAATTATTTTATTATCCTCCAGATTTCATCATTCCTCTCGTTCAAAATCATCTTTGTATCATAAAACACCGTTTTTCGGAAAAGGTTGCATATTTTTATTCAATTTCTGTTTTTATATATTCGTCAATCACAATCGAGTCAGGAGTTACCTTACAGTCAACCGCTAATATTTTCACTCCTGCTTTTTCCGCTTCTCTGAGCGCGGCGGCAAACTCGGCATGAGTTTCTGCGTTGGGTCTGAAAACCGCGACACCCTTCATCTGTATAACAAACAAAATGTACGCTCTGTATCCTTCCTTAAGGCACTCAGCAAGCTCTCTTATGTGTTTTACGCCGCGTTCAGTGGGCGCGTCGGGGAAAAGAACAACGCCCTCCTTTTCAAGGGTGACGCCTTTAACCTCTACAAAAGCACGAACTGCTCCGTCCTCAACATAAATATCAAAGCGTGAATTTCCATACTTCACCTCACGGCGGATAACTGCATTTTCCGAAAACAATCCGCTCTCTTTAAGCCACTCTGCCGCACAGGCATTGGGTATCTGCGAATCCATATTTATGAGAAGTGTTTCATCGCCGCGTTTCTTTTCAACGGCTATAAGGTCGTATTTTGTTTTCCTGTCAGGGTTATCGGATTCTTCAAGATAAATACGACACCCTTTTACAAGCAGCTCCTTGCATCGTCCCGTATTTTTAACATGAACAGTTTCAACACTTCCGTTTATCTGAACTTTTGCTATAAATCTATTGGGGCGTTCCAGAAAAATTCCCTCTATAATCTTCTTGTATTTCATAATAATCCTCCTTTTTTCATTAGTATATCACCTGCGCTTATTTTTTTCAACAGGCATAATCTGCTTTGTGCAGTTTAAAATAACAGCATGGAGGTATTGATATGTGTACTTGTATTGCTATGAGAAAAAACTGTTTTCTGTTCGGACGGAATATGGATATCGACTATTCCTTCGGGGAGCAGGTTATTATTACGCCGCGGAATTTTCCGCTGACATTCAAGAAGACCGAGCCTCTGGGTAAGCATTATGCCATAATCGGCATGGCGGCAGAAGCCGAGGGATACCCTCTTTACGCAGAGGGGATAAACGAAAACGGGCTATGCATGGCAGCACTGAAATTCCCACACAATGCCCGTTACACCGAAAGCAGTTCAACAGGGAAAACAGGCATTGCACCATACGAGCTTATTCCGTGGGTGCTTGGAAAGTGCAGAAATCTTACCGAAGCCCGCACCCTTATGACTGAAACGGAAATCATCAATATTCCGTTCAACGAAAACCTGTCAGTTTCTCCTCTGCACTGGATGATTTCAGACAGCAGCTCCTCACTTGTACTGGAATGTACCGAAAAAGGAATGAAAATTTACGACAACCCGACCGACGTGTTGACCAATAATCCTCCTTTCCCCGCTCAGCTTCAGAATCTCACCAAATATTCACACCTTAAAACAGATTTTAACCCCGAAAACGCATACAGCCTGGGCCTTGGGGCGGTAGGTCTTCCCGGAGACTTTTCCTCCCCCTCAAGATTTGCACGGGCGGATTTTCTTTTGAAAAATACTCCCGAAAGCGAAACCACGGTTTCGGATTTCTTTCACATTCTTGATAATCTCGCCGTTCCACGCGGCGCAGTCATAACTCCTGACGGAAAATATCACTTCACCACCTATTCCTGCTGTATGGATATCAAAGAACAGAGATATTATTTCAAAACCTGTCACAGCGGCAGTATCTTTTCAGTAAGTCTTACTCCCGAAACGTCAGGCGGAAGCAAGATTATATCCTTTAAGCTTCCACAGGAGAATAATTTCCGCGCTTTTCCACTGTAATATTTTTCTTCTTTGATTGACATAATCCGACAAATAGTGTATAATGTGTATAATTGTGATATTTATGTGAAATACAGGAGGAAAATTATGGCTGTTTTTAAATGTAAGGCCTGCGGAGGCAATCTTGATATTGAAGAAAATACACGAATTGTAAAATGCGCTTACTGTGACACCTCGCAGACTGTTCCTGCAGCTGACGATGATGAAAAGACCCGTCTTTTCAACCAGGCGAACAAAGCAAGAATGGACGGCGAATTTGACAGAGCTGAACGCCGCTATGAAGAAATCGTGTCTAAATTCCCCGAAGAGCCTGAGGCTTACTGGGGTCTGTGTCTTTGCAAGTATGGTATAGAATACGTAGATGACCCGTCAACAGGCTTTAAGGTGCCCACCTGCCATCGTTCCTCCTTTGAAAGTATTCTGGACGACAGCAATTTTGAAATTGCCTGCGAAAATGCCGACAGCGACATGCGTAAGATGTATCGCGAGGAAGCAAAGGAAATTGACAGAATACAGCAGGGCATACTTGAAATTGCCGCCCGAGAAGACCCTTATGATATTTTTATCTGCTATAAGGAAACCGCAGAAGATGGTCAGCGCACAAAGGACAGCGTGCTTGCCCAGGATATCTACGACGCTCTCACAGCCAAGAGCTACAAGGTTTTCTTTGCCCGCATAACCCTTGAAGATAAGCTGGGACAGGAATACGAACCCTACATCTTCTCTGCCCTCACTACCGCTAAAGTTATGCTGGTTGTAGGTACGCAGAACGAGCATTTTGAAGCAAGATGGGTAAAGAACGAATGGGGCCGCTTCCTTAAATTCATGAAGAAGGATAAGGAAAAGGTACTTGTTCCCTGCTACTGCGACATGGACGCATACGACCTGCCTCGTGAGTTCAAGAATATCCAGGCACAGGATATGTCCAAAATGGGCTTTATGCAAGATCTTGTAAGAAATATCGGAAAAATTATCAACCCCATGTCGGGCGCAGCGATTGTTAACACGGGCGGCGCTACCGTTGAGTCTCTCGTTATGCGCGCAGAGGATTTCTTAAAGGACAGAGAATGGCAGAACGCCAAGGAATACAGCGAAAAGGTGCTCGACATAAATCCGAGATACGCACCCGCTTACCTCACAAATCTTATGGCGCAGCTGGGAATTTCAAAGGTTGAGGACATCGGCAACTGCTACCGTGAAATCAGGGATAACCCCAACTACCGCAAGTTCATGGAATATGCAGATGATAAGCTCAAAAAAGAAATGCGCCCGCACTTTGAAAAGGCGGAAATTTCCCGTAAGTATCGTGTATACGAAGTAGCTATGGGACTTGCAAAGTCAAACGACATGGACGAAGTCAGAAAAGCCATGAATCTGTTTGACACAATCCCCGACTGGGAAGATTCAAAGGCGCAGCTCACCGAATGCCGCAGAAAAGTCATAAATCACGACCTCGCAAATGAAGAAAAGGACCTGAAGGACGCTAAAAAGGCTCTGCGCAAAAGCAAGAACATTTTCAGAATGTTCCCTTCAATCTTCTGGCTGGCCGTTATTATCGTGGGCGCTGTTATGATGCTTGTAAGCTATAATGAATATACAGAAGCTGTCAGAACTATGGCGAAGGATACAGCAATGGGCAACCTATTCATCGGTCTCGGAATAGCAGGTGTAGGCGGTATAGCAAGTATTATGCGTCTCTTCCATTGGGATGGCTTAGGAAAGCTCATAGGCGCTTCTCTTATAAATTACTTCACTGTCGGTATTTTCGGCGCGGTTGCTTCCATCATAAACCTTATAAGAGATAAAGTAAATCAGAGTCGCGAGGTCAAAACAAACCGCAAGGTTGTAAACGACATCAACACAAGGATTACAAAGCTGAACAGCGCTCTCTCGCAGTTAAAATAATTACATAAACCGTCTGTACCAACACAGGCGGTTTTTGGCTTTTTAAAATATTTTTAAAAATATGCCACATTTTTCATGAAACAGGTGTTATTATAATTGAGAGGAGGAAATTTCAATGGACGATAAGAAAATAATCGAGCTGTTCTTTTCGCGCTCGGAACAGGCAATCTCCGAAACAAAGCGCAAATATAATAACCTCTGCATGAAAATAGCCACAGCAATTCTTTACAGCTGTGAGGACGCGGAGGAATGTGTAAGCACTTCATATCTGAAGCTGTGGAACGCCATTCCGCCGAAAAATCCCGAATCCTTCTGCGGTTATCTGTGCAGAGTTGTCCGCAACACTGCCCTTACCGCTTTCGGTAAAATCAGCAAGCGCGGCTACGATGAGCAGTATGAGGAGCTGGACGAAATTATTCCATCAGACAGAAGCATAGAACAGGAATATGACAGCATACAGATTTCAGGTTTTCTCAACTCTTTCCTGGGAGGAACAAAGCGCAGAAACCGCGAAATCTTCATTGCCCGATATTACCTGAATATGTCGGTAAGCGATATTGCTTCAAATTTCGATATGAGCGAAACAGCCGTAAGGTCGAGACTTATGCGCACAAGAAACGAACTGAGAAAATATCTTTCGGAAAGGGGTGTTGAGGTTTGAATGACAGAATGAAAAATATGTGGAATGAAGCGGTTGAGAATATCGATGACAAGTACATAGGTGAAACCGCCGAAACTATCGTAAAACACTCGGGCAAGGAAGTCACACTGACAGAAATAATAGTAGAAAAGCCTGCCGAGGATAAGCACGCAGGAATTAAACGTGCTGTGAGAATTGCCTTTTCCTCTGCGGCAGCCCTTGCAGTGATTATAGGCGGCTCGGTGTTCCTCAGAAATGTGGAACCATTGTCCGAAAATCCTCTGAGCTCCGATACAACTGCGTCTTCTCCTACCACAACGCCCATAGAAACCACAACGGTTATCCCTGAGGACATAGGTGAAGAGGTATGGGACACCTACCCGCCCCTTGAAATAGACGAGGATAACTGCAATTACGACTATATAGACTGCAGCACCTTCGGTATACACATGGTTCATTATAAGGATAGTGGTAAAATTCTTTTGTACGCTATGGATATCGAAAGCGGCGAAACACTTACAACCTATGATACGGGTATTAAAGCCGAGCCTTTAGGCGAGCTTACCCCCGATATAGAACTGCGCCGCTTCAAAAGCGGTACTGCCATAAGCCTAAGCGTACCTGTACCTGATGCCGATGGCAGCGGTGTAGATTTTGAACATCGGCTTTATGAGTGTCAGACAGGATATGTTATCAAAGCCTTCTCACGGACAGATATTGCCGAACCCTTCGTTGCCCGTACCGACAGCAGTACCTTCACGTACGACAAAGGAAATTCGGACGCTTTCCGTCTCACTGACAATAAAAACGAAAAACAGATTTCCTATACGGTAGATTTTGAAAACCGTACCGTGTCACAGACGGTGCTGTTCCCGATGGATGTGAACATGACCCGTATTATTGAATCCGAGAATACAGAATTCACTTTCGACAGCAAAATTTTCGAGGATGTATTCTACGGCTGCTGGGAATCAGCGTTCAGAGGCGGAAACGATATTTATTTCTCATATTATACCGACAAAAACCACCAACTCCATGATATAGGCGGACTTTTTGCCGAAACCGATGATGGCTGGTATATGAGAAACGTAAGCGGCGGCGAGGTATCTGTTTACTATGTTCCGAAGGAAGACAAGAACCACCTGTACGTATACGGTGGCGGAACTATCCCTGCTCCCTATAAAAATCAGTATTACTGCGTATATGAGCGCGCCGCCGAGCAGGACTTCTACGGCACAGAGGAATATGAACTAAACCGCGGTACACTTTCCTCTTACGGAATAAACAAGCTGGAAGAGCTTACGGGCTTTTATCCATACTATTTAATAATGACATCCGGAAAGATTACTGACAGCAGCGGAAATGACTGGCGATATTACTCAGATGATTTAATATATGGATACGGTTTATTTAATCTTATAAGCCGCACCGATAGTAAAATTAAATTTTCCATGAGATTTCTGCCCTATGATACAGCACTTGAAAATTATTCAATAATCAATAACAACCTGCCACCCTTCCACTATCTTACCCTTATTGCTGAAAAAACTGACGGCAAATGGGAACTTACTGAGGTTCATGAATTTGACCCTTCTCTTGAACAAATCGAAGAAAACTTCTCCTTTGCGGGTGATTTAATCTATAATGAGGGCGGAAATATTGAAGTAGATTACTACCCCACCTCAGACGGATATTACTTCGCACATCGTAAATTATATCCCGCCTCAGGCGGCGAATACGGCGAGTATTATTATTTCAACGGTGTTGAGTGGAGCTGGATAAATGACAGCGTAAGCGTCTCGCCGCCTGTCCTCGCTGACGATATTTTTTACTTTGTCTTTGAAAAGCCCTACGGCGATACTGTCAATACGTATGTGGGCTTAATCTACCGCGGCAAGGAAGAAAATCTCTGGCCGAAAATAATACCCACCGCTTATTCCTATTCCTGCCTCATGAACTGCATTGATACAAAAATAGATTACAACGGTGAAAGCACAAAGCTTACCGTAGACGAAATCGGCGAGTACAAAATAATAACCGTAACCCTTGATGACAGGAATTATTATTTTGCCCACACTTACATACCCTTTACAGGTGATTCCTTCCGACAGTTTGACGAAGGCACCTTCGTAATGGACAATGACAGAAAGGGATTTAAGGGTGAAATAAACGGCGAGGTTATCGACTACCGCCCCGATTCTCTGGAGCGAATGGTTGAAACCCTTAACAAGAACGCAGACAGAATATGGATTGACCTTAAAGTGAGCATGCCGCCTGTGGACTGGGAAATAACCTACAACTACAACGGTATGGAATACGGCTATCTCTGCGAGTATGACGAGCTTGAAGAATACCTCGGCTACACCTTTGACAACGTGAATGAAATTCTTCTGTCCATGTTTACGGACAGCGTGCCGCCTATGGTTCAGGACGGCAACAATGTGTATGCTCTTGAAGGTGCGCGCGGCACAAATATAGACGTAGGCGATATCACATATACTATCGGCAGTCAGACGGAAAATTACGCCGAGCTTGTCTATACCGCCTACCGCATGGTTCATGACGGATTGGCTTCCGAACCCTCAGACGAAGTTTACGCAACCTACACTATCCCCGTTATAAAAACTGAAAATGGCTGGAGACTTTGCAGATTTTACAGTGTAAAATAAAATTACCGCCGCAGGAGAAATACCTGCGGCGGATTTTTGTGCCGATATTGAATTACGGAGCAGAATAAGTAAATGTGATTTCAATTGTGTTGAACTTTGTACCATCTAAATCCAGGAGCTTGGGGTTTGCTTCTGAAAGGTCGCCACCTGCAATTCTTGCGTCCTCGGGGATTGTACCTACCCATTCGTTATAAAGGTTTGTTCTTGTGCACTTTCCGTTGTCGGAAGAGGTATAGTTCTTGCCCTCGTAAGCGAAAGGCTGACCATCAATAAGAATTTCATCTATGGTGATGATATATCCTGGGAACATTTCTTCACCGTGAGAGATTGCAAGTGCGGAGAAGGCTGTGCCCTTTACACCGCCGATATCTGTAAAGTCAAGGCTTACGGTATATGTACCCTCGCCTTCAACAATAACGTTGGAGTCCTTAACGCCCACAGACTTATTTGTGGGGTCGTATGTATCGCCTACGCTGTAAGCCACGCCCCAGTCGCCGCTCTGGAACATAATCCATGCAACTGCGTAATCATCGGAAGCAGGAACAGATACGCCCGACATCATTTCTTCATTGGAGGCTTCATAAGCCGCATCAAGGCTTGCTCTTGCCGCTGCTTCAACCTCTGCATAGTCAGCAGGTTCATTTGCAACCTGTCTGTCCTTGAAAATCGCACCTACGGTTTCATCAATAACTATACCTGAAGCACGCTTATAAAGGCTGCTGCAATCCCAGAGAACAGGACAGTAGTTATATAAGTCACAGTTATCGAGAAGGTTTGTATAGAACTTGTCAGTGTCGGGCTTTACACCTGCACCTTCCTTCATTACAGCATATTCACCGATTACAACGCCGTAGCCCTTTTCTGTGAACTTGGTGAGTCTTTCAAAAAGTCCGTTCTGCTCTTCAAAATCATCGGGAGAGCCCCACTGGTTAATAGCGTCAGTACCGCAGTAATCCCAGGGAGTATAGTAGTGAACAGAAAGGAGAAGCTTATCCTTGGCTGTATCATCAGGCATAATGTAGCGGTCGTCACAGGTCATTGTAATATCGGTGTTGTAGCCTGCAATAAGTAAGAAGCGGTCCTCATTCTTTCCGCCTGTGGAACGGATAAGCTTTACAAACTCGCTGTTGATTTCGTGTGCCTTTTCGTAGCATTCATTAACAGTAAGCGTACCCTTTGAACCTGTGATATCCTTGTCGTTGAGACGGTCGCCCAGCTCTTCATTTGCGGATTCAAAAATAAGTCTGTATGAATAGTCGCCGAAGCGTTCCGCAATCTGACTCCACATGGACTTGTATAAATCCATACCCTGCTGGCGCACGGTTTCATCGGCAGAACCGAACATACCCCACCAGCCGCCGTCCCAGTGGTCGTTGATGATAACGTACATTCCTGCGTCGAGAGCGTAGTTTACAACCTGTTCAACACGGTCGAGAAGTCTTGCGTCAATAGTGTAATCTCCGCTTTCAAAATTCATGCCGTTTGTCCAGGCAACAGGAATACGGAGAGTGTCAAAGCCCATATCCTTCATACCCTGAATCATTTCGGGTGTTGTATAAGGCTGACCCCAGCCCGTTTCAAAGCTTGACGGGTCCTGACCTGCAAGATAACCCTTGTGATTATAGGCTTCAAGGGTGTTACCGAGGTTTGTTCCGTTACCCATCTTCTTGACAAAATCCAGTGCTGTCATAGCCTTAAGCTCGTCCTCCAGTGCCGCGTCCTCGTTGCTTTCGGCAGCTTCGGTAGTTACGGCCGCACTGTCACTGCCTGCTGTGGTGGTAGTTGTTGTCTGGTCAGCCGCAGGTGTATCACAGCTTCCGAGAACTGCCGCCGCCAGAATGCTTAAAGCGGCAAAGGAAGCCGCCAATTTTCTCATCTTCATAATATTTCTCCTTTTTTAACGGGATTTTTCAATCATGTAATCCTTTACATGACCCTTGCAAACTATTGTAACATAAAATCTGCACAAAAGCAATACCAAAAGTTACAATTTTTCGTGTAATTTTAGTACAATATTGCCAAAAGTAAGACGGCACCTGCCGGAGCAGATACCGCCTGTTTTTATTCAAGATTATAAACTGTTCCGTTTATGGAGATTGCGCCGATTTCGGATAAATCAACAGCTGTCTGTCCTCCGTTTGCGTGAAATTCAATTTCAAAGCTGAAGCTGAGTATTCCTGTTTCACGATTGGTATTGGAGGTACCCGAAGACATGAATACCATTATATCCGACTCTGTGCCATCACGGTTAAACAGCTTGACATTGGTGTCAGAACGGCTGAGTACGCTCGGGTAATATGACTCTGCCACCAATTCGCTTATATCAATATTTCCCGAAAGCATTCCGCCCACACTGCTGATTGTTATTTCATCAAAAGCGGCTTCAAGCTCTCTGATTTCATAATTCTCAAAAGAAAGTGTACCGTCGGAATTTTCATGCATTATATCAACATCCACAGCCATCAGTGTTTTTTCGCTCAGTTCCTTTGCAACAAGCTTATCCGTGGATTTTTCCGAGGGATTATAGACAAACTCAATACTCCAGTCAAGGTCAAGCACAGCTATGGAATCAAGATAATCCCACTCCTCCTGTGTAAGCTGATACTCACTGCAGCCGTCTGCCATAAATGCGGTCTTTTCACGGGGCACTTCGCCTTCAATAAGATTATATGCGGGGTAAAAGCCTGTTCCCGCTAATGAGATTTTACGTCCTTTCATATTGTAGCTGTGGTGAATTCCCGAAAATTCAACCGAAATCTCGATGTTGCCATTTTCGTTTACATACTCATTATAGCCTCTGCCTATATCGGGATATTCACCGTCAATTCTGCAGTCGCTGTAAGCGCCCATAAGATTTGTCTTAGACAGCAAATCGGTATTCCTGAAATAATCCTCCACAGGCGTGCCGTCTGCTCTTGCTATTTCAATTACAACAATAGCACTCTCGCCTGAACCTGTAACACCCTTGAGATTTACAACATAATCCTCGTCCGAGGTTGTCCATTTTACGTCGGCGGCTTTGCCGATAAGGCTGCTGCCCAGTTCTTCGTTTTCAACCCTTAAACGGCTACCGAAAATCTCGTTGAAATCAATTATCCCCGCTGCCGCCGCGCCTGTTACGCCGAGAGACAATGCCGCAACCGCCGCACATACCGCAATAACGGGCTTTTTAAAGCTTATTTTTCTTCTGTTTTCCATTTTTTCCGTCCTTTCCAGCACATTGTTCCTGAAACTTTCATTATCGCTTACGGTAACGACCTGCGAAAAGTATTCTTTTATTAAATTCTTATAATTCATGATAGCCCTCCTTGATGAGCAAATCCTTAAGCTGTCTGCGGCCGCGCATAAGGCGCGTGGTTACGGCGGTTTTGCTTTCCCCCAGTATTGCCGCTATATCCTTTACAGGATATTCCTCGTAATAGTACATATACAGAACCGTGCGGATCTTCGGCTTCAGCTTCATCATAATGGGCATAATGTTATCCTCCGCCTCATAATAAGACTGCTCCTTTACTTCGGTAAGTGGCAATGAAAACCTGTACCAGTAGCTTTTCAGCAGATTTTTACAGCGGTTTGCTGTTACGGTTATGAGCCATGCACGGACGTTTTCATCCGCTTCAAAGGTTTCTCCGCTTGTATAAAGCTTCAGGAAAACCTCCTGAGAGATATCCTCGGAATCAGCATAGCTTTTGGTATAACAGTACGCCACGCGAAACACTGTTTCGCGGTAAAGACCAATAAGTCTTGAAAATTCCTGTTCTGTCATAGTACACTTCCTTTAAGAGCTCTTCACTTATAAGACAGTTGAAAAAGCGGAATGGTCACAAAAATATTATATCCCGACCACCGCATTTACGCAAGCTGTCGGGATATATAATTATTCGTCCTTCAGTATTTCAGAAAGTATATCACGCTCGGGCTTTTCTTCGGCTGATTTGATAATAGCCTTTACCTGCCCTCTGCTGAGCTTTCCTTTTTCAGGGATTGCACCTTTATCAGTCTGACGTACTCTGAGCCTTCGGAATGTAAAAATTCCCACACCCGTCAGAATTATAAGCGCTGCAGCAGCTGCCGCTAATGCCGCAAGCTGAGGATCTTCCTCCCGTGCAATTGTGACCGTCGCAGTAAGCTCGCCCTCCTGCGGCAGGAGCAATTCTTCCTGCGTTATTGCTATTGTATCAACCAGGCCGCCTTCCTGCGGAAGAGGCTCGCCTGCCGTGGTGTACCACCACTCGCCTCCGGGAATAAAATCCACCCTTCCTGCGTTCTGAACAGGCTTATTATTGCCCGAGGAAATCATAGTGCCGCCCTCTGCGACTATTTCACCGCCGTTTTCAAACACCACCATACCCCCGTAGCTTTCCATGCACTGCATTGCAAAGGCCTGTTTTTCACGGGTGGATAAATCCATTGTTACAACCACAACATTCTGCGTTTCACTGATGCCGACGCCCCATGTGAAAATAAGACCCGAGTCGGTCTTTTCCTTCAGCAGTGCTTCTATCTTCTGCCTTACCTCATGCAGCTCTGCATAGGTGTATTTCATATATTCAAATGAAACGCTGCTGTCGTTTTCAATCAGGGAAAGGATTTCCTGCGCCCCTTTCTCGCCCTTTTCGTCGTTTGTTATACCTACCACCAGATTTTCCATAGTCCCGTCAAGGCTGTACACCCCGCAGACATAATCGGGATACCCCTCAGCGTACCAGCTTTCATAAAGTTGATAAAAGTTTTCGTACTGCGCAGTTCCCGAAACCGCCGAAGCCTCCTGCGGCTGTTCCGTTTCTGAAACACAGGTCGTTTCGCAGATTTCAGACGCTGTGACAGCGCATACCAGCGCAGTTATAACAGAAGCAATCATCTTATACATAGCTATTCTCCTCCGTTCAGTATATCTTTGAGCCGCGACAATGCCCTGCGGTATTTCCATAAAGCTGTACCCAGCGGAATATCCATGATATCCGAAATTTCTCTGAATTTCAGACCGCCGTTTATATGAAGTACAACTATTCTGCGCTCTGAATCGGTAAGCATTCCGAGAGCCTTTGCAAGGTCAAGGTACCCGTCCCTGTCCTCTTCTGCACAGAGCTTATTGCTGTAATCCTCGATATCGGCATTATGCGGCTGTTTTTTCAGGCAGTCCAGTGTGAGATTGTGCACGATTCTCATAAGGTATGCCCGCGGTTTTTCAAGGGGTGCTTCGGGCGGTTTTCGGTACAGCCTGACAAAAAATTCCTGTAATATGTCCTCTGACAAATGCCTGTCGCCCGTAATTCTGAGAGCTACGGTAAAAGCGGAGGTGCTGATTTCGTTGTAGATTTCTTCAAAGGCCTGCCTTTCGCCGCGGTTCAGTGCCGCAAGCTTTTCGTTAAGCTCCTTATCCGTCATTCCTATCAACCCCTTTCACTTAATAAGACTGCTTTTCGGCACAGTTTATTGGCAGAAATTACAATTTTTCTGTCTGTACAGAACAAAAGCCCTGAAGTCAATATGACAACAGGGCATATAATCTGTATTTCAAACGAACAATTCATACATTAGTTCTTGTCTTTCGCATTGTAATAAAAATCTTTACTATAAGGCCAGAAATTTAATAAGTTCATCCGCAGAAAAAATCTTTTCCGTGTAGCACATATCATAGATTGCTTCCAGATTTTCTTCGCTGTACTCAACTTCCTTGGAATAATTCTTCGCAAGGATAATGCACTGTTCGGAATCTGCGTCACAGCACTCAAAAATAAGCGAAAGCATAGCCATACTTATAATTGCAAGACGTGTTTTTGAGAGGATTTCCTCATCAAATACGCCCTTCATAAAATAACGGCGGATAAAATAAATACCTATATTACGCAGATATCTGTCATACTTGCCACTGTAATGATAATCTGCCGACTTTTCTCTTATGCTGAATATAAATGGCTGCCATTTTTCGTCTATGGGCTCCAGCCTGCTGAAAATTTCAAGTATCCCCTCTGTATCGGACACTGTTTTTTCAGGCTCTGACAACGTGTTGATTTCAGGAATACTGTCGTAACTGTAATTGTCAACCAGTTCCTGTAATTCACACGTATAGCGTTCAATCTCAAAGGCGCATCTGCTCAGAGGTATGGAGTTATCACGCAGACGGCGCAGAATTTTCTCCCGTGCTGAGCTGAGAAAATCATAAAGCCCGCAGTCATACTCCCCGCACTCCTCGTATGGTATTTCCTGCTCATAATAATCAGGGCTTCCACCCTTTTCCAGTATAAGCCTTGCCGCCTCTTCGCAGCAAAGGCCTACCCCACCCTCTTTAACGCCGTCGAACCACTCGTAATATCTGGGATGCTCGGTGCAGATATGACATATCTTATCCTCACCCAGATTAAGTATAATATCGCATAAGTTATCATTATTCAGAAATGGACAGCGTTCATTTTTAAGAATAAAGCTGTCAGCTTTGCCCCACGAAATACTACTTCTTAACCTTTCACCGAAAGACCCTCCGACAGATTTGTAATAATCCGCAGTTCTGCTGTCAATGTCAATTTCCCATCCGATACAGCAGTTGTCCGAACAGGAACCTGCCGAGCAACGGAAATCACGGCAGTAATCAGGCATGCGCAGAATCATTTTACTCATTTATAAGAGCATAGTGGGCGATATCGTAGAACTTTCCATGGAGATACGCTTCATCATGACCTACGCCTTCAAATTTCATACCCAGCTTTACCATTACTCTGCCCGAAGGAAGATTTTCAACACAGTGACCTGCGGTAATACGGTGAAGACCAAGGGTTTCAAAGGCATACCCTATAATCTTTTTCATAGCTTCGGTTGTATAGCCCTTATTCCAGTATTCTTCGCCTATCCAGTATCCCACCTCGCCGCTGAAATTCTTCTCTTTGACATGCACAAAAGAGACGAGACCCATGAACTTATCGGTTTCCTTGTCGCACATTGCCCAGGTCATGCAGGTGCCGCGTTCATAGCCTTCTGTAAGCAGCTTTACGAATGCAGCGGTTTCATCAACCGATTTATGAGGCTCCCAGCCTATCCAAGTGGTGACGTTGGGGTTGCTGGCAAGGCGGTTAAATTCGGGAATATCTGTCTCCAGGCACTTGCGGAGTGTAAGACGTCTGGTTTCCAAAACGGGGAAATTTTCAAAATGTTCCATTATTGACATGAGCATCGCTCCTTTCGTTTCTTTTATTTATTATAACATTTAAGCGCCGTCAAGTCAATAATGTACGGTGTATAAATTACAGCAAAAAATCCTCCCCGCAGAAGCGAAGAGGATTTTGTGTTGAATGACAGAAACAGCGAGGATAAATTATCGCTTGCTGAACTGAGGAGCGCGACGTGCAGCCTTTAAGCCGTACTTCTTTCTTTCCTTCATTCTGGGGTCTCTTGTTAAGAAACCAGCCTTCTTGAGTGCAGGACGGAGTTCGTCGCTGTACTGAAGGAGAGCTCTGGAAAGACCGTGACGAATTGCACCAGCCTGACCTGTTACACCACCGCCTGCAACTGTGCAGATGATGTCGAACTTGTCAAGTGCGCCGATTAAAGATAAGGGCTGGCGAACGATGAGCTTTAATGTATCGAGACCACAGTAATCGTCAATGCCTCTGCCGTTGATTGTGATATTACCGCTGCCGGGGTAAACACG
>JAFUNV010000083.1 GCA_017472865.1 Ruminiclostridium sp. | reverse complement strand
TATGTATAACACATTCTTTAACAGAGCAGCTGATGCAAGCGGAAAGTCAAGCTGGCTTAATAAGATGAAAAACGGTATGTCAAGAGAAGATGTATTCTATGGATTTGTTGCTTCTCCTGAGTACAAGGCGCTTGTAAAGAGTTTTGGTCTTAAATAAATATTTTTACTTCGACGGTTTTCGACAAATTTCACCGTCGGAGTATGATATAATATATTCGTAACTTGGATTTATAAAAAAAGGAATCCCCGCTTGCCGTACGTCTGGCAGGCGGGGATTTCGCTTATATACAAAAATAAAGCCCGGAGAACCGGGCTTTAAGTATTAATCTTCGCCGAGCTTCAGCGCCTTGTTGATATCAAGCTTCTTGATAAGATTTCCGAGGATTGCGAAACCGCCGCCGAGCATCAGGACTATGATTACATAAATCTTGATATAATCGCTCTGGAGCGCTGCAACACGGAAGGGAGGCACTTGGTCGATAGGATTGTACATGGAACGGAACAGCGGAACAAACAGGTCACTGGTAATTCCGCCGATTATGAAGGACATTGCAACAGAAACGCCTGATACAAGTACCTGTTCATAACCGATTATGCCGATAATCTCCTTGAAAGTGACACCCATGGCTCTTAAAATACCGAACTGAAGTGTTCTGCTTCTTATTGAAAGAATCCAGTAAATAAGGAAGCCGATGATTGTCATTATCATTATAATGACAAAGCTCATTGTGAGTGCGCCGTTCATACCCTGGAGCTGGGGTTCGTTCTTTTCTCTGATGAGAAGCTGTGAGGAGTCGGTAATATATTCGATAGGAATACGCTTAGCAGAGATATCATTATACAGCTGTTCGCTTGTAGCGCTTTCTTCAAGGTCAATCCACACCTCGTATGGTTCAATATCTGTGAGGTTGTAGATATAATTGTAGTTCATTATCATGAAATACTTTGCAGCGTATGAAGCTTCGACAACTGCCTCTTCGGCGTTTTCTTCCGCTTCTTTATTTTTTCGCCTTTCTTCGCCCGGAGAGAGAACCTCTTTCTGTGACTCGTTAGGATTTATACCCGGCCAGTAGTCTACAATTGCAACGACTGTTGCTGCAACATTGTCATTGCCTGACCATTTTGTTTCAACTGCATCGCCGAGTTCAAGCTCAAAAGCGTCAGCCAGCGCACGTGAAACGATTATACCTGATGGGAAATCCTGAAGTGCGTTGGTGTAATTCCACCAGTGAACAGGGAGGAGGTCGTTTCTGAACCACGCTGTTGTGGCAAACTTGTAAGGTTCAATCGCCATAAGCGTAACATTGCTTGCGGTGGTCTTATCAACAGTGAACTTCGCTTTTTCGTTTATGAGGACGCGGGTAGCGGTCTTTACGCCTGAAAGCTCCTCGTATCTGCCGAAATCGCGCTCAACATAGCCTGTTGTAGTCATACTTTCGTCGGAAGTAGTAGTTTCCTGCCAGTATTCTTTAAGACGGATATCAGCACCTGTCGCGTAATAAATGCGGTCTTCCTTCTGGGTGTTTATTGTACGCGCCGTATTGGCAGAGAAAATACCAAGAGAGAAGGTAACAATAAGGAACAGCATTAAAAATCTTACTTTACCGCCTTGCGCACGGGAAACAGATGTGATTGCCATATACTGTGCAGGAGACCACAGGGGCTTGAACATAGTGTAGATTGCACGCAGAAAATAGGGATAAATTCTTATAAAGAGAAGTCCCAGACCCAGAACAAGGCAGGTGGAGAATATAAAGAACAGGGGATTGATTTCACCTGTGGATTCGGTTGAAATAACCTCGTTTGCGGTATATATGCCGTAGAAAACTGCTGCCGCTGCGATAAGAACAATATCAACGCAGCATTTTTCCCACAGCTGAACCTTTACAACCTTGGTCTTGCTGGCCTTGTACTCTACAATTGAGAGTTTTGAGGCGGGGATAATTGGTATCATAGTTGTAAGGAAGAACACCACAATAGCAAGAAGTGCGTAAAGTATGGCAGTGCCTGTAATCTTTGCGGCAATACCTGTTCTGTTTACAAATTCAAGGAAGCCGTTGGAAACGCCGAGGAAACGGCAGAGTGCAAGTCCGATAAAGGGTGCGGTAATAAGAGTTACAAGCCCTATAATACCTGATTCGGCTGCATAGAGGAAGAAAATCTGCTTTGAGCTTGCACCTCGGCTCTTGAAAATAGCAATTTCATTCTTTTCCTGTTCAACATTAAGTTGTGAAACCATGAAAAGATAGAACGCCAGCATAACCATGGTAGGTATCTGAAGAATCCACAGGATATTTGTAAGCTTTGTAGCTTCAACTGCATACTCTTCCAGAATTTTGAAGATTCCCATTTCAAAATCATAACCAAGCTCAGGGTATAAAGCGAAATCTTCAGCAAGCTCCGCAGTTATTGAATCAAGGTCGTTCATATCCATAGACTGATATGAAAGGGAATATCTGGTAGATATATCCGTAAGCCTTATGGAAATGCCTGCCGAGAGCATATTCTTGAAACAATCATAATCGGTAACAATTGAGTTTATGTAGGGGTCCATAGTCTCGGACCAGTAAACGTCGTTTGCATCGGACTGTTCAAAAATACCCACAATTCGTATTCTTACAGGCTGATTGCTGGTATCTACTGCGCGCATCTGGTATTCGCCGCCGAGGACTATGTCAAGGGATTTGATGGCTGCATCGTTTACCACGACCTCATACACGCCGTCTTCGGCAACGCCGCCCTTGCAGTACATACGCCCGCTTTTTATGACAACATGGTCCTCAAAGCCTGTCATGGCTGTAAGCTTTGCACGGGTGGAGGTAGCACCGTTCTTGTTTGTACCTATTGAAATATACTGAAGGTTGTCATTCAGTATGGTTTTATAGGAACCAACGGGAATTTTTATTGCGTCTACCTGTTCTTCAACAAGAGCAGGCAGCTCATTTGCCAGATTTACCTGGTCTGCGATAGTCATATTCGCAGCGATAGTTTTTTCAACTGAGTAGATACCGGGGTAATCGCCCGAACCCAGCTGATAGGCCTCCATATCTTTGATGAGCATTCGCTGGAGGGAAGCGTCCATATAGATAGGAACGGCGCTCATCATACCTGCCGCCATAAGAAAGCCAATGAACAGACATATAACCATCCACTTGGTTTTCAGCATTTTTCTGATAAGTAATGTTAACAAAGCCTGCTCCTTACTTTACGATAACCTGATCGCCTGCATTCACGCCGCTGACGATTTCGATTTCTGTTGCGTTTGAAATTCCTGTGACTACGTCAACTTCGATTTTTTCGCCGTCAGCGTAAATCTGTACATATTCCCGTTCACCGTCTGATTTAACGAGGTGCTTTGGAATTACAACTGCGTTTTCGGATTCAGCCTTGACTTTTGTGATATCAGCGAGAGAGCCGAGGTATGCGAAAGCGGGTTTTTCGTTGTTGAATTCGGCGTAAAGCGCATTTGCGTTTTCGTCTCCTGCTTCTCTTGCTTCCTTGGGGCTGTATGTTATTGTGCCTTCGTAATCAATATCGCCGACGGTAATTATAACAGGGTCGCCTGCTTCAAAGGTTATTGATTCGGCAAATTCTGCGTCGATATAAAGAGCTTCGGGGTCTGCAATTCTTGCAAGTACCTTATAGGGGTCCATTTCGGTACCTGGATTAAGTCCGTAAACGTAAAAAACCTGACCACTCATGGGTGCGAGAACTTTAGAGCCGTCATATTCGGCCTGATACATAGCAAGAGTGTTCTGTTCAATTTCAAGCTGGAGCTTGTCTGCCTGTGAGCCTGTGGAATTGTACTGAAGCTGTGCCGCCTGAACCTTCAGCTTCTGTATTTCAAGCTCATATTCGAGAGCGCCTGTATTCATATCTGCAATGAGGTCGCCTT
>JAFUNV010000082.1 GCA_017472865.1 Ruminiclostridium sp. | reverse complement strand
CTATATGCCTCGTTCCGCCATGATCGAAATCTTTTCTTTTTATATCAATAACTCTAACTCTATCATACTTTTTACAAATATCAATCGTTCTGTCTTCTGATTCAGAATCCAAAATTATAATTTCATCTGGTACAACAGTCTGAGAAAAAATCTTTTCCAACAACTTTTCTATATACTTCTCTGCATTCAATACAGGTATAATTAAACTTATCATTTTTACCCACTGACTTTCTGAATATTTCTTTTCATTTTTGACTTATTATTCATAGCAACGACTAATAAACCAAACATATAGCTTGCAAAGCTTGGCAAAGACATAAATGCAATAAATTCTGATATTAGTTGTATATTTACAACCTATATTTCAATTGATTTTATCCCTATAACAGGACACAGCAATCCCTTCAATGCTTTTAATTACTTAAAGATTTGTTCTTTCGCGTTATTGAAAACCAGTATATTATCGCTATATTTCGTTCCACGAACCAAACACTTTCTGACCTACTTTTAATTTCGCTTTCAACATACTTTATTATTATATCCTATTTTTTTGTGTTTGTCAACAAAAAATCAAACAATAAAACTGTGCAGATTGCCGTTTTGTTATTCATATTGTCCAATTCAATTCCAATATTATCAAGACTGCACGCCCTTGCCATTATTCGGGCAATCCGCATACATATCGCAACTGTATGCACATCTGCATAATAATTATTATATATATTATAATGGTATAGGTTTCTTAAGAAGAAAAGCGCCGAAAGGTTTAAAGCCAATCGGTGCTTTTCAATACATCTATAAAATAATCTTCCGATTATTTTGCAACACAAATTTTCACCTGCTAAGAAGTGTTCTATTACTTTATCATCCCTGTCCAAAATCACCCTTATAATTTATACAAAAGCACGAAATTTTATTAATTAGCTAAGGAAAATCTAAAGTTTTATATTTTTTTGACGATATAAATAAATAGGTATTTTTATAAATAAACGAGGTGGCGTAATGGGGCAGATTGTCCGTGCAAAATGCAAAGAATGTGAATATTCTGCAAAGCTTTTTATAGGCGGAGGCTTGTCGGATTGTGAATTTGAAGCCGTAATAACGCCATTTTCTGACGAACAAAAGAAAGAACTTACACAAATCAGAGATAAGGGCGCAGATGATTTTTCTGTACAGCGTCGCCCTTGCACCTGCAATTCCTGCGGCACAATCTTCGCTTGTACCGTTCTGAACTTAGGCTCTGACTATCCCTCTGCTATGAAGCAGACTTTTTGTACTGATTGCCCCGAGTGCGGCAGTAAAGATATACGAATATATTCAATCGGCAAAACCGAAGAACATTGTCCCGAATGCGGCGGTTCTGTTGTATTTTCAACAGAAGGATTCTGGGATTAAAAGGAGAAACTTAAATGAGAATAGATGGCGGAAAAACTCTCAGAATCCGCAATGCTGAGAAGAAAACCCGATTCAAAATATCAGGAAATATTGAAAAGCTTTCTTCGGGCTACTCAATCAACCGTGCCGCAGATAATGCCGCAGGGCTTGCCGTGTCTGAAAAAATGCGTGCGCTTATCCGCGGTTTATCGCAGGCAAATAATAACACGAATGACGGTATGAGCCTTGTAAATGTAGGCGAAGGCGCTTTGCAGGAAGTCCATGATATGCTTCAGCGTATCAGGGAAATGGCTGTCCAGTCCTCCAACGGCACTTACTGTGATGAAGTTGACCGCGAGGGTCTTCAGCTGGAGCTTGAATCTATATGCGGCGAGGTAGACCGTGTTGCAAAATCCACAAACTTCAACGGCATACCCCTTTTCCAGGACGAAGGTTATGAGTCGGAATATAAGCTTTCAGGCTACTGGGAGCGTTTTGATAATCTTTTTAACGATGTATACGATAATAAGGAATATATTTCCGAAAGCATACCGCTGGAAACTGTCCTTGCAAACAAAACCCCCGGTAATACGAACATCATCTACACCGAAACAACATTTGCCTTCGATACAAACCAGGTTCCGGGTACAGCAAACAGTTTTGATACTACTCAGCAGAATCTCGCAGAAACGCTGAAATCTCAGATAGTACCTAATGTTGTTACGGGGATTTTAAACAAATACCCTGCTTTCGACTACTTAAACGGTTCCAACATAGGTATCGGTCTTAATCTGTACAGTGACAGCAGTACCAAGACCCTCGCTTATGTACAGGCAGGTGCAGGTATTGACGCGCAGGGAAGTCTGAAAACATACCAGCTTTCCGTAAATACGGCTTTTGTGAATCTTGATACAAATGAAGGCAGAAGTGAGCTTGAACGCACAATCGCCCACGAAATGATACACGCCTTTATGGACGAATCCATGGCAACAGGTATGTTCGGAACAGCCGCAGACGGTTCTTCTGTGGATTCATTCCCCATGTGGTTTATCGAAGGTATGGCTCAGACTGCTTCGGGCCCCGGCAACTGGGTCAATTCAGGCTCGGGGCTTGGCATAAAGCCTTATTCTACTGCCGAAAATATTCAGACCGCTCTCAATAAGTCAGACGCTCTGCTTTCGGGCAGTTCGTCTTCTACAAAAGCTCAGTACGGAACAGGTTATCTTGCTGCTATGTATCTGGGCTACAAGGCCGCTGTATCCGACGGCAGCACCGTCGATTTTTCAGTTTCCACCACTGCCGCAGCGAAAATTTCCAACGGTATTTCCGATATTCTTTACGATATAATAAGCGGTGAATCATTAAGCGATACAATTGCAAAATATACGGATTACAATTCTCTGAGCGAATTTGAGGCAGGCTTTGCCAACGACGCTGATGTTATAAGCTTTGTTGAGCAGATAGCCGATTATACAACCAACGGTATCGGCGGTCTGATAAGCGGTGATTTGTCCAATTCAGACCCCGTTTCAAACGCCGATATGAGCTCGGTCACCCTTTTTGAGCTTAATTCCGACTCCGAGAGCGTTAAAAATTACTACCCCTCTGATGTCAATATCTTTTCGGGCGGCGCAGCGACTGTTGACGGCACACCCCCCGTTTCATCAATCGCTCCCCCCGAAGATGTTCAGCCAATTACCTATCCTACGGATTTATTCACGGTAACGGGCGGAACCGAGGGCACGGACTGGAGCTTTGACGAAAGCACAGGCGTTCTGACTGTGCTCAGCGGAAAACCCATTACAATAAGCGGGGGTACTGCAAGCGCAGACGGTACGGATTATTTCGGCAGGATTGAAATTGCAGATAATATAGGCGCTGCCGATATTACACTGGATAACGTGAACATTGACCAGTCCTCACGCACAGGCAGCAATGCAGGATTGTATATCGGCGACGGAAATAATGTTACCATAACCCTTGCAAATGACAACGAAATCAATGGCGGCGGCTCGGGCGCAGGCATACAAATGCCAGGCGGCAGCGGCTCAACTGGCTCTGCACTTACCATCAACGGCACAGGAAACCTGACCGTAAACGGAGGCAGTATAAGCTCATCAAGCGGCGGCGCAGCTATCGGAAATGCCTACGGAAAAGGAAACACCGCAAACAGCATAACCATAAACGACGGTAATATTACCGCAAACGGCGGTTTTGCCGCGGCTGCAATCGGCGCAGCGTACAGCAGTGATTTCGGTGATATCACCATAAACGGCGGTAATATTTCCGCGGTTGCAAAGAGCCACGGCGCAGGTATAGGCGGCGGCTGGGTTCCATCAAATATCGGCAATATAACCATAACAGGCGGTACAATTTACGCTTCGGGCATTGAGCACGGCACAGGTATAGGCGGCGGCTGTCAGGGCAGCGTCAAGGATATTACCATAAGCGGTGATGATACTGTTGTTGTGGCAAAAGGCGGAAATGACGGCGCAGGTATAGGCGCAAGCTGGAACGGCAAAGTAGGAACAATCACCATAGACGGCGGTAAGGTAACCGCAACAGGCGGCAGAAACGGCGCAGGTATAGGCTCGGGTCTTAACGCCAACGGCGGAGATATCATTATAAACGGCGGCGAGATTATAGCCGAGGGCGCTACCGACGCTGCAGGTATAGGCAGCGGCAGAGGCGGCACAAATACAGGTGTTTACATTAACGGAGGTACTGTCTCTGCAAAGGGCGGTCTTACTCATGGCGGCGGAAATATAGGCGGTTACTTATCTGCCGATTACGGTGTCGAACCTCCCACTGCGCCTCTGGTAATAGCTCCCGGGCTTACTATTAAAGCGGGTGATTCGGGCGAAGGTTTATACAACACAACAGGCGCAACTACTGCTGACGGAACTCCCGTATATGCCTTGCCCATTGATTCGTCAATGCTTCCCGATACATTTGTTTTCCCTGTTTCAGCCAAAACGCTCACAGGCGAAAGCTTCAGCTGGGATGACCTCAAGCACATGGACGAAGACGCAATTTATATCTGGATGACAGGCGAAGACCATGTTATCGAAGTAACCGACAGCCAGGGAAATACAACCACACTTGACATGGTATTCTACCCCGATGCAGGCGTATGGAGATTGGACGGCGAAGAAGCGCCTCCGCCCGCAGAAAAGCCCACTTACTCGGATAACACTCTGCCCCCTGTATATCCCGGAATGCCCGAACCCGAAATAATCAAGCCTGAAGTTCAGGGCGGAAACGGAATTATTCTTCAGATAGGCGCATACAGTGAGAATATTTTTGTAGTACCGCAGTTCTATTTCTCTGCGAATGCTATGAAAATGGAATTGCTGGATATTTCAACCCGTCCTAACGCAAATGCCACTATTTCGCGCGTCGACAACATGATAAAGCGCGTGTCTGTTATACGAAATACATACGGCGCAATTCACAACAGCCTTGAACATACCGTAAACAGCCTGACTGAATCTGCGGAAAATACTACCGCTTCGGAAAGCCGCATACGTGATACGGATATGGCAAAGGAAATGATGAAATTCACCGCCAACAATATTCTTACTCAGTCGGGACAAGCTATGATTGCTCATTCAAAGGAGTCTCTTTCATTTGTGCTTCAGATGCTGCAGCAATAGTCAGTCTTTATACGGCAATATAAATCAAGGTCGCTGTGATTTTCACGGCGACCTTTTTTCTACTGCGTTTTTACCGAAATACTGTTTAAAACTTCCATTCAATCTGAATCTCATTTTCGCTGAGATTGATTCTGTTTATAAACTGCGAAGCTATAACGTGCCTGCTTTCCACAGGCATATCATCAAATTCATTGAGCAGCGGTATAATCTCATCATAAGGGATTTTCGCCTTATTCCTGCGGTTGTATTCCTCAATTTCCGCCTCGATTTCCGTACGTTCCGCCGCCAGCTTTTCAAGCTCCCCCACTATAAGCGAAGAAACGACCTCCGAGGTCTGGCTCATGTGTTTTACTAAATTCTCAATCTTCTGATTGATTTCTTCAAGGGAAATCTTCAGCATATTCACCTTAGGGTCAACAGGCACGCGGTTTTCCTCTATGATTACATCCTTGATTTCTTCAAACCTTGCCACAAGCTGAGCCTTTACAGATTCCTCAACCTCCGCAATGGCGGGATGCTGTTCAAAGCCACTGCAAAGATTGTGGTTGGATTTTCCCGAACAATAAAAATAATTCTTCTGATAGACTTTAAGGGCATATCCGCACTTTGCGCATTTTATAAGCCCTGTCAGCCAGGAATGAAAACCTGTTTTTCCGCGCTTTATCTGCTCGTTGCTGTCAAGCTTGCGCTGAACGACCAGCCATAATTCGGGGGGAATCACTCCGTCGTGCAACCCCAGCGTCATAAAATGATTCTTTACATCAGCATACTTTCGCTCATTTCCGGGACGCTTCCCGTATACAAAGCAGCCCTTTTCGCCTGTAAATTCATCAACAGGGGAGGTGATGGTGCAACCTTTATTCTTAAAATAGTGATACACCTCAATATCCGCCATTACATAGGTCGGACTACGGAGCAGCCTGCTTATCTTGCAGCTGTCCCAGGGGGTGTTGTTGGGCGAGAGAACGCCTCTTGCGTTAAGCTCGCGTACAATATCGCCAAGGGAGGTGTTGCCCTCGGAATAGGCCTTGTACATATACCGTACAATTTCCATCTTTTCATTGGGAATGAGCATTGAGGTTTTTACACCGTCAACAACAGCGGGTGTTTTATCAAATCCGTAGATAGGCGGGCCGCCCAGAAACATTCCCTTTTTACCGCGCGCGTAGTAGTTGTCCTTTACACGCATAAGGATATTTTCACGCTCAAGCTCGGCAAATACCATAATTATACCAAGCATGGCCCTGCCCACAGGAGTTGAAGTGTCAAAGGTTTCAACGGTTGAAACAAATTCAACACTATATTTCTGAAAAATCTTCACAAGTCCCGAAAAATCGTACAATGAACGGCTGATACGGTCCAGCTTGTACACGATAATTTTATTTATCACGCCGCTTTTCAAATCCGTTAAAAGCTGCGTAAACTGCGGACGGTCAATGTTTTTGCCCGACCAGCCCTTGTCCGAATACACCCTGTACTCTTCGCCGGGCAGAATGAGCTTTTTGCAGCTCTCAATCTGGGTTTCAATTGAAATCGAGTCTTTTTTATCAATACTCTGTCTTGTGTATATAGCTACTATATAACCACCCCCTTATTCCGTCGGGCGGGCGTTATAATCACGCTTGTTACCTGACACATAAATATCTCCCCAATTTCATTTATATTATTGTTTATCGTAAAATATTACCTTTATTGGGTAATTTTTCAACAAAGAACCGTTACTGCCTTATAGCAATAACGGTTTTACTTATTCACAGCAGCTTATCAGCGCTCCGTCATTTTTCTCCTCCAGCACCTTCAGCAGCTCCTTGTATATTGCTCTCGCCGCAGAAATTCTGACATCGGCGGTATCCGACACGCTCTTTTCAGGGTATGTATTTATAATCTCATACATGGCTTGTCCTCCATAGCTTTTTTATCGGTACCGTTGTTCGATTATATTACGGAAGGCGTGGGATTATGAATGATATCTGAATTATTTTTTATTTCTCCGATTTATTGATTTACGGCTGGAAATCCGCTGAAATCTATGCTATAATTAAACAAAAATCCCCCGAGGTGTCAGAGATGTCAGCAGAAAAATCATACATACAGCTTCTTGACGAGGTTCGCAGCTACATAAACGAAAATTACACCGGCGAACTTATAGAGCATATAACTAGAAAGCCTGTGCTGTTTGCGACGGCGCGCGCCAAGAAAAGCGTAATTCATACCTTTGCAGATGAAGAGCGGTGTATACCAGATATTCCTGAGCCTGACGAAAGCTTTTCGGAGACTCTTTTCCGCCTGATTGACGAAAGAGGGCTCACCGACAGCCAGGTTTATAACAAGGCGCAGCTTGACCGCAGACTGTTTTCAAAAATCAGGAGCAACCCTGACTACAAGCCCAAAAAGCAGACCGCTATCGCTCTGGCACTTGCGCTGGAGCTTGACCTGGGCGAAACGCAGGAGCTGCTTGAAAGGGCAGGCTACACCCTGTCCAACAATATAAAGTTCGACCTTGTTATAAAGTTCTTTATTGAAAAGAAAATGTATGACATAAACGAAATCAACGCCGTCCTTTACGAGCTGGACCAGAGCCTTATCGGCAATTCCGTAAAATAAAATGTCGCTTTTCGGGCGACAAAAAATCCCTCCCTATGATGTATACTGTAATTACAGCAAAGGTGCTGAAAACATCATACGGAGGGTTTTATTATGAGAAAGAATTTTACTGAAATCGTGTTTATCCTTGACGAAAGCGGCTCCATGGCCGACCTTAAGACCGATACAATCGGCGGCTTCAACAGCCTTATCAAAAAACAGAAGGGCGAGGAAGGGGAAGCGGTTGTTTCAACAGTGCTTTTCAATACCCGCAGCCATGTGGTTCATGACAGAGTTCCCCTTGAGGAAATCGGTAAGATGACCGATAAGGATTACTGCCCGGGCGGCGGTACTGCTCTCCTTGACGCAGTAGGCGAAGCGGTAAAGCATATCGGCAATGTCCACAAGTATGCACGCAGCGAAGATGTTCCCGAACACACACTGTTTGTTATTACAACGGACGGAATGGAAAATTCCAGCAGACACTACACCGCAAAAGAGGTAAAGAAGCTTATCAGCAGACAGCAGGAAAAATACAGCTGGGAATTCGTATTTCTGGGTGCGAATATCGACGCTGCCGAAACTGCCGAAAGTCTCGGCATCGGCCGTGAAACAGCAGTGGATTATCATTCGGATTCTGCGGGAAGTGCAGTGCTGTATGAGGCAATGTCAAGAGCGGTCTGCGGAATCAGAAAAGGCGTGAAGCTGTCAAAGTCGGCAGAGTGGAGAGAGGAGATTGACGAGGATTATAACAGCCGTAAATAACAGTTTAAGGACAGCACGGCGGTGCTGTCCTTTTCCCATCCCTATCAATCCCTTCAACCGACCACTGGATAACCTTCAGCCCCATACCCTCCAGCGTTGTCATAACCGTGTTGTCATATTCGCCGTATGGCGCACGGTAGAGGGTTGGTTCTTCGCCTGTAATCATCTTTATCTTCCTTGAACATTCCCGCGTATCTTCAATGAGGTCATTGATGTTCATTCCCTTGACATGTGGGTGAGCGTCGGAATGGTTCTGTACCGAGTGTCCTGCTTCGTAGAACTTTTTTACGTCCTCGGGATACTTGTCACAGAACTCACCTGTCACAAAGAAGGTTGCCTTTGCGTGGGCGGCGCTGAGGATTTCGAGCAGCTCATCTGTGTTGGAATTCCCCCAGGCGCAATCAAAGGTCAGCGCTATCTTGTTATCCCCGCGGTCTACGCAGTAGATAGGGAGCTTTACGTCCTCCGCTCCTGCGGTAACTGCATTGACTACCGCGAATACTGCTATTATAAGAGCAATCAGGATAAACAGAACAATTGATACAATCCTTAAAACCTGTTTTTTTGTCATCGTGTAAACTACCATTATAATCAGTCCTTTCAGAGGGTTGTTTTGGTTGATTATATGCGTTCTGTCTTTAAATAATGACAAGTTATGCGATACTTTTTATATTACGGCGGTAATCTCCTTAACCGCGGCGTTATTATCTGTTTTTCGGGTATCAGCGAATAGTCATACATTACCCTTGAATGATTGTTGAGAACGAGCTCACGCTTAACTACATTCCGTGAGCGGTCAAGAGTAAGACGATAAACCTGGCTTACTCTGTAGAATATGCCATCTTCCTCTGTAAAGCCGTGATTTTCTTCGGTTATACGGTAAACGAAAGGAAAGGGCTTGCAGGAGCGCAATTCACCGCAGAGCTTACCTCCGCTCTGCCAGATAAGAAGCTGTACAGGTATATCTGTTGTGTTTTTAAAACGATAGTCTATATTCTTATAGAAAACCCCTGTCCCCGTACCAAAGGGCACTCTGCGCCCCGAGTCGGGAAAAAGTGCGTCAGTATGGTGAAAAATTTCAGTAACAGTCAAAGGACTGTTCAGCACAAGCCAATGAATAAGATTGGCCAGCTGACACAAACCGCCGCCTATGCCTCTGTCCAGCTTTCCTTTATGTATTATTAGCCCGTCAAGATATCCCTTTTCGGCAGCAGGCTCACCCACAAGCCGCCAGAAGGAAAAGGTTTCTCCGGGATTTATGACAATCCCGTTTATTTTTTCGCCGGCTATCCGCAGATTAACCGCTTTGTTCTGCTGCAGTTCCATGTCCACACCGTTAAGGCGGCGCAGAATTTCAGAGCTGTGAGCCTTTACGAGAAACGGAAGGGGGTCAGCTCTCTGAACTGCAAATTTTTCATTTCCGAAAAAATCCTTCATATCACGCAGGAGATATTCTTTTTTGAGCGAAATCCGGTAGCAAGCGGGCGAAATTTCACAGAACAGCTTTCGCTTTTTCATAAGAATACCTCCTTTGGTTATGTTCTTGATTCAATTATATCACCGCAAAAACCAAAGTCAATATTTGTAACCACATTGTAAACATTTGTAACCGCTTTGTAAACTTTATCCCATAAAATAAATCCACCTTCACCCGCCACGAAACAAAAATTCGGCAAAACGCCTGTAAATCCGCAAATAAAGTGTTTAAAATCAGCATAGGTGAACAAATACAATACATTGACTTTTTCGGGATAAAGTGATATAATATGCTTATTAGCAAGATTAATTACAGCATTAACCATTTCCGCAGAAATTTTACAGTTTCTGCGGTCAATTAACAGGAGGAGATTAAAATGAACAAGAAATTCCGTGTGCTTTTAAGCGCATTCCTCTCTGTGGCTATTGTTACAAGCTCCATGCCTCTCACAGCAGTGGCAGACAGCTTCGGCGGCTACGAAAGCTCTGCAATCACAGCTGACGCCGCAGAGCAGACCACAGAGGAGATTTCAGCAGCTCCCGCTGCAAGCAATCCTATGTCAGGCATTATCGAGGCGAGAAAGAATGCCAGCGCGGCTGATATAGCAGCGTTAAAAGAAAAAATCGCAGCAGGTGAAGCAAAGGGTTCCTGCGGTGCTGACGCAACATGGTCTATTAACACTAACCTCACTCTCACAATTTCAGGCTCGGGAGCAATGACAGGCTATAGCTCGTCCAATTACTATATCAATGCACCCTGGCAGGAATATGCACCTGTTGTTACCAAAATCGTTATCGGCGATGATATTACAAACGTAGGTTCTTACGATTTCTCCGGCTTTGTTGCTGTTACAAGCGTCACTGTCGGCAAGGGTGTTGCAACGATTGATAACGGCGCATTCTACGGCTGTACAGCGCTCGCAACCCTTTCCTTCAGCTCAACAAACACTCTTACAGCTATCGGCGAAGGTGCGTTTTATGACTGTACTCCCCTTAAGAGCCTTTCTATCCCTACATCGGTAATTTCTATCGGTAAGGAAGCCTTCGGCGGCTGTAAAGCAATTACCTCGGTTACCGTTCCTGCGGGCGTAAGCGCACTCGGCGAAGGCGCGTTCTACGGCTGTGAAGCGATTAAAACAGTTACTCTTTCCGAAGGCGTTTCCAAAATCGGCGTAAACACTTTCGGTGCTTGTATCGGTCTTGAATCCATAGTTCTCCCCTCAACCCTTACAGAAATCGGAAATGAAGCCTTCAACGGCTGCTCTTCTTTAACAACAGTAAACGGAGATTCCAATGTTCTGGTATTCCCCGCAAACGTTACAACTATCGGTGAAAGAGCTTTCGCAAACTGTAACTCCATAAAGGCTGTTGCTCTTGAAGGCAATATCTCCAGTATCGCAAAAGAGGCCTTCTCCGGTTGTGTGGGACTGACTAACCTTATAATCTCGGGTACCGCAGAAAATCCTGCAACAATAGGCGAATCTGCTTTTGCCAAGACTACAAATCTTACAGGTGTAACCCTTAAGAACGTATCTACTATCGGAAAATCAAGCTTTGCTCAGTCCGGCATTCAGAATATTTCGCTTAACGAGGGTCTTGTAACAATTAACGACTCCGCTTTTGAAGGCACAAACCTTATGTCTATCAAGTTCCCTGCAACAGTCGAAACCGTAAAAGCAAAGGCTTTCCAGAACTGTCTCAAACTTGAATCCGTTTCTTTTGCGGATAATGCCGCCGTATCATTCGCAGGCAATATTTTCAACGGCTGTATTTCTCTTAAAACCCTTAATCTTGAAGGTGTAAAGGCTTATGGACAGGAAATGTTCAAGGGCTGTACCGCTCTTACTGAAGTAACTCTTTCCACAACTGCAATTTCTGATATAAGAGATGAAAACGGAAAGGCAACAGCTTCAGTATCCCAGGGCGCAAAGGTCTTCTCCGGCTGTACCGCTCTTAAGAAGGTCAACGCTCCTGAGGGCGTAAAGGTTATCTGTTCGCAGATGTTCCTTGACTGTCCTATAACCGAATTTACAATCCCTTCAACCGTTACATTGACCAAGAGTGCTTTCAAGGACCATACAGACCTTAAAAAGGTAGTCAGCAATGCTGAAGTTTTAGGCTCTGAAATTTTCTCGGGCTGCGAAAATCTTACCGATGTTACTCTCAATAACACAAAGTACCTCGGCGGCAGCGACCTTGAAAATCCTCCTAAGACAATCGACAAGACCGGTAACGCTTTTGCTTGCTGTACAAATCTTTCCGAAATAAAGCTTCCCGAAACTCTTGTTTATATCTATCCCGGCTGCTTCCAGGACTGCTTCGGTCTTACGGAAATAACAATTCCAGATTCCATCGGCGAGCTTCAGTCGGGCTTGTTTGAAAACTGCCAGAACCTTGCAAAGGTAGAATACAGCGACGATGTTGTACTCTTCGGCAATGAACTGTTCAAGGACTGCGTTTCACTTAAGGAAATAAAGGTTCCCGACACCCTTCAGCTTATCGGCTACGGCGCTTTCTCCGGCTGTACAGGCATCACATCAATGACAATCCCCGAAGGCGTAACCTATATCGACAAGGAGACTTTCAGCGGCTGTACAAATCTGCGCGCTGTATTCTTTAAGGGCGAATTAACATCTATCGGAAATAAGGCGTTCTATAACTGCGAAAACTTAAATAATTACGAAGGTTTACAGATTGCGACTGACAATAAATGGCTTCCCTTCAGTATGTCTTCAACCGTAACCTCCATAGGTTCCGAAGCTTTCAGCGGCTGTAAATATCTCGACTGTGAAATCCCCGCAGGCGTTACAGAGCTCGGCAATAAGGCATTCTATAACTGCGAAAGCTTAGGAAAGACTGCTAATGTTGTTCTTCCTTCAGAAATTACCAAAATCGGTTCAAGCACATTCTACAACTGTAAGAACTTACCTAATGTATCAATCGGTTCAAAGGTAACCTCTATCGGTTCAAGCGCATTCTACGGTTGTAACTCTGAAAAGTTCACAAGAATCACAATTCCTGCTTCTGTAACACAGATTGGCTCTTCAGCTTTTGAAGAATGTACAAATCTCCAGACGGTTACTATTTTAAACGGAACCAAGAACATAAGCTTAGGCTCCAAGGCGTTCTACAACTGCGAGAATCTCAACAGCGTTACACTGCCTATAACTCTTACAAGTATCGGCTCCAGCGCATTTGAGAACTGCAAAAAGCTTGAAAGCGTGCTTATTTCTTCAGCAGTAACCTCCCTCGGCTCTGCTGCATTCAAGGGCTGCTCTTCTCTTAAAACTGCCGCTCTCTCCGCTACACAGATAAAGTCTCTCAGCAATGAGGTGTTCAGCGGCTGTTCAAGTCTTACCGTTGTAGAGCTTCCTGACACAGTAACCTCCATCGGCACCAGCTCCTTTGAAGGCTGTTCCTCTCTCGCAACTATCACTATCCCCGGCGCAGTTAAGAGCTTAGGCAATAAGGCGTTTATGGACTGCTCTGCACTTGAATCTGTCGTTCTTCCCGTAGCCGTAACAAGTTTCGGCAGCCAGACTTTCGACGGCTGTTCCTCTCTTACTGCAGCAATCGTTCTTTCCACCGCTAAATGTACTTCAAAACCTTTTGAAGGTGCAGAAAACGTTACAATCTACGGCTATGAAGACGCAGGAATTATAGACTATGCAGAAAAGTACGAAATTCCTTACGAGCTCCTTACAGGCAGCAACGGTACTTATCTTGTAATTCTTAAGCAGCCTCAGAACATTACCAATGTGGAAATCGGCGATACTGTTGAACTCAGCGTCAAGGCTGCCTCCGAAGGCACTCTTACCTACACATGGTATTACAAGCTCCCCGGCAGCAGCTCCTACACAGAGGCCGCTAACTCCAACAGCGACAAGTACAGATTCACTCTTACCAACGCAAATAACGGTGTGCAGGTTAAGTGTGTAATCAACTCTGTTTCCGAAAACGCTGAGAATACTGTCACGAGTGCCGAGGCTATCGTTCTTAAATTCTTAGCTCCTACAAACTTAAAAGCAACTGCAGGTTCAGGCGGAATTACTCTCAAGTGGACCGCTTCCTCAACCGCTGACAGCTATGAAATTTACCGTGCAGACAGCGCCAACGGCGAAAAGACACTTATCGGAACTACAACTTCTACAAGCTACACCGATACAACCGTAGCTTCAAAGACAAAGTATTATTACTTTGTAAAGGCCGTAGCTGATTCCGACCTCCGCAGCGATTTCTCAGACTGCGTAGAAATTACTTCTGCCGAAAGCAAGCTCGAAGCCTTTGTAGAGCGCCTCTACGTAAATATGCTCGGACGTGCTTCCGACGCTAACGGTAAGGCTAAGTGGGTAGCAAAGCTTGAAAGCGGCTCAACCGCTGCAGATATTGCAGTTAATTTCGTCCTCAGCCCCGAAATCAAGCAGCAGAAATTAAGCAATGAAACGTTTGTAAAGAGAATGTACAAGACAATGCTCAACAGAACACCTTCTGACGCTGAAATTACAAACTGGTCTTCTTATCTTGACGCAGGTTGTACATATGCATTTATTTTCAGAGGCTTCCTTACAGCTCCCGAATTCAGCAAGCTCTGTGCAAGCTATGGTATTAAAACAGGTACTTACGCAGCAACAGAAAACCGTGACGTAAACGGCAAGCTGACAAAGTTCATCAGCAGACTTTACACCAAGGCTCTTAACAGAAGCTATGACGTAAGCGGCCTCAATCACCATACAGGCAACTACATTTCAGGTAAATACACACTTGATGTAATCGCTTCAGGCTTTATCTTCTCCCCTGAATTTGAAAAGAGAAACCTCAGCGACGAAAAGTTTGTTGAATGTATGTACAACACCTTCTTCGACAGAGCTTCCGACGCCAAGGGTAAAGCAAGCTGGCTCCAGAAAATGGCAAACGGTATGTCAAGAAAAGACGTATTCAATGGATTTGTAAATTCTCCTGAATATAAGGCGCTTGTAAAGAGCTTCGGCTTATAATCCGCAATATAAAACAAAAAAGGACACATCACTGTTTCCCCCATAAGAAAGTTTTAACCCCGCAGTCACACTGACTGCGGGGTTAGCTATTTTATCATGTCATCCACGAAACGCTGTTGTCACCGACCGTCAGCACATACACGTCGCAGAACTTAGCGCCCCACTGACAGGCGTCGCCGTAATGTTCAGAGGTGAGACCCATGAAAACGTCTGCCACAACCTCTGTGAGGTCTCCTGTGTCAGCCGCAACTGCATAGCCGTACACGTGCTTTCCGTCCTTTGAGCAGATATAAAGCTCCGACCCGAAAGGAATAATGTCGGGATTTACAGCCACCGTGCCTACTTCCAGCTTTCTGCCGCTGTATGTTCCTGCCCCGGGCGGCGCGGTATAGGCTGTAACCTTTCCGCTTACAACATAAGCATATTCGGTGGGAATGCCGCCGTCCAGCTCAAAATCCCCCAGGCGCTTGCTGTAAGGTTCGCTGGTTGCACTGCCGACAGTTATTACCTCGTCAACGGGCGGATACTCCATAACGCCTGCGGTTATTCTTTCAGCAGGCACACCGTTTACAAGCTTCTCAGTGTAATTTGTAACCCTTGTGCCGTTTTCGCCCTCACGGCTCACAAACTCTGTTCCAATAGTGTGCAGGGTGCTCTCTTCGTAAACAGTTTCGTAAGCTATGGGCTCGCTCACGGAAAAATCAATGTACTCAACTCTGTCAATTACTATGTTCATTCCGTCAGTAGCCACGCTGTCAGGGTCTGCACTTATTTCGTCGTGTTCTCCCATTATTATTTCAAGGTCGGCAAGGATTTCACTCACAGTCATTTCATTCTGCACTTCCACTGCCGTAGTTGTGCCGTCGGCGGTAACATAAACCGCCACGCTTTCGGCAGGCTTCATACTTGTAAAGAACATTTCAGCCATCATTACAAATACCAGCGTGAGCGAAAGCGTAATCTGTCCGCCTCTGATAAATCTGTATTTCTTCATCTCTCTTGTGATTTTTTCTTTTATTTCTCTCATTCTTTTGTTCATTAGTGCACCTCCGTCCTTTATATTATTGACGTGCTTTGCATATTATAACCACCCACAACTGTAATGTCAAATAAAAAAGATTGTTGAAAATTAGCTAATATGCACAATTTAAGATGAAACTTAAATCAGAGGAAAGCCTTTAAAATGCCGTTTTTGCGTTATTTGTGTTTTTATTTTACTGTGAGTAAAGTCGGATTGGGCAAAATCAACGAAAAGTAAAAAAGAACGCGGAAATGCCTTTTTTACGGGCTTTTCCGCGCTTTTTAACATAAATTACAACTGATTTTCGGAATTGTTTATATTCTCAACAAACTTCCGCATTTCAACCTTTGAAACAACACTTCGGCTGTCCTCAATTATCTGCTTCTGCCGCTCGCTTGAAAGATTAGCAAAGGTTTTAAGAGCCTTGCTGTTCATGGCAAGCGCATATCCCAGCCCCAGAGGCACCTCAGGGCGGTCGTTTAAATTCTGCATATCATCACCTTCCCATGATAATTTATGCAGCAACGGCGCGGTTATACGCTGAAAAACAGGCAAAACAAAAACCCCTGCCGAAGCAGAGGTTTTTAAATCAGTAATTAAATTACTTTCTCTTCTTGGAAACGAGAACTGCACCGCCAGCAACGATAGCGAGACCAGCAACAACTGCTACGTCTTCGATACCTGTGTCAGGAGAGCCCTTGGAAGAGTCTGTAGCACCAGCTACGTCGCCTGTTGCAGGAGCGGATGTAGCGGGAGCGTCTGTTGCATCTTCAGCGGGAGCGGAAGCTTCGGGAGCTGCAGCTGCGGAACCGAGTGTGGGGTTGCCGTAGAAGTCAAAGCTGATGAGCTTTTCGCCAGCGTCGTTGAAGAGGGATAAGTCAGTTACCATGTAGTCGTTCATAACGTCGCCCCATTCCTGAAGACCGATCTGAACACATTCAGACTTAGCAAGAGGTCTTTCGTCAGCGGGGATTTCAGCTACGATTTTGTAAGTATAATCGCCAACCTTTTCAGTTACGCACTTCTTAGCAGGGTCCTGTGTAGCGAGACCGAGGTCATCGTCGATTACGCCCCACCATTCGCGGCTCGGCCAGTTGTACTTAGCCCATTCTTCATCTGTGTGCTGAGAACCGTTGCTGGATACAACTACGGAACCACCGCAGCCGCCTTCGAACCAGTCTCTGCTGTCTTCGCATACTGTGAATGTAATTTCAACACGTGCGATAGATGTTACGTCGATGCCGTAATCCGTGGGGGGCTTGCCTTCAGCTTCGTTACCTGTGTTGTAAACCTGTACGAGCCAGTTACCAGCGGTAGAAGCACCGGGATGAGCCTCTTCGGGAGAAGGGAAAATGAGCTGTGCGCTTGCAGTAGCTGCTAAAGCAGAAGCTGCAACAGCGGAAGCTGCGATACCTGCAAATAACTTGTTTAACTTCATTTGAGTATCCTCCTAAAAACTTTTAACTTGGTTACCTTAAAGGATAAGATAACTTTATATTATTTTAACATTATTTCTGCACTCCGTCAATATGCATTTTCACTAAATCATACCATTAATTTATGGATATTTCGATTAAACTAATAAAGTAAAAAATACTTAAAAGCTAATGAAAAGGTTTACAGAATAAATGTGTAGTGCGCTTCGCAACAAAGCTTCAGCATTAATCACGCTGCCGACTCCTCCCGAAACACAACGTAATATGCGTAAACAACATCATCATAGGGCGGAACGTGGAGGCGCTTCGCAACATAGCGCCGGCATTAATCACACTGCCGACTCCGCCCGAAACACAACGTAATATGCGTAAACAACATCATCATAGGGCGGAACGTGGAGTGCGCTTCGCACAAAAAATCCCCCGCATATAGCGGGGGACTTTGTTATAAGCAAGTAATTAAATTACTTTCTCTTCTTAGAAACGAGAACTGCACCAGCAGCAACGATAGCGAGACCAGCAACAACTGCTACGTCTTCGATACCTGTGTCAGGAGAGCCCTTGGAAGAGTCTGTAGCACCTGCTACATCGCCTGTTGCGGGAGCTTCATCCTCAACGGGAGCTTCGTCTTCAACAGGAGCTTCGGGAGCGTCAGCAACTTCTACATCGTATGTGAGTTCGCCGAGAACTTCGCCGTCAGCATCGAGGAATCTTACAGCTGCAACCTGAGCACCAGCTTCAACGCCGTTCCACCAGTTCTGAACCATAACCTGTGCGAAAGAAGATGTACCATCTTCGTTAACAGAAGCGATAGCTGTTAAGGGGTTTTCAGTGAGGTCTACGAGAACCTGTGTAGCCTTACCATCGGGTTCAACACTCTGGTTAGCGTTTGCACAGCCGTATTCAGGACCGGAGATCCATGTAGCACCGTCAGTAGCTACAGCACCGTTACCGATACCTGCACCACCGCACCAGCCGCCGAGGCCGGGTGTCCATACGAAATCAGCTTCTACAACTGCGAGGTCTTCCCAAGCGTCGCCGATTGCTGCGTAGATGTCAATGTTGCCGCCTAAAACGAATTCTTCGTTCATCTTAGCCATAGCGTCTTCATCATAAGAATCCCAGTCAACTTCAACTGCAACGTCTTCGTCGTCTGCATCTTCTTCAGCGTCGTCTTCAACAGCTTCATCTTCAGCTGCATCGTCTTCAGCTTCTTCATCAGCAGCTGCATCATCTTCAGCAGCAGCTTCGTCACCTGTGATAGCTACTGTGAACTGTGTACCTGCATAAGTATCCCAACCAAGGCAGAGGAAATCAACAACTGCACCCTTTTCTACGGGGATAACGAGTTCGCCTGTAAGTGTTGTAGCGTCAATAGCACCAAGCCATGTTTCGCCCTTAGCGCCGTTTACGGAATCATCTGTGCCGTCGCCGTCAGCGTCCCAGCCCCAGCTTACTTCCTTACCACCCCACTGGTAGTAATTCTTGGAACCATCAGCCATTGTTACGATAACGCCGTTACCGCACCAATCGTTGAAACCGAATGTGTTGCCTTCATCAACTGCTTCAGCATACTTGATAACAGCTGTGATTGTTTCTACGTCGCCTGCTACAGTGTAGGAGTAGCTGGGTGTCTTGCCGTCTGTGTAAGCGCATTCTGCACCTGCAGCAGCGGAATCATCAGCGGGAGCTTCTTCAGCTGCACCAGCTGCGTCGCCGAAAAGAACGGAACCGTCAGCGCCGAGAACGTTCATTTCCTTAACTGTAACGTCAATACCCCAAGCCTGGATCCAGAGCTGGTTGTATGTATCGTCAGCAGAGAATACGGGAGTTTCGGAAAGCCATGTGAGAACACCGTCTTCGCCGAGAACGATGGGCTTAGCACCTGCTGCCTGACCCCATTCTACAGATAACCAACCTGTAGATTCAGAGTTAGCGCCCATACCGCCGCCAACCCATTCAGCACCGTTTACAACGTCAGCAGTGATATCGAGAACAACCTGTAAGCCGTAAACGTCTTCAACTGTAACGCCGTTTTCTTCGTAAAGATTGATGGAACCGTCTTCATTCTTGAGAACGATAACAGCATCAGCAACACCATCACAAGCAGCGTCGATTGCGCTGTTAGAAGTAACAGTAGCTGCACTTGCGCTAATTACCATTGCAGACATAGCAACAGAAGCTGCAACAGTAGAAGCAAGAACTTTTCTTAACTTCATTTTGAGTTTACCTCCATAAAAATTTTTGGTCAATCCATATTAACCTATGATTTATTATATAGGAAAAACTATGATTTTGCAATATCTTTTTTGCACAATATTATGTTGATTTTTTGTACATTTTTAACACAAAAGTTTAAAGATATTCGTACAGAATAAATAAAAACGAGGCTGTTTCCAGCCTCGTCTTATTTTTACTTAGTTACCTTAGAGTAAGTAAGTTTAATTACTTTCTCTTCTTGGAAACTACTGCAGCAGCAGCAGCTACAAGAGCAGGAACAACTGCGAGAGCAACACCTGTAGCAGGGTTAGCATCGTCGTCGTCAGAAGGAGTTGTAACTACGTCGTCTGTACCTTCAACAGAAGCATCATCATCGTCGTCGTCATCTTCAACAGCAACGTCGTCATCTTCGTCGTCGTCGTCTTCGATAGCTACGTCGTCATCTTCTTCAGCATCGTCAGCGTCGTCAGCGTCGTCTTCTACAACATCGTCATCTTCTTCAGCATCGTCAGCGTCGTCTTCAACGATATCTTCGTCAGCAGCGTCAGCGTCGTAAGCAAATGTTACAGTTTCGATTGCAAGACCCTTGCTGTCGTTCTGACCGTTATAGTCAACGTCAACATCGTTACCCTTTGTAAGACCGTAGTAAACGTTGTCGATAACACCCTTTGTCTGACCACCGAGATCGTCGAGTACGTCAGCGATGTCGAATGTTACTTCACCAGCAGCTACGTCAACAGCAGCAGAAGCCTGGAGAGAACCAGTCTGGTCGTAGTTGAAGAAGAGTGCGAAGTCTTCGTTTGTCCATTCGCCGTTGAGAGCGTTCTTGATACCTACCTGAGTGGAAGGAATACCAGCGTTGCCCCAGTTAGCGGAAGAGGAAGAACCAGCAGCAGCTGTGAACTTGAATGTGATTGTACCGTTTGTCTGCTTGTTGAAGAAGTCAGCTACCTGAGAAGCGAAACCAGCAAAAGCAACAGGAACAGTACCGAGGTGCTGATCGTCGTATGTCTGGTTTGTATCTGTGTCGCCACCGATACCTGCACCACCGTTAATAGCTTCCCAAGCATCAGCATCAGAAAGAACATAGATTTCCTGTCTTTCTAATGTGTTGTCATCCTTAGCAGCGATGTATTCATTCTTGATGTAACCGTCTGTTACGAGAAGGAAAGGATACTTAACCTTTGTTTCCTTCTTTGTCTGGTCATACCACTTAGCAGCAGGGCTGGAAGAAGCAAGAAGGCTACCGAGTGTATCGAGGATGCTGGAAGAACCAGAAACCTGAATGCCGTTTGCCCAACCAGAAACAGGAGCGCCCCAATCTGCACCAACGTTGATACCCCACCAGTTTTCGTAGCTAGCAGCGTCTGTAAATGTTGTAGCGTAATCAAGGTATACTTCAACAGATGTGATTTCATCGTAAGCGCTGAAGTTGATTTCGCCGCCTTCGTTAACAGCTTCTGTGATAATCTTTAATTCGTAACCGGACCACCAGTTGTTCTTGCATTCGTATGTTGTTGTTCTGGAAACAGATTCGCCCTTGAGCTTACCTGTGATAACAACTCTAGCACCTGTAACGTTGTTAGCGTAAGGAATTACGATAGAACCTGTAACGCCGGAATCAGCAAGACCATCTAAAAAGTCTGCGTCTGTGATGTAGTATGCGAGAATGTTAGAAACCTCGCCTCTACCCTCTGTCTTGCCCATGTTGAAGGAAAGTTCTTCAGCAGAAGCGAATGTTGCTAAGGAACCTGCAGCGATAGAAGCAGCAAGACCTGTAGCGAGAAGCTTTGTCATCTTCATGATGTTTGTCCTCCATAAAAAATTTTTTAGTAAATAGCTTATGCCATTTCCTCATTTATTATACAATGTAAGTCCTCAAATTTCAATAGTCAATTTCAACATATTTCGCAATCTTCTTCAGTTATAACTGAACAATTTCACAAAACGTTAAAACCAACTCACCGTCCTCTTCGGACCACTCTGTATTCAAACTTGGTTGAATGACCGTTTACATTTAAGTAGTCATGGGAGTTTCGGAAAAAGTTTCACTTTTTTTAAAAAATTTTAAAAACTTTTTTAAGCCGTTCCCTGACCGCTTACAATAGTGTAGTCACGGCTGTTTCGGAAAAAGTT
>JAFUNV010000081.1 GCA_017472865.1 Ruminiclostridium sp. | reverse complement strand
TCCGGGGTTACCCGCACCTGTTGTAATGAAAGGTATCTTCTCGTCAATTACCAGCTGTGCAAGGTCGTCGGCATTGGGGGACATAAGCATGATGTTGATACCGAAAGGCTTATCTGTAAGCGCCTTTGCCTTGCGGATTTCTTCCTGAATAAGCTCGGCAGGTGCGCTGCCGCCTGCGATGATACCTGCGCCGCCTGCATTGGAAACCGCAGCTGCAAGTGTGCTTTCAGCTATCCATGCCATACCGCCCTGTAAAATGGGGTATTTAATTCCGAGAAGCTCTGTGATTTTTGTGTTCATTTGAATTCCGTCCTTTCATTTGCGGGGTACTTTCTCTCCCTGATGTTTTCTTTGTATTTTCAGTTAATTACTGTTCAAAAACAATTGCGCCGCTGGTGAGGCCTGCACCGAAGCCTACCAGACAGATCTTCATGCCTTCCTTTATTCTGCCGTCCTTGTTAAGATCGTCAAGACAGGTGGGAATACAAGCGCTGGAGGTGTTTGCGTGCTCACCGATATTTACGAACACCTTTTCCTGAGGAATTCCCAGAGCCTTTGTGGCACTCTGGATAATTCTTATATTAGCCTGGTGGGGAATTACAAGGTCGATATCGTCCTTTATAAGTCCAGCCTTCGCAAGTGTCTTTTCAACCGCTGTCGCCATAGCGTCAACAGCAAACTTATAAACGCCCTTTCCGTCCATCTGGAGGTACTGAAGCTTCTTATCTGTATCGAATGCCGCTGTTGATGTTGTTTCGTCCTTTTCATCAACATAAGGGCAGTTATGACTGATATTCTTGTGGCGGTAGAGGGCTTCAAAATTATCTGCCTTACCGCTGAGGTATGAGTACATGGGCTTATCGCTCTTTGTGATTACCGCCGCACCGGCACCGTCACCGAAAAGAATACAGGAGGCTCTGTCCTCAAAGTCAACATGAGGAGCTAGTCTTTCGCTGGCAACAACCAGAACAGTTTTGTAATCATCGTCCATAAGATAACGGCTGGCAATATCGACTGCGGAGATAAAACCTGTGCATGCTGTGTTGACCTCAACCACTGCTGCATTTACAGCGCCGATACCACCCTGAACAAGACTGGCAAGATTCGGATAGAAATACTCAGTAGAGCATGAGGAAGCAATAACGAGGTCAATATCCTCAGCCTTTACTCCTGCGTTCTCAATAGCAGACTTTGAAGCTTCAACAGCCATATAGTGATTGGATTTATCCTTGGAATAGTTGCGGGAGCTGATACCTGTACGGGAAACTATCCACTCGTTATCCGTTTCCATAATCTTCGATAAATCGTGATTTGTAATCTTTACATCGGGTGTGTAAACGCCTGTACCTAAAATTTTTATTCCTCGCATTTTAATTACTCCTTGATTTTATTCTCCAAATAGTATATAATAAATAGCGGAATTTATTTATCCGCCGGGAAAACACTGCCTTTTAATAAAATATCCTAAATATTATACCAATAAATATATGATTTGTCAATTATTTTTTATTGACACTAAGGGATATAAAGTCGTTTTTCGGCGAAATGAACAGACAGAAAGGAACTACACATTATGGCAACAGCACTTTTATTTTCAGGACAGGGCTCACAGTATCAGGGAATGGGCGAAAAAATCTACAACGAAAACCCTGCGGCATACGAAAAAATCTTCGAAGCAGGCAGTGATATATTAGGCTTTGACCTTAAAAACACTATGTTTACAGCGGATATGGCAGAGCTTTCAAGAACAGCTGTTTCACAGCCTGTAATCTTCACAATGTCTCTTCTCTGTGCAGAAAAATTCAAGAACGAAAACGGCGATTTCGGTGCAGTTGCAGGTCATTCCTTAGGCGAATATGCGGCTCTTGTAATTTCAGGCGCAGTAAACCTTGAAACAGGCTTTGAGCTTATCAAGAACCGTGCTATGTGCATGGAAAAGGCGGCTGTAAAGAACGGCGGTAAAATGGCGGCTGTCATGAGCGCAGATGTTGCTCTTATCGAAAGCGTTTGCGAAGAAATCACAAAGGGCGGCGACTATGTTACTCCCGTAAACTACAATTCAAAGCAGCAGACTGTTATCGCTGGCAGCGAAAGCGGTATTGCAAAGGCTTCCGAAAAGCTTACTGCAAGCGGCGTTAAAAGAGTTATCCCCTTAGCTGTTGCAGCAGCTTTCCACTCAGAATTTATGAAAGAAGCGGCTGAGGAATTCAAGGGACTTATCAGCGGTGTAGAATTCAAAATTCCCGAAAAGAAATTCTACTCCAATGTTACAGGTGGTCTCCTTACCGATTTCAGCGACATTCACGATATTTTATCCCGTCATATCTGCTCTCCCGTACGCTTTACAAGCGAGCTTGCAGCTATGCAGGCAGACGGATTTGACAACTATGTTGAATGCGGCCCCGGCAAGACACTTGTGGGACTTGTTAAAAAGACACTTGATGACGTTACAGCAAGTGCAATGGACGCATAATGAAAGAAGGCTTTTAAATGAAAACATACGCAATTATCGGTTATCCCTTAGGACATACACTCTCTCCGAATATACACGAAAGACTTTTCTCCCTCTCAGGCAGAGAAGCAAACTATGTGAAAATGGAAATCCCCCCCGAAGAGCTTGAAGCAAAGTATGACGAGCTTTCAGCTTTGGGTGGCTTCAATATCACAATCCCACATAAAGTCCCTATTATAAAATACTGCGACAGACTTGACGAGGGTGCGGCACGCTATGGCTCTGTAAACTGCCTTAAAAACGGCGACGAAAAGGTAGGCTATAATACCGATGTCTTAGGCTTCACAAAGTCTATTGACCTTTTAGGCGCAACCCTCAGCTCTAAGGTTCTTCTTATCGGCTGCGGCGGCGTTGGCAGAATGATGGCTATTGAAACAGCTTTAAAGGGCGGAGATCTTACTATTGCTGTGCTTAAGACCGACAAAGAGCTTGCGGAAGCTGTTGTTTCCGAAATAAAGAACGCAAAGTCTGACGCAAAGGTAAAAATCGTCTACATAGGCGGTAATGTAATTGCACCTGAGGATTTCCCCGAAGCACCCGACTTTGACCTTTTGGTGAACGCTTCTCCTATCGGAATGTTCCCCAAAGTTGACAGAATGCCCTGTGACGAAAGCTTACTTGATGGCGTCAAGTTCGTATTCGACGTTGTTTACAACCCTCGTGACACTCTTCTCACAAAGACCGCCGAAAAGCACGGCATAAAGGCAATGAGCGGTATGGCAATGCTGGTTTTACAGGCGGTTGCCGCTCACGAAATCTGGAACGGCTCAAAGTTTGAGGAAGCAGATATAAAGCAGCTTATTTCCGATATGGAGGCGCTTGTATGAGAAATATTTATCTCTGCGG
>JAFUNV010000080.1 GCA_017472865.1 Ruminiclostridium sp. | reverse complement strand
GAAATATACTTCAGGGTATTCAGCTGCAAGGGATTCCATTGTATCCATATAACCATAGCTTGTACCGAAGATAATGTGGCAGCCTTCTGCGATACATTCTTCGATAGCTGTCTTTGTAGCTGCTGTGTCAGAGTCGGGAATATTGATCTTGCGGATAATCTGGCTGTCTTCAAGTCCAAGATTTTCCTGCATACCTGTAATACCGAGGTCGTGTGTGTAGGAGTAGCCTGAACCGTCAGCGGGATCGCCGATGTGGATAACACCTACCTTAATTTCTTCCTTAGCAACACCGTTTGTTTCTGTGCCGCCTGCTTCTGTATCTGTGGAAGAACAGCCTGCTGCGCCTAAGAGCATTGCAGCAGAAAGAAGCATTGCAATTGACTTTGTAATTTTCATTGTTTGTCTCCTTTTGTTTTTAATTTCTTTGTTTTCTATTTAAACGGGGCTTCTCAGTTACGAAAAACCACGCCGTTTTCTTCATCCATGCTTTCAACTATTGCAAGGCTTTCAAGCTTTATGCCTTTCTGTCTTATAATTTCACCGCCGCGCTGGAAGCCCTTTTCAATAACAATACCAGCTCCCACAAGCTCTGCTCCAGACTGCTCAACAAGCTCCATCAGTCCGATAAGCGCACAGCCGTTTGCGAGGAAATCATCAATAATCAGAACTCTGTCGCCTTTGCCGATAAATTTCTTTGAAACAATAACGTTATATTCTCTTCCCTTTGTGAAAGATGTAACCTTTGTTGTGTAAAGCTCGCCGTCAAGATTCTTACTTTCCGCCTTTTTGGCAAAAACCACAGGACAATCACCGAAAGCTTCAGCTGTAACACAGGCAATACCTATACCTGACGCTTCAATAGTGAGTATCTTATTTATTCCCATATTTTCAAAACGGCGGTAAAATTCCTTGCCTATTTCACGGTAAAGAGAAACATCAATCTGATGATTAAGGAAGCTGTCAACCTTCAGCACCCCGCCTGCCTTTACAACACCGTCTTTTAATATTCTGTCCTTAAGAAGCTGCATATAATATTCCTTTCTGAATGAAATCATTATCCGTCTCAGAGTTTTAACAATCGGAATACTCTATATTATATAATAAATCGTCTTTTTTTTCAATTGATATTTTAAATAGAACAATTCAATGGCTTTTGTCGAATAATGACAAATTGAACAAACAGGCAGATTTACCACAACAAAAATACCTCCGCAGCACTGCTAACGGAGGTATTCATGTTTAATAACCGGGAGTCAGAGCGTCAACTTCCTCAGGCGGAAGAGAAATCTGTATTTCTACCTTATATTCCTCACCTGTTACCCAGCCACGGCTGTTTGTACCTGCAAGGCGGAAAGAAACGGATACGCTCTTTGTGCCTTCTGAAAGCTCAACGCCGAGAAGGTTAACTGTTGCATAAATGTCATCAGAGGTCATTTCCTGAATGTAGCTGGAAAGTCCTACAACGTTGACTGTAAGAACGTTTGTTAGTACCTTTACATCAAAATTATTGGGTGCGTTGATAATATTGATGTTTTCAGCAGGTACGGTGAAGCCCAGCTGGCCATACTGATCATAATTCTCAAAATACACAGTTACCGTCTTGTTTCCCGAAATATTCTTATATCCGTCAGGAAGCTTTACAGGAAGTGCAACACCGCCCTGTAAATCCTTCAGAGTGAGCGCACTGAGAGAAATCTCACCTATATCAATAGCGTCAATGTTGTCAATCGAACTATCTGGAGAAGCAATTGTAAGCTCGGTAATTGACATTGAATATTTCAGATTGGATAAATTGAAATTGGTGGAAGAATTTGTGAATTTTACATTCAGCGGCAGAGTCTTTACCTTGTACACGGGCACATTGACCATAAACACACCCTCGCTCAGACTCAGATCGGTATTGAGCATACGCATACCCTGCTGATTGTAAATAACAGGAAGGCTCTGAAGCTCTGCACTGCCGTCAAGAATATCATCATAATCAGGAACGGCTTCAATCTTTCCGATAGAATTTACAAGCCTTTCCTCGCCCGTAACGATAACCGTCTGTGGCGTTACGGAAATATCGCCTTCAATCTGCATTTCATCAGCAATTTTAACGCCGGAAGTATTGGGAACAACCTCTACCTCGCGAGAGATAATTTTTACAACACTTACCGTTGCAGTTAAATTCTTTGAGATAATTTCACATTCATTTGAAGCGTCAGCCGCCTCCACAGTTATATCAACAATGTGTTCGCCCGCCTCGTATATCTTGGAAAGGTCACAATGTGCGGTAAAATCCTCGCCTGAGAGTTCGCTGATAGAGTAGCGCTTACCCTCAATCTGAATTGTCACAGTATCCACATCTACGGAAGTAATACGGAGATTTTCATTTTTCATGTGCTGAGTTGGCGCACATTCAACCTTTACGTCGGAAATATGCTGTGTTATATCAGGGAAAACCTGAACAGATATGAACACCCAGACTATAACCGAGCAGATTGCCGCCTGAATGATTGTTTTCAGATTAGGGAGAATCTTTGAAGCAAAACGCTTAAAAAAATTATTCATTTGCCCGCCCCCTTTTTCTTTGCCTTGCGTGCCTGTCTTTCCTTCTTGCGCTGTTCGCTGGGTTCGGGCAGCAGCTTATTTCTGAGATAGACAGTCAGCTTGTCCCTGTCAAAGCCTCTTTCGAGAACACCGTTTTCAGCAATTGAAATAATACCTGTTTCCTCAGAAACTATGATAACTATAGCATCGGAAACCTCACTCATACCGATAGCCGCACGGTGTCGTGAGCCGAGCTCCTTATTGATGAGCTCCTCCTTCTGAGGCTTAGGGAGAAAACAACCCGCAGCGTAAATAAGATTATCACGTATAATAACTGCACCATCGTGAAGAGGTGTATTGGGGAAGAAAATATTGCGGAAAAGCTCTTCGCTGGGAACAGCTCTGATAATCGTACCTGTTTCAATCTGCTCACCGAGCTTGGTCTGGCGCTCAATTACAATAAGCGCACCCGTAGCAGTGCGGGAAAGCTTTTCACAGGCAAGAGCAATCTGGTTGATAGCCGAAACACAGCCCGTTTCATCAATATCAGCTGTTTCAAAAAGCGAAATAGGCTTAACCATCTTTGTTCTGCCCACCTTTTCAAGGGCGCGGCGGAGCTCGGGCTGGAACATTACAATAAACATTATGATACCTACATTGAAGAAAGTATCACTGATAACGCTCATGACCTTGAGTTCAAACTGATTAAGCAGGAAAAGTGCCACCGCAAAAAAGGCAATACCCTTTATGAGCTGCTCAGCGCGGGTTTCCTTGATAAGCTTTATGACAAAATAAAGGATAATGGCGAGAAGAACCATATCCAGTATATCAACTAATGTTATTGAAGAGAATACGTTAACTATCGCATTCCAGATATCAACCAGATAATAAACCAAAATAAACACCCTTACTTATTTAAAATACCTTAACTTATATTTTATCATATTTTTTTAAAATTTCAAGTACTTTATTATAATTTCAGAAAATTTTGTTCATATTTTTTTAAAATATGCCCGAAGCTATATTGGCAACCGCCTTCAGAAGCCGTGTGGTTTCACTTGCCGTGCTGAAAACCGAGGGCGAAAAGCGCACTGCACCTATGGTTTCCGTGCCTATTTTCCTGTGTGCCGGATAAGCGCAGTGAAAACCTCCCCTCAGGCAAAAACCCATACGGCTCAGCTTCTCAGAAAGTTCTTCCGAGGTGAAACCGTCCAGATTGAAAGGGACAACAGGGGCGTATCTTTTGTCGGGTATGCCTGTGTAGAGCCGCACAGAAGGAATTTTCAGAAGCCCTGTATAAAATCTACGGCACAGGCTGATTTCGTGATTGTAAATCACATCAATCCCCTTATTAACCACAAAATCCACCCCTGCGCCGAGAGAAATTGCTCCCGCAGTGTTGATTGTTCCGCTTTCAAAACGGTCGGGCATAAAATCAGGCTGGGCAAGTTCCTTGGAAAGGCTTCCCGTTCCGCCTTCAACAAGGGTCGAAAGCCTGTATTTCCCGTCAGTCACCATAAGCCCCGTGCCCATAGGCCCGTAAAGTCCCTTATGTCCCGCGGCACAGATTATATTTACGCCGTCGGAGAGCTTCAGTGGTATCACACCTCCGCCCTGCGCCGCGTCAACAATGAAGCAGATATTTCTGCGGTGGCACAGCTCGCCTATCTTCTTCACAGGCAGTATTTTTCCTGTTACATTTCCCGCAAGAGTGCAGACAATTGCCTTTGTTCTGCGGTTTATAAGCTTTTCAAAATTCCTCGTTGTCTCCTCGTCATCATCGGTAGTATGTGCAAAGGAATAGGAAATGTTCCTATCCTTTGAACAGGCGTACAGGGGTCGGAGCACTGCATTATGCTCGATGTCGCTGCATATCACATGATCGCCGTTTTCAAGCACGCCCTTTATGGCTGTATTCAGGGCATGGGTGCAGTTGAGCATAAAGATTGTATTTTCAACCTCCGCACCGAAAAAAGCGGCGCATTTCTCTCTTGCCGCAAACACCGCTTCCGCTGTTTTCATGGAAAGCTTATGCCCCGCTCTCCCCGGGTTTGCACCGTATTCAATCAGTGCTCCCGTCATAGCGGATATCACCGAATGGGGCTTCGGATAAGTGGTTGCGGCATTGTCAAAATATATCACTTTCAGTCCTTTATTCTGCCGCAGCGGATATTTATTGCCGATAAAAGGCGGCAGACCTTTTCGGGCTGTTCATATACACGTATTCCGTAGGCACAACCGCCCCTTGATGTGCTTTTCTCAACGTCTGCGTGTATTTTTATTGAAGCAAGATATCTTGACGCTCTGATTGCTTCGGTATATGAACCTAGCATTATAAGTGAAGATTTCATTGATAATCATTCCTTTCCCGTGTAAAAGCTGTGCAGAAGCACAGCAGGCAATTCTCCGCCTGTTTCATTTTATGCCCACGGTTTATTTTGGTGAATGACGGTATATTTACCGCCGACGGTTCAATAATATATGCTGTGAGAACTTTGTTCTCACAAAGTCTGCGGCAGCAGACCGCTGTGAAACAGCGAGGCATATATTTCAAGGTTCGCTCAGCCGTCAGAATCTCTGATTCTGTCAACGGCGTGCGGTTCTTATAATATATGCTGTGAGAACTTTGTTCTCGCAAAGTCTGCGGCAGCAGACCGCTGTGAAACAGCGAGGCATATATTGCCTGAATGAAATTCCGATATGACAGTGAAACTACATGAAAAGTTTATGGAAAGGATTGATAAAATGAAAGCTGTAATTCTTGCAGGCGGCGAAGGAACCCGTCTCAGGCCTGTAACCTGCAATCTCCCGAAGCCTCTTGTTCCTGTTGCAGGAAAACCTGTACTTGAATATATACTCACTCTGCTAGAGGAAAACGGCTGCACCGAAGCGGTAATTGCCGTCCGCTACCGCGGTGAAAAAATAGAACGTTATTTTTCTTCGGGGAGATTCGGGAAAATCCGTCTGAGTTTTTCTCAAGAAACAAAACCGCTGGGAACGGCCGGCTGTGTAAAGAAGGCGGCAGAAAGCTTCAAAGATGATTTTATTGTCATAAGCGGTGATGCAATCTGTGATTTTCAGCTTAAAAAAGCTATGGAATTCCACAAAATCAACAGCGCAGATGCAACACTTATAGCAAAAAGAGTAGACGACCCCAGAGAATACGGACTTATTATCGAAAAAGACGGAAGAATTACCGATTTTTCCGAAAAGCCCTCATATATAAACTGCCGCAGTGACCTTGCAAATACTGGCATCTACATTCTCTCCCCCGCTGTATGCGGACTTATACCCGATAATGAACCCTGGGACTTTGCCAGAAACGTTTTTCCCGATATGCTTGCACGAAAGATGAAGCTTATGTGCTATGAGGACAATGGCTACTGGTGCGATATGGGAGATATCCGTGCTTACAAGGCGTGTACAGCAGACATACTGAACGGAAAACTGTGTGGCTATGAACAGCAGAACAGGATTATCGGCAAAAACACCGTAATCGACCCGTCAGCACTTATTACTGACGGCTGTGTTATCGGCAGCAGCGTTTCAGTCGGCAAGGGTGCAAAGCTCAGAAATGCGGTAGTTATGGATGGAGCATTTATAGGCGAGGATACTACACTGAACGACTGCATTATCTGTTCCGATGCGCGTATAGAAAGCGGCGCGGCGGTATATGAAAATGCAGTTGTCGGCGAAAACTCCGTTGTGGGACAGAATGCGGTAATATGCGGAAATATCAGGGTATGGCAGAACAAAACCGTAGAAACAGGGGCTTTTGTGAGTTCTGACAGGAAATACGGAGTTAAAAGCAATGTGGAAATTACCGAAGATGGCATATACGGAGAAACAAATACCGTTATTACTCCTGAATTTGCAGGACGGCTGGGTTGTGCGGCGTCAAAAATTTCCGACAGCTACATTGCGGTTTCCTGCAGCGAGGAAACTGCCGCAGAAACCTTGAAAAATGCCTTTTTAAGCGGCATTTCAAGCACAGGCAGACAATGCTTCGACTGCGGAAATACGAGCCTGCCCCAGCTTCTCCATACAGCAGGATTGCTCAATTGCGATATAATTGTTCATATAAGTGCTAAAATGAGAACAAGGATTCTTATTTACAACAAGGGTATGCTTCCACTGACGAGAGTACAGGAAAGAATGCTGGAAAACGCTCTTAACCGCGGTGAATATCTCAGCGCCAGCTGGAACAATTTCAGCAGTATCAATAAATTCACAGGCACCTATACCCTTTATAACGCCATGCTGGAGAGCATTACAGATTTTGAAATTCCTTATGAAATCTCCACGAACTGTTCAAACAGTGCTTCTTCCGTGTATATCCCATTTCTCAGAAAAATCGGAACAGGCAGAGAACCGCTCACACTTACGCTTAATGAACGGCTTACCAAAGCAGAGCTTACTGACGATAAAGGTATGCGGCTTGATTACAGCACTATGGTTCTCGTAGCGGTGATTTCTGTTCTTGAAAAAGGAGGAGAAGCCGCGCTGCCCTTTGCATTTCCCCGTGCAGCTGACGCGGCGGCAGAAAAATACGGCGGTAAAATTTATCGTTTCTTCGCCAGCTCCATGGATAACCGGGACCTTAAAGCCCGCACTATTGCCGCTGAGCAGCCTTTTCTCTTCGACGGCTTTGTTCTGGCAGTTACGGTGCTGCGCTATATGAAAGAGCACTCCATGTCAATCAGCGAGGTGCTTGAATCATTGCCAAAATTTTCGGGTGTGAGCCGCTTTATCTATATAACCTGTCCGCCGCAGAAAATTCTCAATAAAATCACGGAGGGCAGCCCTGCCGAGAACGAGGGAGTTGTCATTTCGGGAGATAACGAGCGGATTTTTCTTCGTTCCAACAAAAAAGGTAACGGATTGTATCTTTTTGCTGAGAGCTTTAATGCAGAAACCGCCTCTGAGCTGTGTGAAAAAACCGAGAAGCTTATAAAATCGGTGATGAACAACGAAGATATCCCATAAGTGTGCATATTGACAATTTATGGATTTTGTTATATAATAAATAATGTATTTTTATGTTTAACAGCAGACAGAGTCTGTATAATATATCATATTTTCCGGATTTTTACAGCTTATTTGTTCTGTGCCGACGTTCAGGGTGCGGAATTTACAGCTGTCCCATAAGTAAGCCTGACCTGCAAGGGTTCTACGGCGGCGGAGTAACGTCTTTTTTCCGCCGTCTGTATGCCCGGTGCGTTTTACAGCTGATTGCTTTTTTACCTTTTAATACGGCTTTGCATCTGTGTCACGGCTTTACATAACGAGGGACTTATTTTTCTTACGGCTGTTGATTTCCGAAAAGGAAAAGAGGACAAATGCAGAAAAACAACAATAACAATCAGACAGAAAAGCAGACAAAGCCCAGAACCACCAAAAAGCAGACGACCAAGGCGGCTCAGAAGGTTTCAAAACAGGATAATACAAGAAAGAAAACTGCTCCCAAGACTTCCGCGCGCACTACCCGTGCAAAGCAGGTCAAGAGCAATACTTCCGTTCAGACAAAAACTGTACGCAGAACTCCTGCTAAAAATGAGCGCAGGGCTGCTCCACTTAAAATTATCCCTCTCGGCGGTCTTAACGAAATCGGAAAGAATATGTATCTTTACGAGACAGGCAACGATATGTTCATTATCGACTGCGGCCTTGCATTCCCTGATGATGATATGCTGGGCGTAGACCTTGTTATCCCCGATTTCACCTATGTTGAAAAGAATAAGGAAAAGCTCCGCGGTATCGTCCTTACACACGGCCACGAGGACCATATCGGCGGTCTTGCATACCTTCTCAAAAAGGTAAATGCTCCTGTTTACGGTACAAGGCTTACTATTGCTCTCGTTGAACACAAACTCAGAGAGCATGGTATTTTAAGCCAGTGCTCCCTTAATGTTGTACAGCCCCGCCAGACAGTAAAAATGGGCTGTATGGCAGTTGAATTTATCCGCGTCAATCATTCTATCCCCGACGCTTGTGCCTTTGCAGTTCATACTCCCGCAGGCGTAGTTATCCACACAGGCGACTTTAAGGTTGACTACACTCCTATCGAGGGCGGAATCATCGACCTAGCGCGATTCGGCGAGCTGGGCAACAAGGGCGTGCTTGCGCTTCTTTCGGAAAGTACGAACGCCGAGCGTCCGGGATATACAATGTCCGAGCGCAGAGTGGGCAATACCTTCAGAAACTTTTTCTCAAATGCGGAAGGAAAGCGCATTATTGTTGCTACTTTCTCCAGTAATATCCACCGTATACAGCAGATTATCGACTGTGCCGCATTTCACGGGCGCAAGGTAGCTGTTTCGGGCAGGAGCATGATAAATGTACTCCAGACAGCTATTGAACTCAACTATATAAAGGTTCCGAAGGATACCCTTGTGGACATGGATAAAATCGGGAAGATTCCTCCCGAGGAGCTTGTTATTGTCACAACGGGAAGCCAGGGCGAACCTATGTCCGCGCTTTCACGAATGGCAACCAACGACCACCGTCAGGTTACCATTACCCCTCAGGATCTAATCATAATTTCCGCGACGCCTATCCCCGGCAATGAAAAGCTGGTAAGCCGTGTTGTAAACGAGCTTATGAAGGCAGGCGCACACGTAATTTACGAGGCTATGTACGATGTTCACGTTTCAGGTCACGCTTGTCAGGATGAACTGAAGCTTATGATTTCTCTTACAAGACCTAAGTTCTTTATCCCTATCCACGGCGAGTACAAGCACATGTTCAAGCATACGGAGCTTGCCCTTCAGCTGGGACTTCCCGAGGAAAATATCTTTATAGCCGACAACGGTACAGTTCTTGAAACCGACGGCGTGGACATGAAGGTTACTGGACAGGTTACAGCAGGCAGAGTGCTTATCGATGGTCTTGGAGTAGGCGACGTCGGCTCAGTTGTACTCCGCGACAGAAGACATCTTGCTGAAGACGGTCTTATCATAGTCGTTGCCGCTGTTGACAAGGCGGCAGGCAAGGTCGTTTCGGGTCCCGATATTGTATCCAGAGGCTTCGTTTATGTGCGTGAATCCGAAGAGCTCATGGAAGAATCCCGTGCACTTATGCGCTCCGCTATGGAAAAGACTCTCGCCCCGAACGTCCGTGAATGGAATACCGTAAAGGGCGTTATGAAGGACACTCTCAGCAGCTTTATCTTCCAGAAAACCAGAAGAAGTCCCATGATTCTTCCTATAATAATGGAAATCTGAAATCCTATTACTATTCCGCCGAGAAAAAGGAGTGAACAGGCTTGAAAAATTATTTCCGCGACGCAGGACTTGTGTTCTCTGTGGTATCGCTCATTATTATATCTATTGCGATGCTGGTATTTACCTATTCCGCTTCACTGCAGGCTTTCTGCGTTTTTGCGCCTGTACTTGTGCTTGCGGGCGGTTTTACTGCCGCAAAGCTTATCTCGGTTACTCGTAAGAATTTCCAGTACTTTGCACGTATTGATGAAGAAATTGAACAGCTGGAACGCGCTTCTTTATATGATATTCCACTGAGCGTTGCTATCGTTGATGACGGAAACAAGATTGTGTGGTTCAACAATGAATTTGCCCGTTGTTTTGAGGAAGAAGCCGTTTACGGCAGCTCTATCGACGTCATCACAAAGCTCTCCTTTGATAAACTTCTCGGCAAGGACGGCTATGAAATAAAATACAAGAACTGTTACTACAAGGTCTATGCAACCGTGCCTCAGGAAGAGGACGCAAAGGAAGTATACATGATTTACTTTGCGGATATTACAAGGCTCAGAACCCTTGAAGTTGAAAAGCGTATGTCTCAGCCTGTGGTCATGCTTTTCATCATCGACAGCTATGAAGAAATGTTCGGCGGAAGCACCGAAAGTGAAACCGCCGATGTAACGGTACAGATTGACCGTCTCCTTGAGGATTTCGTAAACGGAACCTCGGGCATACTTAAAAAACAGAGCCGTGACCGTTTCTGGGCAGTAGTTGAAGAAAAGCACATACGCGCCCTTATTGAAGAAAAGGTCAAGATTCTCGACCGTGTACGTGAAATTCAGGTTAACGACCGTATGAATGTCACTCTCTCAATCGGTATCGGCAGAACAGGAAAGACAATCGCAGAAAGTGAAGCCTTTGCAAAGCAGGCGCTTGATATGGCGCTGGGCAGAGGCGGCGACCAGGCGGCTATAAAAACCGACAATGGCTTTGAATTCTACGGCGGTGTATCTATGGGTGTTGAACGCCATACAAAGGTCAAGACCCGAATTATCGCAAACTCCCTTATGGAAGCTATTGAGGGTGCGGAGGACGTATACATAATGGGTCACCGCAACAGCGACCTTGACAGCGTTGGCGCTTCGGTAGGTCTCACGGCAGCTGTCAGAAGGCTGGGCAAGAACGCCTTTGCGGTTATCGACAAGAACACTACCCTCTCCCTTCAGCTTTATGACTATCTGAACGAAAGGGATAAGGCTTCCCTATTTGTAACGCCGTCAAACGCTGTTGAAAATTTCAGCGAAAACTCGCTTCTGATTATTGTGGACACCCACAACCCTGCTATTGTAGATGTCCCTGAGCTTCTTAATGAAGCCAAAAAGCTGGTTATTATCGACCATCACAGAAAAATGGTCAACCACATTGATACGTCAATGATTTTCCATCATGAGCCCTATGCTTCAAGCGCTTCGGAAATGGTCACCGAACTTTTACAGTATTTCGGTGACGCAGGAAAGATTTCCTCCTTCCAAGCTGAAGCTCTCCTGGCAGGTATTACTCTTGATACAAAGAATTTCACTCTCAGGACAGGCGTGCGCACCTTTGAAGCGGCGGCTTTCCTCCGAAAGCTCGGTGCTGATACCATAAACGTAAAGGGATTGTTTGCAAACTCCATCCAGAGCTACAAGCAGAAAACAGAAATAGTAAGCT
>JAFUNV010000079.1 GCA_017472865.1 Ruminiclostridium sp. | reverse complement strand
ATTCTTTTTAAAAGGACATCCATTTGTCCTTGCCTCATAGTAAAATATATGGTATACTAAAGAAAAAACTGCGGAGGTAGTTATGGACGAAAAGATAAAAGACGAAGGAAGAACAAGACTAGACAGAGCGCTATCAATATTTTTCAGAGGCTTAAAGGGCGAAAAGCTGACAGCACGGCGGCTTGCGGACGAATACAACGTCGCAACCAAAAGCATACACCGCTCCGCTTCAGATATCCGCACATTCTTAGCAGACAACCGTGACCTTGTGGGAAATTCCGACCTTGTTTATGACCGCAGTGAGAAATGCTATATCCTTAAAATGGACGATTTTTTACAGGACAAGGAGCTGCTGGCTGTAATAAAGATTCTCATAGGCTCCCGCGCATTCGGAAAAGATGAACTTTTAGGGATTATCAACAAGTTGAAAAAGTTCGTTTCTACAAAGGACCGCGAATTGCTTGAAACGCTTATTCAGAAGGAAAAATATCATTATTGCCAGGTGAAAAGCGACTGTGACAGCGTTATTGACAACCTGTGGCGGCTTGCGGGTAATATAAAATCCCACCGCGAAATCACAATCACATATTATAAAATGAACCGTGACAGGGTTGAACACAGAATACGTCCTGTTTCAATCCTGTTCAGCGAGTATTATTTTTATCTTGTTGCATACAAGGCAGAGGATAAGGAGTACAACCCTGTATATTTCAGAGTTGACCGTATCATTGATATTGTCGAACACAGGGTAAGGTTTGAACTGGAGCGTAAGCACGATTTTGACGAGGGCGAGCTTCGGAAAAAAATTCAGTTCATGTTCCCCGGAAAGTGCCGTACAATCCGCTTTGAATTCACAGGTCCATCGTATCAGGCAATCCTCGACCGTCTGCCCACAGCGGTAATTGTAGACAAGCATGATAATAAATATATCATTGAGGCCGATGTTTACGGCGACGGAATAAAGATGTTCCTGCTGTCACAGGGCAGTTGGGTAAAAGTTACCGCCCCGCAGGAATTTGTGGAGGAGATGAGGGACGAGGTTGTGAAACTTCATAAAATGTATATGTAAATTTGGTCGATATTGTAGATTTTGCGATTAAATTAATGAAACACGGATTTAAAAGTGGTAAACTGATTATTAAACATTTATTTACAAATTACAGGGGGCGCATTTATGAATTATGATAAAGACCTTTTCGATATCAAAAAGATACCCGTGAGTAATCACGGGTATTATTTATGATTTCACTTCAAAGACATCCTTATGTCCATTTAAAATTATGGAAATATAAAAGTTTTCTTATTTTTTGGTCAATTTGCGATATTATTTATCTGAAAGCTGTTGAATTTTGTTGAAAATTGTGGTATTATATTAATGCGGCACAATTTAATAGAGGGTTAATTGTAAAGTGTGTTCTTTTACTATAGGTAAAAGTGCATGCTCTATTTTCGCATACTTTTGCAGTTACCTGAAAATAAATTGTGTCGCAACAATCAGAGCTATGCATTTTTCGGTGCGCAGCTTTGCCTGCGCACTTTTTGTATGCTGATTCAGAAAAAATATTTTATACAGACAACCTTGTGTACTTGTATGCGGTTATAATAATGAATAAAAATATCAGAAAGGTGTTCGTCATGAATATAGAGTTATTACAGCTTAGGCAGTATCTGGAAATTCACCCTGTCGCTAAAAGAGAAATCAAATACAGAATCGGGTATTTAAGTATGATAAAGGTTTTATGCGACTTGCATACAAAACGTGATAAATGGTGTAACGCTATGTTTTCGTTAATGAAGAAATCACTTATCGGAGAAGCTGAAGTTACGCCTTTGGAAATTACCGACAGCGGTATAATTTTTAAAAAGAAGGACAATAGCAGATTTGCATACATATTTCACAAATACAGATATAATATTTTGATTGATTGCTTGTTTTTATTAGCGTTCGATAACAAAAAAAGAGGAAAAAAGCTTCTCAATGATGTGTGCAGGATTTTTCCCAGAAACAAGAAGAAGCTTATGTTATTATCAGAATATTTTTATAAAACAGATATCGAATTTGTGCGAAAAGAATTTCCATCTGTTTATAATATATGCAGCGTTATAGCGGAAAACAGAAAATTTATTTCTTTGCCACGAAAAAATGTAATAATAACTGCAAATATGAGTGCAGGAAAGTCAACCCTGATTAATGCTTTGGCCGGTAAAAAGGTAAACATGACCAAAAATGATACCTGTACTGCTAAAATTCACTATTTACTCAATAAATCCGGTGAAGACGGTCTGTCGTATGAGTTTGACCATGAACTGGAACTTAACGCTACCAAAGAAATATTAATGAACGATAACGAAAGTAATTCGACTTCAGAAATTATAGTCGGAACACGATTCCGGTCTTTAGATGAAATTCCTGAAAATGTCTGCTTTATAGATACTCCGGGTGTAAATTCATCCCAGAATAAAGAGCATCGTCAAATGACAAATAATTACATTTCTGATAAAAATTGCGATTTGCTTATTTTTTTACTGAATGGTGAAAACATCGGAACAGATGATGATATAAAGCATATCAGATATGTTTCGGAGAATTATAAAGGAAAAATAATTTTTCTCGTCAATAAGCTGGATAAATATAAAAAGAGTGTTGATTCGGTCAGAGTTACACTGGAAAAGGTTAAAGAGGATTTAAAAGGAGCAGGATATAAAAATCCGGGAGTATATCCTATTTCAGCGTATGCGGCATATCTTGCCAAGATGTCATTATATGGAGAAAAGTTATCTGAAGATGAACTTGATGACCTTGAATTCAGAATAAGAAAACTGAACAAGGAAGAATTCATGTACCATACATATTATGATACAGAAAGTCCTGAGATTGATGAAAATAATGAGATGGAAATCCTGCTTCGTAATTCGGGAATCCTTTCTCTGGAAAAAATAATTTATTCTGAGGAGCGTTAAAAATGAAAAAGGTGTTTATTAAGTACAATCCCTATCAGGTTACCACAGAAATTTCAGTGGACGGAAAAGAACTGAAGAAAAACAGCAGACTCAATGTAGGTGACCGCAGGCTTCAGGAGTGGATAGATGATTTGCCTGATATTCTTTTCGATGAATGCAATACCAGAGATTTTGAAATCACATTTCACGGCACTATTCCTGACTATGAGGATGTTCTTGCAATTGCAAACGAAGCGAAGAAGAAAAATATCAATATAAATGTGGAACATATCCCGGCTAAGGAAGTCAAGGATAAAGAGACGTTAATTCAGGAGATTTTTGATGAAATACAATCAGGTCCTTTTGCAGAGCTCAAAAAGCCCGATGTGATCCGTTCATTCGAGCTGGCGAAGAGCAGCGACTTTGAAGTAAATGTTGTTGCTACAATGAGCGCGGGTAAGTCTACTCTTATCAATTCTTTATTGGGACAAAGACTTATGCCCGCAAAGCAGGAGGCATGTACTGCAACGATTACAGAAATAAAGGATAATGACGCAGACAAATTCACCGCATCTGTCTATGATAAAGACGGAAATCTCATAGAGAGTCACGACGAGCTTACATATTCGGTCATGGAGCATCTTAATGCAAACCCTGCAGTATCCAGAATAAGGGCAGAGGGTAACATTCCCTTTGTCACTGCTGATGATGTTTCGCTTGTGCTTGTAGACACTCCTGGGCCTAATAATTCCCGTGACCCGGAGCACAGAGCAGCAACATACAGGATGCTTTCCGAATCTTCAAAAACAGTTGTTCTGTATATTATGAACGCGACGCAGCTGGCGGTAGATGATGACAGTAATCTTTTGAGTCACGTAGCTGAAAGCATGAAGGTTGGAGGAAAGCAGTCAAGAGACAGATTTATTTTTGTAGTAAACAAGCTTGATGATTTCAAAAAGGGAGAAGACAGCATTGATGCTGCGCTGAAAAAAGTCAGAGATTATCTTGCAGATAATGGTATTGAGAACCCGAATATCTATCCCGCATCTGCACTTACAGCTCTTAATATCAGAACAATACTTGCCGAAAGCGACGACGAGGATGATGATGAAGTATATGAGGCATTGGGGAAGGTGCGCAAGTTTAACCGAAATGAAGAAATGCATTTTGAAAAGTATGCTCCGTTGCCGGCTTCTGTAAGAGGGGATATTTCGGCCAGACTTGCAGACGCTGAAGAAAACGGCGATAAAAACGGACAGGCTCTCATTCATTCGGGAATAGTGCCCATAGAAGAAGCTATCCGTATGTATGTAAGAAAATACGCCAAGACTGCAAAAATCAAGAATATAGTTGACACTTTCATCACAAAAATCGAAAGTGCTCATACTTTTGAAAATACAAAGCAGCTTATAGCTCAGAATGAATCTGAAAGGGAAGCAATTATTGAGAGAATTGACGCTATCAACAGAAAGCTCGAGAGCGGCAAGGAAGCGGAAAAATTCAAGGCTGAAATAAATAAAGTAAATTACGAAGCTATAATTACAAAACGCTCCCGCGAAATAGTTTCCAAAGCGCAAGCAAAGGTAACCGCATATATAGAGAAAGCAAACAGAAAACAGCTTTCAAGACAGGATGCTGAACGTATATGTTCAGATTTTGCTAAAAACGCAGAGGACGTTCAGGCGGAAGTAAGAGTTGCACTTGAAGACCTGATTGAAAACACCGTTCGAAGAAATGCGGAGGATTTGTTGGCGACTTACAAAAATAAGCTCATTGAACTCACTGATGATATTAATGTTGGAAGTATTGATATCAATCCTTTCGCAATAATGAAGGGTGAAATACCTTCTGATGTTTCACAAATAATTTCTTCATCCTTAAAGAGTGAAAGAGTTAAAACAGGAAGAGAAAAAGTCGGTGAAAGATATGTAAAAAATGAAAATAAAAAATGGTATAAACCATGGACCTGGTTCCAGGAAAGCGGACATTACGAAGCTATCTATGAGGATACATTTGAAAACCGCGAGTATATAGACGGAAAGGTTCTGTCACAGAAATTTTTCGCTCCGATTGAGAAAAAATTATACGAAAATAGTGGAAATGCAGTTGAATATGCAAAGGAGAAGACGAGATATATCAAGGAATTCTTCAATTGCAGGTTTGACGAACTTAACAATATCCTGAAGGAAAAGCTCAATGAATTAAAGCTTTGTGCGACAGATGAAAAGCTGGCTGAAGAAAGACTTGCGGAATCAAGGAAAAGACTTGAATGGCTTGAAGCTATTCAGGAAAAGGTTAATTCTATCCTTGATATTTAAGGAGGCGTATGAATGGAATTAACAGAAGAATTCATAACGGCTGTGAACAACAGAGATATATTTACAATTAGAATAATGCTTAAGGACAGCCTGCTTATTGATAAAACCTTTCAGCTGTTTACAAAAATGAGATTTTATGCGGAAAACAGAGGCGTCAATTTCTGGTCGGCAGAAACCGAAGAATTTCAGCGCCAGCCTAGCCAGTACTGGACAGAAAGTCTTATGAATAGTGAGCTTACAAATCTTGTTTATGATTTTACAGCCGAGAGACTTAGGTATTGTCAGGATATAATAAGAAAGGTTTATAATTATCCTGCGTCTAATCAGTCAATTCAAGCGAATATACCACAGGCGCAGATGAAAGTTCAGCTTGTCAGTCAAGGCACAGCCAACAAAACTATACCATCATCAAGAACAAATGCAAGTCCGAAAAATAATAATTCTTATCATTTTAGATCGATTATATCTGCATATAAGGATTTAAAGAGTATCATGATAGCAATTAATACTACTAATGCATGGAGATATGACGATATTGACAGAATTCAGAAATTATCTGAAGAAATTGTAGCGGCGTGTAAAAAAATTGACCGGAGGTAATAAAATGGCAATAACGAAGGAATTTGAAGAGGTTATAAACAATAATGATATTACTTTTGCCCGGATAATGATTAAAGACAGTATGCTTATAGATACTAGCCTGCAGACCTATGAAGAAATGATTTCTTATGCAGAAGAAAAAATAGGCGCACTTTACGATGAGCATGACGGTGAAACACTTGATTATAATATCTCTGAGTGGACGACTGATTATATGAACTTTCAGATGACCTCTGTGATTTATAATTTTTCAAGAGAAAGACTTGAGCTTCTGAAAAAAATAGTTGCTCATCTGTACGGAAAGCAGGATGAAAATACAGCAACAGAAAACAATGCTGATGCAAGCGGCAATCAAAACAGCTGCAGGTTTAACGGAAAGCAGATAGCAGGCGGTGTTATTGCACTTTCAGGATGCGGCACATTAGTAGGAGGAATAGTTGCTTCCAGTGTACCTGTTGCTGTAATCGGAGGTGTCGCTCTTGTCGGCGGTATAGCGTTGATTGTTACAAGCTCAGGTAAGGAGGCGGAATAAATGGCTGGCGCCAAGGTTGTCAAAGTAACGGAGCAGGCCCCTGTTCCTGAATACAACAGTATTATTTCAGGTTGTCGGAACGCATTGCAGGTTGTTGATGATATCGTGTTGAAAAATTATATTTCAAAACTTTCGTCAATGAATGTAGTCCCGTTGGATAAGGAAACTCTTGAAAAAAATATTGATGATAATGTTCTTTTCTTTAAGATTAACGAAATAGTTTATGAAAAGGACGAGTTTGCCTCGTACAAATTTGCGAGTGTATTCAATTCTCTTGCGGTAACTAAAAGCGCATTTTATGTTATTATTGACAGCGATGGAACAAAGACTGACTTTTATATGGGCGTTCGTTCTTTTGATGAAGAAAGAACAACCAGTTCCTTGAAAAATATTCTGGAAAATTCCATGTTTGGTCAATTTCCCGGCTTGAAAACAACCAACTATACTATTGAGGAAATTCATGATATACTTGATAGAGTGGAAAGTACGAATATATCTTCAGTTTCATGTGTTGCAAACAGCAGAGTGGAAAATCTCAATAAAAACACAGAATTTGTTCAGGGACTGGAAAAGCTTGTACTGTCGATGCGCGGAAAGAAATACACAGGCATTATAATAGCGAACACCACTGAACAGGAGCAGCTGCGCGCATTACGCAGAGGGTATGAAAATATTTACACAAAGCTTTCGCCTTTTGCTTCGATGCAGATAAATTACGGTCAGAATTTTTCTTTCGGAACAAATGAATCCAACGCTGACGGAACCAACGAAAGCATAACCGAAACAATCGGTGTCACGAACACAATTGGTATAACAGAAACCGAAGGAACAACGACCACACAT
>JAFUNV010000078.1 GCA_017472865.1 Ruminiclostridium sp. | reverse complement strand
GTGCCTGAAGAATACCGACGGAAGCGGATGAAGACTGGATAATAGCGGTCAGCACTGCACCTGCAAGTACGCCGAGAATGGGATTTTCAAAGAGAGTAAGCATTTCCGCAAAGCCGTCGACCTCTTTAAGTCCCGAAACAGCACCTGACATGAAATCCATGCCGTACATAAGTATGGCAAAGCCGATAAAGATTGAAGCGGTGTCAAGCTTTTTGGAGTTGTTCTTGAACACCATAATAATGATTATAGCGATAAAAGCAAGAACAGGGGTGAAAGAGTCGGGCTTCATAAGCTGAATCAGGAAGGAATCGCCGTCGATACCTGCGAGAGACAACAGCCATGAGGTTACCGAGGTACCGAGGTTTGCGCCCATGATTACACCGATAGCCTGACGAAGAGTCATGATACCCGAGTTTACAAAGCCTACAACCATTACCGTAGTAGCCGAAGAGGATTGGATTACAGCGGTAACGGCAAGACCGAGGATAAAAGCCTTGAAGGGGTTGGAGGTGAAAGTGGCGAGTATTGTTTTAAGCTTTCCGCCCGCTTTCTTTTCAAGCGCTTCACCCATAAGGTTCATACCGTAGAGGAAAAGGGCTAAACCGCCCAGCAGCGACAGTACGTCAAAAAAGTTGAACGGACTGGCGGAGTTGAAAAAATCCATGATTATACTCCTATGAAAAATATGTTTCTTGTTTTAAATCTGAATAAATCCAGACATATTAATTATACATTTTTCTACATGATTTTTCAAGCAATTCTGTGAGTAAAAAATGAATATGGTTAAATTTTGGTTAATTTTACATAAGAGGTGCAAAAAGCCTGAGAAACCCTCGTGCAATTCGTACAAGCACCCCTGTTTTAGATACCTCCTCATAATTTATCCTACGGCACACTCTTACTGTCTGTAAGAAATCTGCGGTTATTTCATCTGCAACATTACCGCCGTAAAAGACGCAGGCGCATTCAAAAAGCATGAACATGGAGCGATAATCAAAGTTTATAGTTCCTGCAACTGCGGTTTTTTCGTCAATTACAAGGGTTTTGGCATGAACAAAGCCGGGTGTGTATTCATATATTTCCACACCTGCCGGAATAAGACTTTTATAATGACTGCGGGTAAGGGTATAGACATATTTCTTGTCAGGAACCCCGGGAGTTATTATGCATACCCTTACCCCGCGCTTTGCCGCATATTCCAGCGCGCCCAGCATTTCATCATCGCATATAAGGTACGGCGTTGTAAGGTAAACCGAGGTTCTTGCTTCATTGATAAGCGAAAGGTAAGTGCGCAGCCCCACCGCTTCGTTATCAAGAGGAGTTTCGGAAAAGGGCTGAACCAATGAATCAGCAGGATTGCGTTCATATTCCCGAAAGTCAATGAACGGGATTTCTTTTTTACCTGAAAGATAATTCCACATACCGCAGAACATGGCAGTGAAGCTCTGCGCTCCGCCGTCGCTTACCATTATTCCCGTATCCTTCCATTTCCCGAAGCGTTTTTTGTAATTCATATACTCATCTGCTATATTTATACCACAGCAGAAGGCGTATTTTCCATCGCATACAAGGGTTTTTCTATGATTGCGGTAGTTTACCCGACCTGTGACCCGAAGGCTTACGGGATTGAATTCGCGGTACTCTATTCCCATGGAAATAAGCCGTTTTTTGAAATTCTTCGGTTTTACAAAAAGACAGCCTGCGCCGTCGGCAATAATTCTTACTTTGACACCTTCCGAAGCCTTTTGTGACAGAAGATTTTCCATACGCGTCCATGCTGCTCCTTCTGAGATTATGAAAAATTCTATAAAAATATATTCTTCAGCTTCTGAGATTTTCTTCAGCATTTCCTCGAAAAGCTCCTCTCCCGTATGAAAATAGCGGGATTTTTCGCTTACGGTAAGCGGAAAACCGGCGTGCTCCGCAAGATAGTGCTGTATACCGTTTTCACAGGGCAGGCTCATGATTTCTTTCATCGATGAAGTAAGATAAGGCCGCATTTTGTAATGGATAGCGTTCACAGAATGTTTTTTGCTGAACAATAAAAAGTAAACTCCGCCATACAGCGGCAGGCAAAGCATGGGGATAATCCAGCAGAGCTTGTAGGAATCGGGCATACTGCTGTTTAAAATATAAAAAATACAGCTCAGTGTCACCAGATGATAGAAAAAGCCGACCGCGGGAATTTTTCCTCCCGCGGAAACGGCATAGGTGATAAGTATAAGCTGTATTAAAACTGATATAATAGCAAGTGTTCCATAACCGAAAATCTTACGCAGCATTGATTATTGCAGGTCGTAGCAGCTGCAGACAGTAAGCTGTGAGCAGAACTGTTCGTAACCCAGCACCTCCGAAATCTTGTCTTTATCGACAATAATCCTTACGGCTTCATTTCCGTTAATGTCGAACCAGTTGTCGCTGAAAATGCAGTCGGCAGAGCTGAGGTCGAGACATACGCTCTTGGCAAAGGATTTTGCGGCGAGAGTAATTTCAAAACGGTCATATTTTTCATCAACATGAACATTTATTTCCGGGTCAACGAAGCAGAAGGTCTTCGGGCGGACAAAAATTGTCGTGCCCTGAGATATATTCTTTCCGCTTTCCCATAAAGAATATTCAAGATATTTTGTTCTTCTGTCCTGTTCGGTGAGGAAATAATCGGAAAAATTCAGTGCTGCGGCATTTTTAGCTGAAAGTGCAGGTACAGAGATATCGATTTTTCCTTCTGTAAGAATCTCGGCTTCCGCATTTCTCAGCTTCCATTTAATTTCGCCATTGAAACTCTTTACCTTTTCATTGGAAACATTGAGAATAACCGCCGAGGTATTTTCTTCAAGGCAAGAGAGCAGAACAGGTGCATAAAAGCGCTTTGCGGCATAGTGAAGAGCCTTGGGTCTGTTGTAATAGTCGAGACTTGACCATGAGATAACAGGGTTGCTGTCATTTACCTGCCAGTAAAGACTGCCCATGCACTTTCCGCGGTTTCGTCTCATGTGCTCCACATTTGAGCGGATAGAGTCGCTCTGCACCAGCTGGGAAGCATATATAAGCTTTTCAAAGCTGTAGGGGTAGCGGCACATCTGAGCAATATAATAAAGGAGCTTTTCGTTGCCTGCAACGCACTTCTGATGAGCCTCCATAACCGGACCGCACAGGTTGAGGTCGCTTTCTTCTGCGAATGTTCGCACTGTTTTGATATTAGGAACAGACTCAAAACCATATTCGGAGCAGAAGGGATAAAGATATTTTCTGAACTCGGTAAGAGGTTTGAAGTTATGCCAGATATCCCAGTAATGCTGGTCGCCGCGGTGATTATCCGAGCTGCCCTTGAAAACGCCGTCGCTTCCGTACTGATTGCCGCCGCTTGAAGGGGAGGAGGGCCAGTAATAACGCTGAGGGTCAAGACGCTTTACCGCTTCGGGGATAATTTCTTCAAAGAGGCGGACATAATCAGCCTGAGCTTCCTTATCTTCGGGAATACCCCAGCCTTCCCACATACTTTCTATCTCGTTGTTTCCGCACCAGAGCGCCAACGCCGCATGGTTTCGCATTCTTTTTATGTTGTCTTCGATTTCCGCACGGATGGTAGCTTCAAGCTTTTCGGTAAGCTTGTAGGCGGAGCAGGCAAACATGAAATCCTCCCATATAATAATACCGAGCCTGTCACATTCATTGAGGAATTCGTCGTCGGGATAATATCCGCCGCCCCAGACGCGTATTGTGTTGTAGTTTGCGTTTACGCAGTGACGGAAAAACTCGCGTATGCGGCTCTTGGTTATATAGGGGAAAATCTGGTCC
>JAFUNV010000077.1 GCA_017472865.1 Ruminiclostridium sp. | reverse complement strand
TAGTGAATAAATTTGAGAGAAAACATTTTATATGTGGGGGTTCAAATCCTTTTTTCCACAAAAAATATCTACGGATGCATATTTTTGATTTTTGCAAAGATATATGCCCGCAAGTGGCTTTGTCAAGCCGTTTGCGGGCATAATATCTTTTTCACTAAAAATAGTTGGTGCGGAGGATGGGACTTGAACCCACACGAGCATACGCCCACTACCCCCTCAAAGTAGCGTGTCTGCCATTCCACCACCTCCGCAGGTGATGTGTCGTTCTTGCGACTATTAGATTATAGCAGATTTGTCACAGTTTGTCAATAGTTTTTTATAATTTTTTATTTTTCCTCTTCTGCTTCATTGTTTTCTGAAAAAACAAGCGCAAATAATAAAGTAAAACATTTCATTGCTATATTATCTTTTGAGCATATAATACTAAAATTCCACCTGTTTTTTGTAAATTATTACTCTTGAAAATCGGAGCGCTGCATTGTATAATTATTGTAGGAATATTATATATCGGAGGTGTTGATATGGGCGGACTTACAGCGTATATCGCAAACTTATCCATGAATATGGCACAGTACAGTGTTCAGAGTCAGGCGTCTATGAGTATGCTCAAGAACACTATGGATTCTCAGGAGGCTTCAAGTAATATTCTCCTTCAGAGTCTTCAGAATCTCCCTTCTCCTGACGGAAAAGGCATGGTTATGGACGTACGAGCTTAAAAATTTGCAATACCGCAGTTAATCTGCGGTATTTTTATTTTACCCCTCAGATGTGAGCAGAAAAAGTCGGGACAAAACCCCACCCGTCTGATATAATACAGTTACAGCCGAAAGAAAGGAAGTGTTATAGTGAACACATGGGCAGAGGGTATTCAGAATGCTATCGGATACATTGAAGACAATCTCACAAGCGAGCTTTGCATAGAGGATATTGCTGCAAAGGCGTATGTTTCGCCATTCTATTTTCAGAAAATTTTCAGTGTACTCTGCGGCTTCACCACAGGCGAATACATAAGAAACCGCCGCCTTACGCTGGCGGCACAGGAACTGTCTCTTTCCGATGTGAGGGTTATCGACGTTGCTCTTAAATACGGATATGATTCTCCTGACAGCTTCACCCGCGCGTTCATTAAATTCCACGGAATTTCTCCTTCGGCGGCAAAAGAAAAGGGTGCGCAGCTCAAAGCCTTTGCGCCTTTAAGAATCAAACTCACACTGGAGGGCGGAACAATGACAGAATACAAAATTGTAGAAAAAGCAGCGTTCACAATTATTGGAAAATCCAAGAAGTTCAATGCGGACACTTCCTATACCGAAATCCCATTATTCTGGAAGAAACATTATGAAGAAGGCGGCGGCGAGATTATCCGCGGTGCATTCGGCGCATGTGTGGACAGTGATGGGAAAAGTTTCGATTATTTTATATCAGACCTCTATATGCCTTTCTTGGAAATCCCCGAGGGCTGTACAACCAGAACCTTTCCCGCAGGAACATGGGCAGTATTCCCCTGCAAGGGCGAATGCCCACAGGCTTTACAGGAGGTAAACACAAAAATCTGGAGTGAATGGCTCCCGAACTGCAAGGAATATAAGCTAGCCGGAAATTATAACCTTGAGTTTTACGCAGAACCGACCTACTGCGAAATATGGGTGCCCGTAGAAAAGATATAACACCCGACTTAGAATTCAGGCTTCTTGACACAACCATCATTCTATTATATAATAATGGCATAAAACTTAATATGAAAGAAGGATTTTCATGAAAAAACTGATTTGTCTTCTGCTTTCAGTGTTTATGCTGTTCAGCCTTGGCGGCTGTATATACGAAAGCTATGAGCTGGACGAAGAAATAGCTTCGGGCGTTGTGTCAGAGCTTGAAGATTATCTGAACGACCAGTATCCCGACTATTATTACGAGGACACCTCCACCGCAGAGACGACCGAAGCTTCAACGGAAGCTGCAACGACTTCTGAAACCACAACCACTGCGGAAATTACAACAACTACTGCTGAAGTTACTACAACTTACGAAACAACCACAACTGCTCCTCCCGAAACCGAGCCAGAAGAAAACGAGCCTGCTATTGACGAGGACGGCACATACACCACAAAGGACGACGTCGCACTTTACATTTACACATACGGCAGGCTTCCGAAAAACTTCATAACCAAAAAAGAAGCTCAGGCGCTGGGCTGGGAGGGCGGCTCTCTTGAACCCTACGCCCCGGGAATGTGCATAGGCGGCAGCCATTTCGGCAACTACGAGGGTCTGCTGCCCGAAAAGGACGGACGTAAATACACAGAATGTGACATTGATACTCTCTGCAAGAAAAGCCGCGGTGCAAAACGCATTGTTTTTTCAAACGACGGACTTATCTACTACACCGACGACCATTACGAAAGCTTTGAACTGCTCTATGGGGAGGAATAAAGATGAAAAAAATTATTATAAACTGTCTTGAAATCTCCCATAAAAAAGCATTACATAACGCTTTCGCGGAAAAGCTCGGCTTTCCCGAATGGTACGGCGGCAACCTCGATGCGCTTTTCGACTGTCTTACAGGTATCTGCGAGGAAACAGAAATTATAATCGAAGGATTTGCAGCGCTCGAAGAAAACCTCGGCAGTTATGCCGCTGCTTTTAAAAAGGTCATGCTTAAGGCTGACGAGGATAACGAAAAAATCACTGTTAAAATCCTATAATACACAAATTCCGCTGTCAGAAAAACAGCGGAATTTTTTTCATAATTGAGACAAAACCTATCTTTCGCTTGTCTTATAAGTGAAGGCCTTAAAAAACAAAAGGAGATGAGAGCTTGGAGGAAAAAGAGCTGGCAAGATATATAGAGCTGTACCACGGCACAATATACCGCCTCGCATACAGCTGTCTTAAAAACAGTGCCGACGCCGATGATATCTGTTCGGAAGTTTTCTTCAGGCTGTACAGGTACAAGGGCAGCTTTGAAGCTGACGAAAACTGCAAGGCGTGGCTTATACGGGTGGCGGTAAATCTCGCCAGGAATCAGCTTAAATCTGCATGGAGAACACGGCGCACCGAGCTTGACAAGAACATGCCCGAAGAAGCAGGACCTGATTCAGATTTGTACGGACAGGTCATGCAGTTACCCCCGAAATACCGCCTTGTTATACATCTCTATTATTATGAGGGTTACAGCGGAAAGGAAATTGCCCGTATTACGGGAACGCCTGTTTCCACTGTCACAACTCAGCTTGCACGTGCCAGAAAGCAACTTAAAGAAGCAATCCTGAAGGAGGGATTACAATGAAGGAACGTTACAGAAATCTCTTTGATAAAATCGCTCCCGAAAGGAGCAATGATGAGCTGCTGTCGGCAGTTCTCAGAAAGGCAGAGAGAAAAAACATGACAAAGAAATTTGCATTTAAAAGGGCGGTAGTTATACCCATTGCGGCAGTTTTCGGCTTATGTGCCACCGCCGTGACCGCAGGAGCAATCTACAACGGAATACAGGACCTTCAGCGCAGTGAAATAGCAAAAAATCAGGACGTTGCCGAAAAGATTCAGAACTTTATTTTTGAGGACAGCAACGGCAGAATAAAAATGACCGTGGAAGAATATATTTCCGACGGGCTTGCGGCATTCATGACGGTGCATTACGAAGCCCTCAACGACGAAGGCAAGGCGTGGCTCAACAGCTTCAGCGAGATAGTTCATGAAGACCTTTCCATATACCCGAAATTTGAAGACAACAAGCACGCTACCAGTCACTGCTACGGCAATACCGAGCTTATGGAATACCGCACGGAAAGCGACAGGTATTTTCGTCTGGAAACCGAAGTTGGCACCAGAACCTACGGCGGCAGGCAGGTTACTCTCAATTATATACTGGGCGCGGAACAGAAAAGTATTGACCTTGATACGGAATGCAGTGTTGAGGTATACCGCTACGAGCTTAAAACGGACGAACAGCCAACCGATTTATTTACCCCGAAATATCTTGAAATTTCAGACCTTTCCTTCTCGGTTCTCGGCATGAACCATAAGGTGTATGTACATGAGGTAAGAGAAAACGGAAACAGCTGGCATTCGCTCCTGCCCGTGGATATGGATTTAGCCGATTTTCTCGGAACAACCCTTATCATGAATGACGGCAGCAGAGTTTTCCTCGGTCACGGAAACTGTGCTATGGGCTCTCAGTATCCTCTGGAAGAAAATTATTTTACCGACCTCGCCGTGTGCAGCGGCACATATAATCTTTTTGATGAAGAAACGCAGAAATGGAGCTACAAATCAATCGAAGCGGAAAATGTCGAAGCAATCGAGCTGTGCGGTGCAGTCTATGAATTGATACCCATGGAATAAAGCTTGAAATCTGCCCCGTTATGTGATATACTTAATAAAAATCACACTTAAAAAGGGGCAGAGCTATGCTTAAAAAATTACGCCACGACTATGTTGTAAATCACGCCAAGAATGCAAAAATCCCCGATTTTGCGGAAAGTGAAAAAATCCGTATGCATGTTATATTTTCAGGCAGAGTGCAGAATGTAGGCTTCCGCCTTGAAGTTGCTGAGCTTGCAAAGCGCCTTCAGCTTACGGGTAAAATCCGCAATCTCGAGGACGGCAGCGTTGACCTTGAAATCCAGGGTGAAAAGAATAAAATCCTTTTCCTTATTGATTTTATGAACAACCTTATACGCATAAAAATCAGAAGAATGGAAAAGGAAGAAATGCCCGTTGATGAAAACGAGACGGAATTTATTTCAGACAAGGAAGACTGAAAAACAGGTATCGGAAAGCTCCGATACCTGCTTTTTTATCCCGTATATGTCAGATCGACCTCATAGCCGATATAATCCGAAAGCTTCTTTTCAAAAGCTGTTATGGCTGGTTCTTCAAAGCCCGCGTCACTGTAAAGCTCCGCCTTTTCCGCCAGCATTTCAGGGGTAATTCCCGCCGCCTCATAATCCTCAGCAGTGTGAAAATAAACCCACTCAGGCGAATATATTTTCTCACCGATAACTATTGAATAGGGAGAAGCAAAATGGACAGTAATGGCGGTAATATCTCCGCTTAAAAGCACCTCCATATCCTCCTCGGTATATGGCTCGGAGGGCGCCTCTATTCCGTCATAGACGGCATTGTCCCAGTTTTGGGCGGCGTTGCTTTTTTTCATAAGCTCACGCATTTTCTCGCCGCTAATGTTAAAATAATTCATGTAAGTGTATAGATTTGTAAAATCCTCAATGCTCGTATCAAAACCACCCCTGTTCATTTTCATTTCAACCTCGCAAAACTGATAAAGGTCAAAATTATTTTCTGTACTGTATTCGTCAAAAACTATGCTGAGACAGTGGAATTTATCAACGCACGGATAATGGAAAAATATTCTGGGACAGCCTGCACCGAAAGGCTCAGGTATAGCCTTATCATCTGTGAATGTCTCCACAGGCTCAGACTCTGCCGAAACTGAGGCTCTAACCTCGGTGATTTCCTCTTCGGTTATTTCCGTTTCGGTTTCACGGTTGGTTTCCGAAACAGTCGTCATAATCTGTTCTGGCGTAACATCGGGCGGAACCTCATTCCTCGCACAGGCAGAAAACACCAGCACTGCACAAGCTGAAACCAACATTGTTTTTTTCATAACCGTCACCCTTTTATCTGTATTCTATAACTTTATGATATCATAAAAAACCGCTTTGTCAACGGGTTTTCATAATCTGTAATCAGATTGTAATAATTGAGCCTTAAAAGTTTACAAAGTGGTTACAAATTATTACAAAGCGGTTACAAAAATAAAAAAGCTATTGACTTTCAGCTTTTTTGTGATATTCTTTAATTAAAAATTGAGGGAGGGAATTTCATGAAAAGAAAAATTGCGTTAATCCTTGCCGCGCTCATGCTTTTATCAGGCTGTGAGAATACGGCAGCCACAGAGACAACCACCACTACTGCGGAAACCACAACTACAGCTTCTGTACCCGAAACTACTACCACAGCTTCTGCGACTGAAACTACTACCACCACTGCCGCAACTACCTCTGAGAACCTTTCGCTGATGGAGCTTTCGCCCCATTTTTATCCCGTAAATGATATTGTTGTAAAGGACAGGGACAACCGCGAAATGTTCTCTGTAACTACTTTGTTATCAAGTTATTTTATTCCCATTTCGGATAAAACCATTGAAGTAGATTCACACGAGGAATATATACAGGTGCGGGGTTCTTCAACCGCTCTTGCACGTAAAGGTGAAATAACCTCCGAGGAAATGCTTAAAAACGAAAAATATACCAACTTCAGCGATTTTAAAACGGTTTATCAGATAGAATGGGAAAATCCCGTTATCACTTTTTCCGAAGTCACAAGCAGTAAAATGACAATGGAATCGGCTGTTTTTTCGTATCGCGTAAAGGATAATTTAAAAGTCAATGCTTTTATCCGCAACAAGGGAAGCCGGGCAGAAATAATCATCGACCCTGCATATATGTACAATCTGCCTCTGCTTACAAGCGTCACCGAGGAAATGACCTTTGACATAAACGGCACGGAAATTATAGCCGATACCCTTTCTGTAAACTGCAGCTACGGTGATAATACAGCAAAGGCAGATAGCGAAGACTTTGTATATGCAGAGGTTACGTTAAGCAGCTTTTCCTGCAGCTACAATACCACAGAAGGCTATGCAAATAATGCTGTTATCGAAAGTCTTGAAATCTTATCTGAGGATACCGAAAGTGTTATTGATACCCCCTCTCTGGTTTTCGACGAGGACAAAGACCCCGAAATGACCGAAGTGTACAACGCTATTGTCAAAAACCTCGATACAATCCTCACTGACGAAACCTACGGTATTGAGCTTGTTGACATGGACTTTGACGGTAAGCCCGAGGTTCTGGTTACAAGAGTAGCTCCCGAGGAGCAGGAAAGTCTCGGCTATTACAGCAAGGTTGACGTAGATATCTACCGCATAAAGGACGAGGAACTCAAATACATAGACACTCTCTTTAATCTTCATACTATTACCGATATGAATAGCAACATTATCGGACTTAAAACCCTTGAAAACGGAGAAAAAGGCTGGTTTGGAATCTCATACAAGAACCGAGACGGCATATACACAGGCGAAGAAAGCACTGACTATTTCTATACGCTGAACGGCGATACACTGGAGTATAAAGAGCTTTACCACGCCGAGGTAATCAGCGAGGAAGTAACCGAATACGGCTGGATTAATTATGAATACGATTATTATATCATGGGCGAAAAGGTTATTCCCGAAGTAACCTACGACTACGACCCTTACGATTTTGAGCAGACAGGCGAAAAGAACTGGCCTTACTATTCGTGGAGAGACTACACCGCTACCTTCGGTCTTTTTGAAATCGTAGGTTTTGCCCGTGCGGATTTCTGCGAGGATATCGAACTTACCTACACTCTTTACAGCGACTGGCTCACCACGGTTAAAGAAAACTATTACAATCTTAAAAGAGTCGATGTTTCAAAGCGCACCGCCGCCTATAAAATCGCTTACGCTGTAGACGAATATTATCTGGGCGAATACAACAATGCAGAACAGGATTATAATTATTGGTTCCTCGGCGCTTACGCAAAGCCCGTAATCTATCTCTACCCCGAGGAAGAAACAGATGTTTCAGTTCAGGTCGAATTTGCCGAGGGCGGAGAGCTTACCTGCACCTATCCGGAATATAATGACGGCTGGAATGTGACAGCAATGCCCGACGGAACTCTTTACGACAAGGACGGAAATGAGTATTATTGTCTCTACTGGGAGGGCGACGGAAACGCCGCATTTGACATGAGCGAGGGCTTCTGCGTCAAGGGAAACGAAACCGCGGATTTCCTTCGTGAAAAGCTGCTGTATATGGGTCTTACTCCCCGTGAAGCCAATGAATTTATAATCTACTGGCTGCCGATTATGGAGAAGAATCCTTATAATGTCATCACCTTCCATACGGATGATTACTCAGAAAGCGTACCTATGACGGTTTCGCCCGCGCCTGACACCATTATAAGAATTTTCATGACATTTGCTCCCTCTGAGGAGTATGTTGCAATCAGTCAGCAATCTCTCCCCCGATACGAACGCAGCGGTTTCACCGTTGTTGAATGGGGCGGTGGAGAATGTGAGCTGTTAAAATAAAAAATCCTTTCAATACAGTCCTGATTATAGGGCTGTATTGCTTTTTGGGGTTGATTTGAAGCAGAATAAATGTTATAATGAATTAATCAATTTCAAACGGAGGAAAATCATGAAGCTTATCCACCTTTCCGACCTTCATCTGGGCAAACGGCTGAGAGAATACTCTCTGATTGACGACCAGAAGCATATACTTTCTCAGATTATTGATATTGTTAAAGACGAAAAGCCCCATGGCGTAATTATTGCAGGCGACGTTTATGATAAATCCGTACCCTCTGCTGAAGCGGTGGAGGTTTTTGATGATTTTCTGTACAGCCTGTCACGAACGGAAACAGAAACATTTATTATAAGCGGCAATCATGATTCGCCCGAACGAATAGCCTTCGGCGGACGTCTTATGAACAGAAGCGGCGTGCACCTCTCCCCTGTTTATGACGGAACAATTACAAAGCTTCCGCTTACCGATGAACACGGCACCGTTTATGTATATATGCTGCCCTTTGTGCGCCCCGCTGATGTACGCAGATACTATCCCGAAGCGGAAATAGCTTCATACACCGACGCAGTGCGTACTGCTGTGGAGAATGCAGAATTTGACGAATCCGCGCGTAATATCATCATAACCCACCAGTTTGTTACAGGAGCTTCACGCTGTGACTCCGAAGACAAAAGTGTCGGCGGTACGGACAATGTTGACGGCTCGGTTTTTGAGAAATTTGACTACACTGCCCTGGGACATATCCACAGTCCGCAGAACGTTGGGAATGAGAAAATACGCTACTGCGGAACTCCGCTCAAATATTCTTTTTCCGAAGCTATGCACAAAAAATCCGTAACCGTTGCAGAACTGAATGAAAAAGGCAGTCTTACCGTGCGTGAAATACAATTTAAGCCATTGAGAGATATGCGTATAATCAGGGGCAGCTTTGAAGAACTTGTTTCAAGTGAGAAAACTGATGATTATATCAAAGCGGTTCTTACTGACGAGGAGGAAATCCCTGACGCTATCGGCAGACTTCGTTTTACATACCCGAATATTCTTGAACTTGAATATGACAACAGACGTACAAGAGGCGGAGCGGAAGGCTTTTCCGTTGGTACTGCCGAAGAATCCGACCCGCTGGAAATTTTCATGGAGTTTTATGAAAAACAGAATAACAAGCCTATGAGCACCGAACAGGAAGAAATCATAAAGGCTGTTATAGAAGAGTTAAAGGAGGATAAAGCATGAGACCTCTTGAACTTACAATAAGTGCCTTCAGTTCTTATGCAGGCAGAACGGTACTGGATATGGAAAAGCTGGGCACAAGCGGACTTTATCTTATAACGGGCGAAACAGGAGCAGGCAAAACCACGATTTTTGACGCTATAACTTTCGCTCTTTACGGCGTTCCCAGCGGCAGCAGCCGAAGCAGCGGAATGCTCCGTTCAAAGTATGCCGACCCCGATACACCAACCGAAGTCGGGCTGAAATTCAGCTACGGCGGAAAGGTTTATAAAATCCGCCGTAATCCCGAATATGAACGTCCAGCAAAAAAAGGCGGCGGTTTTACAAAACAGCGCGCCGAAGCCGAGCTTATCCTTCCTGACGGAAAAGTAATTTCAAAGATGAAGGACGTAGACGCGGCGGTTAGAAACATCATGGGCATAGACCACAATCAGTTTTCCCAGATAGCTATGATTGCACAGGGAGACTTTCTGAAGCTGCTTACCGCCACTACCGAATCACGGCAGGAAATCTTCCGCAAAATTTTCGGCACTTCCCTGTATCGCAGCATCCAGGACAGCCTCAGGGTTAAATTTCTGGATATTAAAAAGGATTACGAAGCCATTGACAGCAGCATAAGACAATATATCAAAGGCGGTGTATGCAAAGCTGACACCGGACTTTCCGCTGAGCTTGAAAAGGCAACGGCCGGTGAAATCTCCTACGAAGAATCAGCCGCTCTCATTGAAAGAATCACAGCTGAGGACCTCTGTGAAAAAAATACACTGGAAAGAGAAATTTCTGAAAATGCAAAGCTTTCTGACGAGCTGGCAAAATCAATCGAAAAGGGCGAAAGTTATCTGAAAATAAAGACCGAGCTTGAAAAAACGTTCACAGATAAATCCGCACTGGAAATTTCGCTGAAAGAGTTGTCATCTGCTGTTGAAGAACAGAAAATAAGACAGCCCGAAGCGGATAAGCTGGATAAAAAAATCACTATTGCAGAGAGTCTCCTCCCTGAATATAAAGAGCTTGAAAAAGCACGCTCTGAGCTTTCATTATGCGAAAAAAGGATAGACGAAAACTCTGCCGCACTTGAAAAAAGCAAGGCCGAAAAGAACGATCTCAACGATGAAATCCTTCGTCTTTCCGAAGAAGCGGCAGGTCTTGAAAACGCAGGCAGCGAGAAGGAAAAACTAACCGCCGAAAGAGACAGGAATGATGAAAAACTCAGAGCGGTTGAATCGGCGTCGGTGAGAATTACCGATTGCAGAAAGCACGAAAAAACTTTGGAGCGGCTCCAGGCACTGTATCTCGAAAAACAGGCAGACGCCGACAAGCTCAATGAAAAATATACCGCACAGAACCGCGCCTTTCTGAACGAACAGGCAGGTATTCTTGCTGACGGGCTTTCCGATGGTATACCCTGCCCTGTATGCGGTTCTCTTTCACACCCTCACCTTGCCGAAAAATCCTGTAATGCACCTACTGAGGCAGAACTCAAAGCACTTCGTGAAAAAACAGAGAAAGCACAGGAAACCGCAACTGAAGCAAGCAGGGATGCAAGCACCGCACTGGGAAATCTTAATGCAGCAAAGGAAGAGCTTACACGCAGGCTAGCCGAGCTGTGCGGAGAAGAAAATTCCCATAATCCCGATGAAATCATAAACAGTCTGAGAGAGGAAACAAAAACCGCAATAAGCATACTTAATGAAAAAATCCACGAGGAAGAAAAGCGCATTAAGCGAAAAAATGAACTGTCGGTGCTTATCCCCGAAAAGCGCGATAAACTGAACTCTCTTGGCGAGGAAATTTCCCGAATTGAAAGCGAATGCGCTTCGGACAAGGTAAAAAAATCCACCGCTGAGGAGCATATCTCGTCACTGCTGTCAAAGCTGGAATTCGCCACCGCCGAAGAAGCGCAAAAAGTAATATCCGACATGAAAAAAACAGCGGAAGAAATACGCAATGGGTTGAAAAAGGCGGAAGAAAAACTGTCCGACTGCGAAAAGCGCTATGCAGCTTTAATCGGCACAACCGAACAGCTTGAAAAACAGCTTTCCGAGGGCACCGAAACTGACGTTGAAGCTGAAAAGGCAAAAAAGGCTGAGCTTTCGGAAAGACAGAAAATTCTTTCAGACAGCCTCGCAGATGTAAGCGGAAGAATAAGCATGAACCGCCGTACAGCAGAAAATATAACAAACAGCCTTGAAGAAAAGGCTGTTCTGGAAAAGAAATATATCGCCATAAAATCGCTGCACGAAACCGCAGGAGGAGGCCTTTCGGGACAAGGCAAGCTGAGCCTTGAAACCTACGTCCAGACCGCTTATTTTGACAGAATCATACGAAGAGCGAATATCCGTCTCAGAATAATGACAAATGGCCAGTATGAGCTTATCCGCCGTAAATCCGCCGAAAACAACAGAAGCCAGACGGGGCTTGAGCTGGAAGTCACCGACCATTACAATTCCACTGTGCGTGACGTAAAATCTCTTTCGGGCGGCGAATCCTTCAAGGCTTCCCTTGCTCTGGCGCTGGGACTTTCCGACGAAATACAGTCCTGTGCAGGCGGTGTAAAACTTGACACAATGTTTATTGACGAAGGCTTCGGCTCACTTGATGAAAATTCGCTTCAGCAAGCGGTAAACGCCCTTGCGGAACTTACGGGCGAAACAAGGCTTGTAGGCATAATATCCCACGTTTCAGAGCTGAAAAGAAAGATTGACAAGCAGATTGTCGTCACTAAGGAAAAAAGCGGAAAGCCGGGCACACGGGTAGAAATCGTGTGCTGAGTATCCGGAGGGTATAATGGATATAAACGAAGCTAAAGAATATTTCTTCCGGTATGACGGTCATCATTTTCACATGGGCAGAGAAGAACCTTCATCTTACAAAAGGTTCTGCCTGCTGGAAATAGACCGCACCACACAGGAACAATGGCGGCAGGAAATCATACAGGGATATTTTGAAAAATGGCACATTAAACCTGATGATATGTGGTGTATCTGCAGCCGTCTTATTGAAATTTTGAAAGAAACCGAAACTGACAAGGATAAAAATTTCCGTAAGCTGCTGAGATTGATAGAAGAAGCTTCAGATACAATGGACAAAGGTCAGAAAATTCTGATTATTGAAAGACTGACTGAAAGCTGTTTTCTCAGCCTGAGCAGACCCGTCATGGAGGAAATGAACTCGTTCATGGAAACTTTCATAAATTTCAGCTGCAGCCCCGATGATATCCCTAATAAGACAGGCTTTGACTGGATTGAAGACCGTTACAAAAGTGCAGTGAAGAATTATAAGGAAAAATATAAGGCGGTCATGGATAATTACGGAAGCCCCTGCCTCTTCATTTTTTCAGAATAGCAAAAGCGCGGTTACCGAAACAGTAACCGCGCTGACTTTTAAATTATAAATCCTGTCAGAAGCGCCGCCGCCGAAGCCGCCAGAGCAACAACAATAAGAGGCATATTGAAATATGCAAGAGCCACCGCAACCACAGTACCCACCGCCGCAGTAACAATATCTCCCGTGGAATAGAAAATTGCGGGGATAGTCATTGCGCTGAGAACCGCATAAGGTATGTAGTAGAGGAAGCTGCGGAAAAACTGTGATTTTATCTTCTTACGGAACATGGTGAAGGGTATCATTCTTATGAGATACGTCACAAGCGCCATAACCGCTATGTAAATTGCAATACTCATTCTTCCTGCTCCTCCTTTACGGGGAATATGAGCGCCGCCGCTGCCGCTGCCGCACAGGCGCTTATGATAATTGCAAAGCCAGCACTTACCGCTGTAAAGACATACTTGAAAAGTATACTGCAAAGTGCCGCCGCAATTACCGCAAAAAGAACGCTTTTCTGCTTTCTTGAAGGTGGAATTATTATTGCTATGAACATTCCGTAAAGCACTATGCCCATGGCATTTGTAACCGTAAGCGGAAGGATTTCACCTGCCGCCGCACCGAGAAATGTGCCTGAGCTCCAACCGAGAAAGGATATCAGAATCAATCCGTACATATAGGCAGGAGTTACAGGGTGAACCTGCGCCGAAGCCACTGCAAAAATCTCGTCGGTGATACCGTATGAGGCAAGAAGCCTGTGTGGAACGGTAAAGCTTTTGTCAAGCTTCTGTGAAAGTGAAATTCCCATAAGGGAATAGCGCACATTTATAATAAGCTGAGTTAGTGCCATTTCAAGAAGTGTTCCCGCCGCCGCAATGATTTCAACGCCTGCCGCCTGCCCCGCCGAGGTGAGGTTTGTGACAGAAATCATAACCGCCGAAAATACTGAAAGTCCTGACCTTACCGCCATAATTCCGAACCCGAAGGAAACGGAAAGATAACCGAGGGCGATAGGAATACCATGAAGAAGCCCTTTTCTGAACTGAGATAACATTTTTATACTTCCTTATTTTTCATTTGCAAGAAAATATTATAGCACACTCTATAATTTATTTCAAGTGCTTTCCTGCCTGTTTCTCATTTTCCGCCAGTTATAGAATCCGTAAAGGTCATTAACAAGAAACATTATAAAGCACATTACCATAGGAAGGCGTGAAATATCCTCAATTCCTGCAATTATCCACAGTATTATAAGCACAATATCATTCGCCGCATACCCGAGAGCATAATACGGGCTTCTGAGAAATGTCAGATAAACCGCTATGAAGCTTGTAGCAACGGAAATTGTGCTGATAATCAGGCTTGCATTATGAAGCGCTTTCAGCACAAAATAAAACACCGCCGTAACTATTGCCGTCAGAATTATCATAACTATTATTTTCTTCGGCGACAGATGGCTTACCTCTACCTCCTTTGAATCCTTATAAGGGTGCCGCGCCCAGGAAATTATGGACATAACCGCCATGGGCGCAGTCATACAGAGATATGTTATCATCTCCCCGTAATACTGCGAGAAAAAAGAAATTATACCGTAAAGAACAGAAAAAACAACCGTAAGTACCTGCCCTGTGACATAGCCCTTTGCTACGAAAATAAGCGCAGTAACTCCCACAAGCGACGCTGCTGCTTCAAGATATCCTCCGCCCGAAAAAAGAAATGACAGCAGCACCATTCCCATGGAAATAATCCACAGACGGCGCTCGAATTCTGTAAGGTCACGGAAAGGGTTTGAAATCTTCATAAAGCCTCCTACGGCAACACCGCATAATTAACGGCTAACGCCTTTGCCGCGCGCTTGCTTGTGCCTTTTCCGTCATATTTTACAAAAATGCTCGTTAATACACAAAGTATTAACTGTGCTTTTTGTTTCATCTGACAAAAAATTTAACTTCGCAATCACATGACAATAATTATACGATGCAGCCTAAAAAAATAAACACCCGAAAACGTATCTTCAAAGACCTAACGATACGCAGACGAATGCTTTGCATTACACTACCCGGTGGCAGTAAATATTCAACTTATGTAATAATATCACAGTTTTTTCCGATTGTCAAGATTGAAATTTACGGAGATTTGTGATATACTGTAATACAGCTATAAACGAAAGGATATATAAAATGAATAAAAAAGAACTTGCTGAACTTAAAAAGAATTTTGATGATAAATGCGGCTTTTTCACCTTTAACCGTATTCTCCGTGCCTTTGTAGACTCCGATAAAAATGTGATTTTCAAAAAGCACAGCCTGCTTGGCGTTCTCCCTTCGGAGGAACAGGAGCTAATCACTGTAACCCTCAGAAAGGGACTCAGCGGAACTCTCGGCAAAAATCTTGTTGAATACAATTTCCCGGACTGCGAATATGAAGAGGACGGCGCACAGCATATCCTGTACGATATTCTCAAAACCAAGTTTGAAAACGACGAGCATACTGAAGCGTTCCTGAACAATATTACAAAGAATATCGAATACACCTCAACCTTTGCGATTATCTCCGCTCACTGTACATATACTATGTTCAGAAAGGACAAGAATGACGAACTGAGCGAGGACAACAGCGACTATAACTTTATCCTCACTGTACTCTGCCCTGCGGAAATAGGAGAGGACGTACTGGTTTTTGACGATGACGCAAACAATATCTGCCTTATTCCAAAAAAGGACAGGGTTGTAAGCCGCACTCCCACTGACGCATTCCTCTTCCCCGTTCTTACCTGCGGCGACCCCGATATAAACGCCGTAATGTGCTATTCCTCAAAGCCGAAGGAACCGAATAAGTCCCTTGTAAAGGACGTCCTCGGCTGTGAAACGACCTTCACCGCTCAGGGCGAAAAGGAGGTTTTCGGAAAGGTACTTCACGATATCGTGGGCAAGGACCTGGACTATACGCTTATTACTACAATCAACGATAAAATCGCTGAAGAAGTCAAGGAACACCGCTTTGACTCAAAGCCAACGACCATTGACGATATAAAGCTTAAGGATATTCTGAGTGAATCTGGTGTAGACGAGCAGAAGCTTGAAAAGGTGCATAAGGTATACTCTGAAACCGTCGGTCAGAAACCCCTTACCGCTTCAAATCTCGTAAGTACAAAAACCGTGGTTGCGACGCCCGACATTACCATAAACATCGGAAAAAGCGCCACCGAAAAGGTTCGCACCTCTCTTATCGGCGGCAGAAGATGCCTTGTTATCGACCTCGATGACCCTAATATCATAATCAATGGTCTTCCCACAACCGTAGAGCTTGCGACCTCGCAGACCTTCGGTGCGGACGAACCTGCCAAAGCGAAAACAGATGCCGCCGAAGCTCCCGCTGAAATCACATCAGAGGAAGAAGACTACGCAGCATTCTAAACGATTCCGCCGCACAGAAATTAATCTGTACGGCGGAAATTTTATAAATCCTGCAAATCTGCGGCAGTCAGGTCGTTTTCCGCATTGTCACGTGCCAGATCCGTATCAATTACGGGATAAACCTCTGAAATAGGTCTTTCCCGCTTGTGCGGAACTGCATGATAAACCTTCATGTCGGGAGCCTTTGTTTCCGCAATAATCGGGTTTGCCGCTTCATGACCATGCTTCGCCTTTCCCTGAATTTCGGGAACGGGCGGAACCTCGTTTCTGCGTTTTACATGAGTTTCCTCAGGGCGTTTCATTCCTTGCTTTGCCATTTTTAATCTTCCTTTCCTTGCGGCGGACGTTATATCCACCCTGTTAATATTATGGCTGTTTTCTGTGGCAAAAAACTATGGGAACCACTGACAAAACCGTATTTAAAAGGAGATTTTATGACCGATATTTTTGAAATCATCGAAAGCCGCAGCAGCTACCGCGGCACTTATAAAAACGAAAAAATCCCACGTGAAGATTTAATAAAAATAATGGAGGCAGGTCTTGCGGCGCCATCGGGCTGCAACAAGCAGACCACCTCGCTTATCGCCGTAGATGAACCCGAACTGCTGAAAGAACTGCTCGCCATGATTGACCCGCCTGTGTGTGAAACCGCACCTGCGGTTATCTGCGTGCTCACTCAGAAAATCTGCGCCTACCGCGATAAAAGGTTCAATGTGCAGGACTACTCCGCCGCTATTCAGAATATGTTGCTTGCAATCAAAGCGCTTGGCTATGAAAGCTGCTGGTATGAAGGACATATTACAGACGACGATAATATCGGCGCAAAGCTTGCGGAAAGGCTGGGCGTTCCCGAAGGTTACGACCTTGTATGTGTACTCCCTGTGGGAATTGCCGACGAACCGCTTAAAAGAGTGAGTAAAAAGCCTTTTGAAGAACGTGCATGGTTCAACAGATTTATGAAGAATTAAACAGGACTGCCGCATTTATAATCTGCGGCAGTCCTTTCTTAATTATATCCTATTCTTAATCTCATCAAGTATCACGTGCGCAGCACTTTCCTTGCTCATAAGCTCAAGCTCGCACTCGCTTTCCTTTGTGATAATCGTGATAATGTTGGTGTCTGTGCCAAAGCCCGCACCTGCTGTGCGTATGCTGTTCGCGCAAATCATGTCGCAGTTCTTCTTTGTTAGTTTCGCCCTTGAATTTTCGATGACATTATCCGTTTCCATGGAGAAGCCGCATATAAACTGACCATCTCTCTTGCTTTCGCCGAGGAATTTAAGTATATCCTTTGTGCGCTTCAGTTCAATCTTCATATCATCGTCAGATTTCTTAATCTTGCTGTCCGCAACGGTCACGGGTGTGTAATCCGAAACCGCCGCCGCTTTTATGATTATATCCTGCTCAGCCGAAACCGCTGTTACGGCATTGAACATATCCTCAGCGGAAACCACATCTACCTTCTTTACAAACATGGGCGCTTCCGCGTCAGCGTGAGCAGAAACCAGAGTAACCTCTGCCCCTCGGAGCATTGCCGCTTTAGCCATGGCAAAGCCCATTTTTCCGCTGGAATGATTAGTAATAAAGCGTACAGGGTCGATAGCTTCACGTGTAGCTCCCGCAGTAACCAGAACCTTTTTGCCCTTTAAATCCTTTTCGCAGGCAATTTCTCTCAGAATATACTCAAAAAGCACCTTCTCCTCAGGCATTCTTCCGTCACCCATATCGCCGTTGGCAAGCATTCCCGTATCCGGTGGAACAATGACATAGCCGTAGCTCTCAAGCTTCCTTATATTATCCTGTACGATAGGGTTGTGAAGCATATTATGATTCATGGCGGGCGAAATTATTTTTGTACAGGGGCAGGCCATAACCGTAGTGGTAAGCATATCGTCAGCAATTCCGCAGGCGATTTTTCCTATTACATTTGCGGAAGCAGGAGCAATCATCACAACGTCTGCCCTTTTCGCCAGTGCCACGTGCTCAACGCTGTACTGAAAATTGCGGTCGAAGGTGTCAATAAGGCATTTATTTCCCGTAAGAGATTCAAAAGTGATGGGGTTTATAAAGTTTGTAGCATTTTCGGTCATAAGTATCTGAACGTCAGCATGCTGCTTTTTCAGCATACGCGCGAGATTTGCAATCTTATATGCGGCGATACTGCCCGTAACGCCAAGAACAACGGTTTTTCCTTTAAGCATAACTGTTGAAATTCCTTTCTTCAGGAAGTTTTTTTCTATTATAACATATTTTTTCAAAAAAATATATACATTTTTAAAAATTTGTGCTATAATTAGTGTGCCTTAAGCAATAAAGGCATAAAAATCATGTATTGTATCCCTCTTGAAGGGAACAGTAACAAGGAGGACAATTCAATATGAAAAAAACAACAACCCTGGAAATCGTCCAGACGGCACTCTTCGCAGCGCTTGTGGCTGTACTGGCTTTCGTTCCGTATGTGGGATATATCAGAATCCCCGTACTCGCAATTCAGGCCACAACGGTTCACATTCCCGTAATCGTCGGTTCTATTGCGTTAGGACCGAAAAGAGGAGCAATTCTCGGCGGAATTTTCGGACTTACAAGTCTTATCAACAATACCGCCACACCGGGTCTCACTTCCTTCGTTTTCTCACCCTTTGTTGAAATCGGAGACGGCATGGGCGGAAGCCCGTTATCCCTCATAATCTGCTTTATTCCCCGTATTCTTGTAGGCGTCGTACCGTATTATGTGTACACCGCTTTACAGAAACACAGCAAGAATCCTGAAAAAAGACGTAAGTTTTCTCTGCTTATTTCGGGTGTTGCAGGTTCAATGACAAATACCATTCTTGTAATGAGCCTTATTTTTGTTATATTCGGTCACGAATATGCTGCCGCAAGAGAAATTGCCTATGAAGCAATTCTCGGTGTAATTCTTTCCACCATTGCCATAAACGGCACAATCGAAGCTATCGTAGCCGCGCTCATAACCTCGGCAGTTGTATTTGCATTATATAAATCAAAATTCATAAAATCAAAGAACATATAAAACGAACAATACGAAAGGTCATAAACAATGATTTTTGCAATAGACGCAGGAAATACAAATATAGTAATCGGCTGCTGCAAGGGTGATGAAATTCTTTTCAGAGAAAGAGTTTCCACCAACCATACTGCCACAGGGCTTGAGTACGCCGCTATCTTCAAGACTGCTTTTGAAATGCACGGAGTAAGCCTCTCCGAAATAACAGGCTCCATTATCTCTTCGGTAGTACCCGCAGTTACGCGCAACCTTAAGCTTGCCGCAGAAATGCTTACGGGAACTCAGGCTATGGTTGTAGGTCCCGGTATAAAGACAGGACTCAGCATAAAGATAGATAACCCTGCCCAGCTCGGCAGCGACCTTGTGGTTGACGCAGTTGCAGGTATAAAGAATTATTCCGTACCCCTCATTATAATTGATATGGGTACAGCTACCACCGTTTCGGTTATCGACGGAAACGGCGACTATCTGGGCGGAATGATTATCCCGGGTGTTTCCGTATCCCACGACTCACTTGTAAACCGTACCTCTCAGCTCAGAAAGGTTGCACTTGAACCGCCGAGAAAGCTCATAGGCACAGAAACGGCAGAATGCCTTAAAAGCGGCATGATTTACGGAAGCGCAGGCTCTCTTGACGGTATTATCGACCGTGTTCAGGAAGAAATAGGCGAATGTACGGTAGTTGCAACAGGCGGACTTGCAGGCATTATTATCCCCTATTGCAGAAATAAAATACTTTTAGATGACGACCTGCTTTTAAAGGGTCTGAAAATCATCTACGAGAAAAACAAAAAGTAAACACACCAAGGGCGGCTATGCCGCCCTTATCCTTTGCCGTATCTTAACCGTCGTTATGATAAAATAAAAATGATTATAAATATAGGGTGATTTAATTGAAGAATATAACTCATTATATCAAAAATGCGTTTATATCACTGCTCATACTTACAGTTTCCTTCGGTATCTGCCTTGTTATACAGCACGTATTTCTTACCGAGGCACTGATACCTGCAATTTTTGTTCTTGCTATTTTTCTTATCTCATTGATTACGGAAGGTTATCTCTAGGGTGTTGTTTCCGCACTTCTGAGCGTTCTTATGCTGAACTTTGCCTTTACAACACCCCTTTTCGCCTTTGATTTCACTATCCCCGAAAACCTTATTTCAGCTATAATAATGATTATCGTAACCATTCTTACAGGAACGCTTACCACAAAAATCAAGCGCCAGGAGGCTATGAGGGCTGAAAGTGAAATGGAACGTATGCGCGCCAATCTTCTGCGTGCAGTTTCCCACGACCTGCGTACTCCGCTGACAACTATTTACGGCTCAAGCTCAACAATGCTGGATAATTACAGCCTTTTTTCCGATGAGCAGAAGCTGAAAATGCTGAAAGGAATAAAGGACGACTCCCAGTGGCTTACCAGAATGGTTGAAAATCTTCTCTCTGTTACAAGACTCGATAACGGAAACGTGGAAATACTTAAAACCCCTGTGGTTCTGGAAGAGCTGATTGACTCTGTGCTTCAGAAATTCAGAAAGCGTTATCCCGAGCACAGCGTTATTATTGATATCCCCGAGGAGTTCATAACTATCCCTATGGACGCCCTGCTTATCGAGCAGGTCATAATAAATATTCTTGATAACGCCGTCGAACACGCAGAGGGTATGACAAAGCTGTGCCTGAAGGTTTTCACTCTGGAAAACAAAGCTGTTTTCGAAATATCCGACGACGGCTGCGGAATTGAACCCGAACGCCTTAAGACGATTTTCACAGGCAGCGGAGGCAGTCAGGCACCTACGGACACGAAAATAAATTCAGGCATAGGTCTGTCCGTATGCGCCACAATCATAAAGGCACACGGGGGAAACATACAGGCTGATAATCTCAGAAGCGGCGGAGCTGTTTTCCGCTTTACTCTCGATATGGAGGAAAGTGAAGATGAATAATAATAAATACCGTATACTTGTAATAGAAGACGAGGATAATATAAAAACCTTCGTATCCGCGCTTCTTGAAGCCAATAATTATCAGGTCATAACAGCAGAAAGCTGCAACAGCGGACTTATGATGTTCAATTCCCACCGTCCCGACCTTGTAATTCTCGACCTGGGGCTTCCCGACCTTGACGGGACGGAATTCTTAAAGGCTATACGCAAGACCTCTTCTGTTCCGGTTATTGTTCTCTCGGCAAGAACCGACGAAAGCGACAAGGTTTCCGCACTGGATATGGGCGCAAACGACTATGTTACCAAACCCTTCGGCTCTGCCGAGCTTGTGGCAAGAATACGCACCGCCCTCAGAAGCACACGACAGGGCGGCGGAGCAGGCACGCAGAAATTCGAGCTTGATAAGCTTGTGATAGATTACGATTCAAGAAGAATTTATCTCGACGGTGAAGAAATAAAGCTCACCCAGACAGAATACAATATTGTCGCTCTGCTGTCCGAGCACTGCGGAAAGGTGATGACCTATTCCGCAATCGTAAGCGCAATATGGGGCTATAACGACTACGGAAGCAAGAAAAAGCTGCAGGTAAATATGGCAAATATAAGAAAAAAATTCGGTGCTGCTCCGGGCAAGGATTGCTACATTATAAACGAGCTTGGAGTAGGCTACCGCATGGACGAAATAAACTGAATATATACGACCGCCGTGGCGCTAACAGCGCTACGGCGTTTTTCTTAACTGCACCTTTACCATTTTTATGCTACAATAACAAGGGTTTCGCAGAACAAAAATGAGTGAAACGGATATAATGTGTAATAATAATAAAAAACTCCTTAAAGAAAGGAAACAAAAATGAGAAAAACAAAGATAATCTGCACTATCGGCCCTGCCTGCGACAACGAGGAAACTCTTACGCAGATGTGCCTTAACGGTATGAACGTGGCAAGACTGAATTTCTCCCACGGAAGTCCCGAAGAGCATCTTGAAAAAATCAGGCTTGTGAAAAGCGTAAGAGAAAAGCTCGGACTGCCTGTTTCAATAATGCTTGATACCAAAGGCCCCGAATACAGAATAAAAACCTTTGAAAACAAGAAAATCACACTGAATGACGGCGACCGCTTTACCTTTACCACTGATGACATTGCAGGAAATCAGGAAAAGGTCTCCGTAAACTACAAGCAGCTTACCAACGACCTTGAGCCCGGTGACAGGATACTTGTAAACAACGGACTTGTAATATTTGAGGTTGACGAAATCAAGGAAAACGATGTAATCTGTACCGTTATTTCGGGCGGTGTGCTTTCAGACAGAAAGAGCATGAATTTCCCCAATAAGGTTCTTAAAAGCGAATATCTCAGCGAGCATGACAAAAAAGACCTGCTTTTCGGAATTGAAAACGATGTGGATTTTGTAGCCGCATCCTTTGTTTCGTCAAAGAATGACGTTGCCGCAGTGAGAAGCTTCCTTGATGAAAACGGCGGCAAGGATATTGATATTATCGCCAAGATTGAAAACCGCGCAGGCGTTGACAATATCGACGAAATCTGCGAGGTTGCGGACGGAATCATGGTTGCCAGAGGCGACCTGGGTGTTGAAATACCCTTTGTTGAGGTTCCGTCAATACAGAAATACCTCATACAGAAATGCCGCCTTCTCGGCAAGCGCGTAATCACCGCCACCGAAATGCTGGAATCCATGATTCATAACCCAAGACCCACAAGAGCCGAAATCTCAGACGTTGCAAACGCAGTTTACGACGGCTCATCGGCAGTGATGCTTTCGGGTGAAACCGCCGCAGGCAAGCACCCTGCAGAAGCTGTAAAAAACATGGCGGAAATTGCCGAATACACCGAAAAGCATATCGACTACAAGCGCTGGTTCAACACAACGGAATACAACATCATGAATATTACTGACGCAATTTCTCATGCCACCTGTGCTATGGCAATTGATGTAAAGGCAAAGTGCATTGTAGTAAATTCCATCACAGGAAAAACCGCAAGAATGGTAAGCCGTTTCCGCTGTCCTGTGGAAATTATAGGAATTACCACAAGCGAAAAGGCGTGGCGTCAGCTTAATATGAGCTGGGGAGTAACTCCCGTGCTAGAAAAGGAATACAGCTCACTGGATATCGTATTCTATAAAGCTGTAAATCATGCAAAGGAGATTCTTAATCTCGAAGATGGTGACAATGTGGTGCTTACGGGCGGTCAGATAAACGGACAGTCAGGCAACACAAACACAATAAAGGTTGAAGTAGTAGGATAACAAAAAGAAAGGAAAAAATATGACGATTTTCGACGTACTGACCCTTATAGGCGGTCTCTGCCTGTTCCTGTTCGGTATGAACGTAATGGGTAACGCTCTTGAAAGAAGAGCGGGCGGAAAGCTTCGTGCAATTCTCGGTAAGCTGACACAGAATAAAGCAACTGGCTTTCTCACAGGTCTCGGCGTAACCTCAATTATACAAAGCTCCTCCGCAACTACCGTTATGGTAGTCGGCTTTGTAAACTCGGGACTTATGACCCTGAGACAGGCCATAAACGTAATCATGGGCGCAAACGTAGGTACTACCGTTACCGCATGGATTTTAAGTCTCGGCGGTATCGAGAGCGACAACGTTTTTGTACAGCTTCTGAAGCCCTCTTCCTTCACCCCCGTGCTTGCACTTATCGGTATTATTCTCTATATGTTCGTCAAGGACGAAAAGAAAAACGATATCGGTACAATCTTCCTCGGCTTTGCAACGCTCATGTTCGGTATGGATACAATGTCCGCGGCGGTTGCGGGTCTCAGAGATGTTCCCGAATTTGCTGAATTGTTCGTACTTTTCACTAATCCTATCCTCGGCGTGCTTGCAGGTGCGATTCTTACAGCAATTATCCAGTCCAGCTCCGCTTCCGTAGGTATCCTTCAGGCATTATCCGTAACAGGAAAGGTAACCTTCGGCTCGGCTATACCGATTATCATGGGTCAGAATATCGGCACCTGTATCACCGCTATTCTTTCCTCTGTCGGCACAAACAAGAACGCTAAGCGCGCCGCACTTGTACATCTTTCCTTCAATATCATAGGTACAGTAATTCTCCTTACAGTTTTCTGTATTATAAAAGCACTGGTACATATTCCGCTTCTTGAAGAATCCGCAACCCACATGGGTATTGCAGTGGCACACTCTGCGTTCAACATTCTCTGTACAGCTATTCTCCTTCCTATGGCGGGTATTCTTGAAAAGCTTGCTATGAAGCTTATCCCCGAAACCAAGAAGCCCGAGAAAAATGCAGAGCTTGATGAAAGACTTCTGGCAACTCCCCCTATTGCCCTTAAGCAGTGCGGTGATGTCGTAGGCGAAATGGCTGCTATATCCATTGACGCTCTTAAAAAGAGTATTGCAGCCCTTAAAAATTATGATGAAACTCTGGCGGAAGAAATACGTTATCTCGAAAACCGCTCCGACCATTATGAAGATATCCTCAGCGCATACCTGGTAAAGCTCAGCAGTCATCAGGTAAGCGAGCAGGACAGTCTGGAATCCGCTAAGCTGCTTAAAATGATAGGAGACTTTGAGCGCATATCCGACCACAGCGTGAATATAGTTGAATCAGCAGAAGAAATGAAAGAAAAGGGTCTTGAATTTACCAAGTCCGCTAAAAAGGAAATTGATGTTCTTTGCAGTGCAGTTACGGAAATCCTTGAACTTACATATAAGGCTTATGCCGAAGGCGACCTTGAAGCGGCGCTTCTTGTAGAGCCTCTGGAACAGGTTATAGACGGTCTCAAGGAAAAAATGAGAACCCAGCATATTCTCCGTCTCCAGCAGGGAGAATGTTCAATCGTTGCAGGCTTTGTGTGGTCCGACCTGCTCAATAATCTCGAAAGAACCTCTGACCACTGCTCAAACATCGCAGGCTGTGTAATTGAAGCTGCCAATAATGAGCTGACCGTACACGAGGCTCTCAGAGATATCAGAAGCGACAGCCCCGATTACTGGGATAAATACAAGAACTACCTTGAAAAGTATTCGTTTTAACTGAGAAAGGAAATATTGACATGGAAATTTTATTACAGGTTTTACTTCTTGCCGTCGGCTTTGTGCTCCTAATAAAGGGAGCCGACCTGTTCGTTGACGGTTCATCGGGTATTGCCGCAAAGTTCGGCATCCCCCAGCTTGTAATCGGTCTTACTATTGTAGCCATGGGCACCAGCGCTCCCGAAGCGGCAGTAAGTATCAGTGCGGCGCTCAAAGGCAGCGCGGATATCACTATCGGTAATATCGTCGGCAGTAATATCCTCAATATACTTATTATACTGGGTCTTTCATCAGTAATCGTACCTATCGCCGTTGCACCCTCTACCATTAAAATCGAAACCCCTTTTATGATTGCAATTACAGGCATAATGCTTCTTCTGGGTCTGGATAGAACAATCAGCCTTATAGACGGCATCATCTTCCTGGTTCTTTTTGCCGCTTATCTTGCTTATCTCTTCATGATGGCAAAGAAGAATAAGGAAAATCAGGAAGAGACTGCTAAGGAGCTTTCAGTCCCCAAGGCGATAATCTTTGCTGTTTTAGGCCTTGCAATGATAGTTATCGGCAGTAACGTGACAGTTGATGCCGCTACCAAAATTGCAGAAGCTATCGGTTTAAGCGAACGCTTTATCGGTCTTACTATCGTAGCTCTCGGCACCTCGCTCCCCGAACTGTTCACCTCGGTTGCAGCCGCAAGAAAGGGCAACGCAGATATCGCTATCGGTAATATCGTCGGCAGTAATATCTTCAATATCCTTTTCGTTATCGGTATTTCCGCACTTATCGTACCTGTTCCCTTCGCCGCTAACTTCATCTTCGACAGCATTATAGCTATCGCCGCAGGCGTTATGCTTCTCCTCTGCTGTCTCTGGACGAAATCCCTCCGACGCTGGGCAGGCGTGCTCATGCTTTTAGGCTATGCAGCTTACTTTGCGGTAATTCTTTAATAAACAGCTTTCGGGCGGTCACAATGACCGCCCGATTTTTTATGTATTGAATTTTAATCCGCACCGTTCTGCAATTCCGAAAGCTTCAAAATATTTTTCTTCCATAGGTATCCACTCATTTATAAATCTGGACAGCAGGACAGGGTTTCTCCGTTCAAGCCGCCTGAGCTGTTCGTCGGGAGCAACCGAAAGAAAAATATGCAGGTCGTAATAATCATAAAACCGTGGGTGACAACTGTACGAACCCTCAACAAGGGTCATTCTGCTGTGGGGCAGATTTACCGCTTCATCAAAAGCCCTTTTTCCGCAGTTATATGGACGGTAGGTGACCTCACACCCCTTTGAAAAAGGCAGAAGCACTTCTGCTTCAAAGCGTTCATAATCTGTATTTCCGCCCGTTTCCGAAAGGCGTTCCTTTGTCCGCTGTTCAGGACGAAGGAAAAAATCATCCATGTGTATTACATTGCAGCCCGTTTTTTCTGCAATCACAGCGGAAAGCGTGCTTTTCCCCGAAGCACAGCGCCCGTCTATGGCAACAATTATTCTGTTCTTATGGGTCAGCAGTTCCTCCGCCGCACTGATAATTCTGTCATACATCTGCTTTCACCTTGCAATGTCCGTGCTTTTTCATAGGCACAAGGTGGGTCCTGTCCAGCGCCAGCATTATCATGGGAATAAGCACAAGCTGAATAATTATTCCCGGGATTGCGTTTAAAAATGCGCCCGTGATGAATGCGCCAAATGTAAAGCCGCTTTCTCCTATACCAAGCAAAGCTGTCATAACAAGTCCCCAGACAGCCCTGCCGCCCAGCATTGCCGCTATAAGGCAGCGATAAAGAGAACGTATGCACTGCCAGCGGGCATTATTGTAAAGAAATCCGATAATAAAGCCGTATGACGCAAGCTCAAAAGCCATCGCCACAGCGTTCGGAAACATTGCAGGCATTCCGAAAAGAAAGGAACGCATAAGAGGCATTATAAAGCCCACAGAAAGCCCGTACTGCCAGCCGCAGATAAGCCCGCACAGCATTACAGGCAGATGCATAGGCAGCATCATGTTTCCTATCTGCTGAAGCTGTCCCGTAAGAAATGGCAGCACCAGCCCGACCGCCAGAAGCATAGCGGAGACAACAAGTTTTTTCAGATTATTTTTCATAAGGACCTCACAAAATTTCACTCATAACCGCATTTTTCAGCTTACGTACCAGCGTTCCCGCTTTTCCTACACCGACCTGCTGAACGCCCATGAGGAGCGTGATTCCATGCTTCGGCTCGTTTGAAAAGAACGTCCCCAGCCAGCCGTCCCAGCCGTATTCACCCTCGGAAGAAAACAGCGAGGTCTGTTCCTCATCACGGCATACACGCATAAAATTGCCGTAGCTGTAACCGCTCATCCAGTCCCACCACTGTCTGAACTGCCAGAGCTTTTCTTCGTGGAGCATACTGCCCGTCAGATATTTCACCGCCGCCTCGGGCATGATTCTTATGCCCTTGTACATACCGCCCGAAAGCAGCATTGAAGCGAAACGGGAATAATCGTCAACAGTAGAGCAAAGCCCCGCACCGCCCGATTCAAATGCAGGCGGAATATCACGCTCGTATCTCATTCCAAGATGATTTGTGATGCATTCCACAAGCCCGTTTTCAGAGTAATTGTACACCTTTGCAAGGCGCTCCTGCTTGCTTTCGGGAACATAGAAATCAGTGTCATTCATATCCAGCGCAATAAAGAAATTCTCCTTTAAAAACTCGCTGAATTTCATACCCGAAACACGTTCGATAAGCGCCCCCGTAATATCCGCCGAGCTGCCGTACATAAAACGCTCACCGGGAGTGAAAACAAGGTCGTTTTTTGCCATAAGCTCCGAAAATTCACGGGTAGTCACAGTATTATCACCGTAAAGGCGCTGTTCCATATTCCAGAAAACAGCCCCTGCCTGTCTGCCGCCCTCAGTGCTGTCATCGGGGTATGGAATACCCGAGGTCATATTCAGCAAATCACGTACGGTAATACGCCTTTCTGCGGCTTTTCTTTCACCGTTTATATTGACATTCTGCTGAGAAAATTCAGGAAGATACGAAGAAATATCCTCGGCTAAATCTATTTCTCCACGCGCCGCCATTAACACCGCTGCTGCCGCCGTCACAGGCTTTGTCTGTGAATAAAGGCGGAAAATAGTATCGCGTGTTACAGGCTTTTTATTTTCAATGTCACGGTATCCGCACTGGCAATAGACCTCTTCGCTTCCGTCCTTTAAGACAAGAAGGTTTGCACCTGCTATATCCCCTGCGGCAACCGCCTTTTCCATAATTTCATTTACTTTTTCATACAGAGCGTTCATTCTTATTCAAAGGGATAACGTATACCCCATTCCTTTCTGAGATTGTCCATAGTTTTCATTACACGCAGAATTTCCGCATGGGGCATTTCACTGCACTCGCTCCTGCCCTCCGAAATTGCTTTAAGCGAAGCCATGGCTTCATACTCAAATCCTGTAATCTGAGGCGGAGTCTCATATTTTTCCACTGTTCCGTCGTTCAGAATAACGCTGATACCCTCGCAGTTATTGATATTATCAAATTCAATTCTGCCCTTACTGCCGTATATAATACCTTTAAGGTCGGTATTGCTGTTCATGTTGCTGTGGAGAACCGCCGTTCTGCCGTCCTTGTACTTCATTATGATTGAGTTGTGTGTGTCAACTCCGTACTCGTTCTTTGTACAGGAAGAGGTTATTTCCTCAACCTCTGTGCCAAACGCCATGAATGCAAAATTTATTGTATATACACCAAGGTCGAGCAGTGCACCGCCGGCAAGCTCAGGCTTTATAAGACGTTCAACATGAGAAATGGAATATCCGAGATTAGCGGTAAGCGAGCTGATTTCGCCTATAACACCGCTTGCGATTATTTCGTCAAGCTTAAAGCGCATAGGCAGGTATCTTGTCCAGATAGCTTCGCCCGCGTAAAGCCCATTTTTCTCAGCTAAAGAAATCACTTTCTCCGCCTGCACAGCGTTGGCGGTAAATGGTTTTTCAGCCAGAATATTACGCCCATTTTCAAGACAGAGCATAGCGTCCTCGTAATGTCTCGAATGAGGAGTAGCAATATAAATAAGGTCAAGACTGCTGTCCCCCGCAAGCTCCTCATAACTGCCGTAAGCTTTCGGAATACCGAACTCCTTCGCAAATTCTTCAGCCTTTTCCTTGCTGCGCGAGCCTATTGCCGCAAGGGTTACATTCTCCATATTATTTACCGTATATGCCATTTTTCTTGCGATTCCGCCTGCGCCGAGTATACCTATATTCATACCGTACTTCCTTTCAGTTTTTCTATAAAATCAGTATAGCACATTATCTTGCACTTTTCAATGGACAAATGGCGCAAAAATGCTGTTTTTTGTCTCATAAGCCATTGTTTTTTCAATTGCGGTGTGGTATACTTTATTTGAAATCATATACGAAAGGAAATGCTTATGAAATATACAAATCCCGTTGTAAAAGGCTTTTATCCCGACCCCTCCGTGTGCTTTGCGGAAGGAAAATACTACATGGTGTGCAGCTCCTTCCAGTACTTCCCCGGCGTACCGCTTTTTGAAAGCGACGACCTTGTAAACTGGACACAGATAGGTCATGTACTCACCAGAAAAACTCAGGTGGAGCTTGACAAAATCAACAGCTCGGGCGGTGTTTTCGCTCCCACCATAAGATACCATAACGGAAGATTCTACATGGTCACCACCAACGACACCACCCACCGCAATTTCTATGTATACACCGATAATATCCACGGCGAATGGTCAGAGCCTATAACCGTAGACCAGGGCGGAATCGACCCATCACTGCTCTTCGACGACGGTCATGTTTATTTTATAAGCAACGGCAGCGATGATTACGGCGTGAGCGGGGTTATACAGTGTGAAATTAATATTAAAACAGGCGAAAAGCTATCCCACAGCAAATGCATCTGGCAGGGCACGGGCGGACGCTATCTGGAAAGTCCGCACATGTATAAAATAAACGGCGGATACTACCTTATGGCTGCCGAGGGCGGTACAGAATACGGCCACATGATTACCTACGCAAGAGGTAACAGTGTATGGGGACCTTTTGAGAATTATCAGAACAACCCCGTACTTACCAACCGCAATAAAGCGCCCTACATAATCCAGGGTATAGGTCACGGTGACCTTATTGAAAAGGACGGTGAATGGTTCATTCTCTGCCTCGGTTTCCGACAGATTCATATGTGGATGACCTATCATCACTTAGGCCGAGAGGTTTTCCTCACTCCTGTGCAGTTCGGGGCTGACGGCTGGTTCACCGCAGGCAAGGACGGCACTACCGACCTTGAATATGAAATAAAGGGCGATTTTGAGCAGCACGAAAAGAAGCTTTACACCTTTGAGAATACCGATATAAAAACCGACTGGTGTCATTTACGCCACCCTGTCACTGAGAATTATGAGCTGAGCCGTGAAAAATTCATACTCCACGGTACGGATATCACTCTTGATATGGCTGACACGCCGACCTTTGTCGGCATACGCCAGCGTGATTTCGATATGGAGCTTTCGGTTGACGCTGAAATCGACGGCGGCGAGGGCGGAATTACAGTCTACATGAGCGAAAATGAGCATTACGAAATTACCCTGTGCAAAAACGAAAACAGCTGCGAAGCGGTACTGAAGCTTAATATCGGCAACGTCAAGCATATCCAGAACGCTGTCACACTTTCGGGCAACAAAGCGAAGCTCATTATCCGTTCAGATAGTCAGGTTTATAACTTCTATGCCGTTGACGGCGAAAAGGAAATCCACCTGGGCTGCGGTCTTTCAAAGTATCTTTCAAGCGAGGTTTCGGGCGGATTTACAGGCGTTGTACTGGGACTTTACGCCGTCGGAAACAACACTGCTGTTTTTGAAGGCTTCAGCGCCGAATACCGTTAATTTTACCAATTCCTTATTCATAATATTGTAGAATTATCCGAATTTGCGGCGTTTTTGCTGCAGATTCGGATATTCTGCTTTATTTATGGCAAAGGCTGACGATATAACGAACAAGAATTATTGTACTTGAAGGGAATGGTAATATGATTATAGATGGCAGCAGCTTTAATATAAACCGCTTCGGCAATCTTAACGATAAGGACGCGCAGAAGCTGAACGCCCTCATAATGGGGCTTCGTCAGAAAAGCGAGGAAGAAAAAAGCCGCCTTATTGCAGGCGGTGAAGCGGTGATTCCCGCGCCTGTGCGAAAAGGCGACGGCTTCAGCGGAATACAACTGCCCGATACGGGATACAGGGAGTTTGCCTATCAGGAAAACATGACCGCTGAAAAGGCATTTATAGATAACTGGTCGAAATCCACAGGCACAAAAATATCTCACTCGCTTACCTTCTCCGCCCCTGATAATGCTTCTGTAATTAACTCCTCAACAGTTGACCCGAATTCAATCAGATACAATACTCAGCTTATACACGGGCTTTCCACAAAGAATGCCAGCGTCAGCGACCCGAACGTAAAAGGTATGGAACAGGCGGAGTTCCTTTCATACGTGCGTGAAAACGGACTTGATAAGGAAATAAACTGGTCGGAAACAAAGGGCTATTTCAGAGCCGAGGCTGATTTTTCAAATCTTTCAGATTATACTGACTTCGCAGGCGCAGTGTATGCCGCCGCCGAACAGCGTATTATGCGCGACTTTTCGGGAGAGGAACAGTCAGCGGAGCTGAAAACGCTGAACGCCTGCTTTAATAATGCTATTTCCGAGTACGCCGAAGGTTATGCAGAAAAAATAACCGAGGTATTCGGTGCTTTCGGTATATCGGTTGATGAAAACGAAATAAAAGCGTCGGTAATAAGCCTTATGAATGATAAAAAGAACAGCTTCAGCAGCTTTGCGGCTGAAAATCCCGACTATGCAGGACTTGCAGACAGCGAGGATAAATGGCTGATGCGTGATATTAAATTCATGGCTTCCGCTCTCAGAAACGAATATTCCCCCGAAATAAAAAACAGCAGCTTTTACAGCGAAAATGACCTTGCAGTGCTGGGCTGTGCCGCTAATCAGTACCGTTCCGAAATAAACGGTATGGGGTATACAGCGGGACATGATTTCACAGAGGAAAGCCTCGGAATTGCACTGTCTGCAAAATATCTTGCCTCGGAAAGTCTTACGGAAAAGTGGGGTGCGTCTGAAAAGGTCAAGGAAAAGATTTCCGCTCTTAACAATAATCACACAGAAAGACTTATCAACAAGTGTGATGAATTTCTCAGACTCAGGGGCGAGGAATTCAACAAGGCGGAAGAATACGGACCCCTCGACCGAGAGGTTATTGATGAAATAATGAACAGAGCAAAGGTAATCTATAAGAGCAGCGGCGACGGAGGAAAAGCGCTGAAGGCGGCGGCCGACCACGCATACAGGCTGTACGGAGAAAACAGGAATAATCCCGCAAAATCTGCCTTTATCCGCTATAAGCAGGATGAAAAAACTGACAAGGATTTTGCTGAGAATTTCTATGATAACGGAAACGGAAATTCGTACATGGGACGGCTTATGGAAAAGTGGCAGATGCTTGACTCCGCTCTTATAAATAAAGATATGACCCTTCTCACCATGCTGAATAACAGGTTCTTTTTCCGCAACGACACACCGCTTTCCTATGGGGTGAAATAACAAAAAAGCACAGGACTGAAGCCTGTGCTTTTTCTTATGTATTGAGCAGCCTGTCTGCCTTTTTCATTATGCCTGAAACGGGACGATAAAGAACAAGCATTATGAAAAAATTTGCAACCCCGTGAACCATATCCCAGGGTATTCCCGATATCCACCAGGCGAACGCCATACGAAGTCCGCTTTCAATTCCGTCAACCGCGCCGATAAATATGTACGGTATGGAGCAGAGCAGCCCGAACAGCAGTCCGAATATGCCTGAAAGGATACTGTAACTCACCGCAGAATCCATCCTTCTGAAGGTCATAGCCAGTATCGCCAGCAGCGGCCATGCATAAAGATACATTATCCACCAGATATGTATACCGTACATTGCGCCTTCCACCAGAATAAACACGGGAATTACAAAGAATACACGCTTTCCGAAAAATACTGAAAACATGATTATCCAGAAGGAGGTAAGCTCCACATTGGGCGCCCAGGAAAGAGCCATTTTGCATACCTCTATGACCGCCACCATAAGCCCTATAAGGGTTATATCGCGGACAGTAAGCTTAAAGCGTTCCTTTGCTTTCATGCGGCGGGAGTGTATTCGATTTTGAAGGCGTCGCCGTCGTTTACAGGCTGGGTATCAACACCATAGTTGCAGTATTCACCGTTTACATAGAAACCCCAGTAAGCGCCGTTTGTATTGAAATCTGCGACCTCGCCGTTTACCTCGCTTATATTGAGCCCGTACTGACTTTCAACTCCGACAAAGGTCAGCCCCTCTGCCTCTTCCATAGCCTGACGAAGATATTCCGCGTCAGTTTTAAGGTCGTAAACGGTAGATTCCGCCAGAGAGTTCACAACTTCTATTGTAATAGTCTTGCTGCCCTCAACAGGCTTTTCGCGGAACAGGAAATAACATACTCCCAATGCCGCCAGAAGCAGTATAACTACTACGATTCCTAAAATTTTCTTTGCGTTTGCTTTCATGATATTTTCTCCTTTTGTGAATAATTTTCAGCCTCGTCCCATGGCCGTTTTACAGGTAACAGACATTGCTGACATAACACAAAAGGCGTTAAAAAAGACCATACCTGTGGTATGGTCGGACATAGCTGTGCTGATGCTTCAACCAATTACTCGTGGCTCTGCAATATCATCTCAGGCAGGTCTTCTGACTCAGCTATCAACACTTTTTTCCGCCTTCTCGGCCTTACGCCAATGGCAAATGGAAAAAGCTCCTGCTTCACAGCGACGAGTTCGTGCGGGATTTTCACCCGCTTCCCTTTTCACCGTATCATTTTCCAACAAAAATATACGACACCTGTGATGTTCTGTTAACTTGTTTCTTGATTATACTACTTTTAACCGTAATTGTCAAGGCTTATTATTGACACTGTTTTTTATCGGGTGTATAATTATAAGAAAAAGGAGAACTGCACATGGATTTATCTCAGCTTCACAGACTTTTATCACTCGAATACAACTGTACACCCGAGGATTTCACAAAAAGCGACAATATACTCACTCTGTCTGAGCTTCACCAAGGACGGCGGTTTTATAGTCCCGAAAAATATTTTTTCCACATGGCTACAACGGGCAATAACACGGTGGTTACCGCTGATGAAGCTCTGCACCCGTTCCTGAAGGAATTTATAAACGGAAAAGCAGGACATTTTCTTTTTGAACTGCCTAATTTACTGCCCCTTGAAATGGAACTGAACAAGCACGGCTATACATTGACCCAGACTTACCACATGTTTCTGCACAGTAAAAACGCTGTGCCTGAGAAAAATTACAGTGTAAAATGGTATTACGGCGAGGAGTTTCATCATTTCTACGGTGACGAGCGTTTTCCAAACGCTATCTGCTCGGAATTTGACCCGAACCGTCCCGACAGAATAGTTGTCACAGCCCTTGACGGAGATAAAATCATGGGTATGGCGGGCTGTTCCGAGGACGCACCCCACTGGCAGCAGATAGGTATTGACGTAATGCCCGAATACCGTTCAATGGGCGTAGGTACATATCTTGTAACGCTTCTTAAAAACAAAATCCTAGAAAACGGCGATATCCCATTCTACGGCACAAGTCTTTCAAATTACCATTCATGGAATATCGCCCTTAACTGCGGTTTCCGCCCCGCTTGGGTGGAAATCGGCGCAAATAAAATAAAGATAGAGGAATAAAAATGAAAAAACGCTTTCTGAGTATCATGCTTGCGGTTGTGCTTTTCTTTTCGTCATGCGAAAAGGAAATCCCGACCGAAACAACGACCTCCACGACAGAAACAAGCACCGCTGTAACAACCTCAGAAACCACAACTGTCCCGTCAGAAACAACTACGGTTACAACAACTGAAAAAACCACGACAACCGCTGTTACAACTGTCACTGAAGAGGCGGTGGATTATAAAAAGGACTGGATAAAGCCAACCGTTCTTGATGAAAAAATCAGCTTTACAGCAGAAAATTATGTTGATGAGGAGAAGCTTTTCTATGAGCTGTGGGGAAGCTTTGATTATGATTTCACCAAAAGCGGTCATGCTTATGAAATAGCATCCGAATATGAAAATCAGGTTCGCGACCAATACCCTGTCGAAAAGAACACTGCCCTCGGGCATAAGTACCTTGAGCAGTGGCTTGACTTTTATTACATAGGTACAGACGAAGCAGACTGGATATGTGTTGCGAAATATGTATGCATGGGCTTTTCACCGGGTGGTGTTTACGCAAGAATTGTTCTTGTAAAAGATAATGAAATTGTCCGTGAGGTCTGCGAGGGTGAAATGAACCTGCCCTCTCTCAGCTTTATAGACGACGATATTTTCGTTAAGGATTTTATGGGTTTATATAAGCTTAATCTTGATACAGGCGAGCTTAAAAGCATTTACAGCAGCTATTACAGCGGTATACTCGCCTATGACGAAAGATATTTAGTCTACGGCGGGGACGATATTGTTATAATTTATAACCGTGAAACGGGCGAAGTTACCGAAACGGACATAAAAATCGAAGCCATGCTGTTTGATGACAGACACATACGCATAACCGAAAACAGCATTGAATATTATTCTCATTACGCCGAAAAGGGCATGGTCTATAACCTTGAAACAGGTGAAATTCATGAGGACGAAAGCCTTGTGTTCGATATTACCGCCGAAAATGAGGAATATATTTTCAGCTATGAAAGAGACCCCGACGGTACTGTGGGCGGCGTAAAAATCACCCGCAAATCCGACGGAAAAACAAAGATTTTCGATATCTCCATTCCTCTCGGCTCCGAGTCTGTCATGCGAGGGGATTGGTGCGTATTTACAGATGGATACCCCACCCGTCTTATTGCTGTAAACTTTGAAAACGAAGAAATCTGCAAAGGTCAATACGAGGGCATTTATAATATAGATTACTGCCCACTGTCCGATAAATTCTACGTACACGACCACGAGGAAAACTATACAATCGAACTCAGATTTCCTGCCGAAACAATAAAGCCTGTTATCCTCGAAGAAAAGCTCACCTGCACCGAAAAATATTCCGCAGATATTGAAGTTGAAAAGCAGCTCTGGAGGCTTTGCGATTACGATTATACCAAAGATGAATCCACCTATCCCATAGCAGCGGAACAAGGTTTTATCTGCAACGAATTCCCCGAAATCGCAGATACAACGCTGGGACATCAGTATCTTTATATGAACCTTGATTACACCTTTCTCGGCACGGAGGAAGCGGACTGGATATGCATTGCGCGGTACATGAATGATGTTGCAATACCCAGCTTTATATACTCTGAAATCGTACTCGTCAAAGATAATACGGTGGTGCGGCAGGTATGGGAAACGGAAGGACCCAGCCCTGTCGGAATCCATGTTTCATGCGGTGAGGTATTCATGGTCACCTACGGCGGATTTTACAGACTTGATATTGAAACAGGCGAAGCCGTAATGCTTATGGACGAAAACTACGGCGCTGTCGTTCATATTGATGAGAATTATATAGTTTACGGCGAAAGCAATATACAGATATACAACCGCAGAACGGGCGAGGTAACCGAAACAGGCATAAATTACAGCACCTACGCTTCTCCTTCGTATACGCTCCGCTTTAATAATAACAAGCTGGAATACATAGACAAGGACACCGAAAAAGGTATGTTATACGACCTTGAAACAGGTGAGATTTATGAGAATGAGAGTCTTGAATTTTACAATTACAAATACGTCGAAAATGACAGCTATATTGTCCACCCTGTACAGAAAGGCTCAGACGACCGTTATACCGAAATAATCATCACCAGAAAATCAGACGGACTTGCGAAAAAATATGATGTTTCGGAAATTGCTGAAGTAATGGGCGCCGAAAACAATAACCTTCGTTTTTTGGGAGATATAGACGTTCTGTTTTCGGAAGAATGGATTCTTATTCACGGCGAATATCTCAGCTGGTATGCGCTGAATTTTGAAACCGATGAAGCGGCAATCGGCGATATATGCTTTTCTTCAAATCTTATTTACAGCCCCGACCATAACCTTTACTACAAAAGTGACCGTGAGGTTATCGGAGTAATAGAACCTGTTTTTCCTTTTTAATACAGAAAACCCGTGAGGTGCCTGCCTCACGGGTTGTTTTGGTTATTCCTTTTCATCAATGTAACGCTCTACCTTCAGACGAAGCTTATACTTATCACGAAGCTCCGCAATCTGCTTCATCATAGGACTTTTGTGGTGAAAATCAATTGCCTCCTGATTTTTCCAGCGGTCTATCAGAAGAACCGTTTCGGAGTCATCCATGGGGAAGAAATACTCGTAGCGCTCGTTGCCCTCCTCGGCACGCACCGCATCAACAATTCCGCTTTTTACCATTTCCTCGGCGAATTTACGCGCACTGCCGTTCTGACCTGTGTAATAAAGATTTACTGTGATGCTCATTTGTTTTCACTCCTTTTCACTAATTATATATCATCTCGTTTTGAAAGTCAACACCTTTATCCTTTTCGTTGAAATAAGCTTTATTTTATGGTTTCTGCATTGACTTTACAAGCGGTTCATGCTATAATCATGATAACGATTACAGAAAGAAATGAGGTGCTTTTATGCTTCCCTTTCAGAACCCTGCTCTGAGTGATAAAGAACGTGTTTCCGACCTGCTTTCAAGACTTACCATCGACGAAAAAATCGGTCTTTTAGCCACTCACCAGCTGCCTGTTGAACGCCTCGGCATAGGTGAATGGTACGTAGGTCACGAGGTAGCCCGCGGTCTTGTAAACCGTGAGGAGGACAAGCCCAGTACCGTTTTCCCTCAGCCTATGGGCATGGCGGCAAGCTTCGACACGGAAATGATGCTTGAAATAGGCAAAACTGCGGCACGTGAAGCCCGTGCCTACTATAACGAGCGCAAAAGCGGCGGACTCATGGTCTGGGGACCTACCGTTGACCTTGCACGCGACCCCAGATGGGGGCGCAACGAGGAATGCTACGGTGAAGACCCCTGCCTTACAGGTGAAATGTCCATAGCTTACACAAAAGGACTTCGCGGCGAAGAAAAAACTGCCGCCACAATCCCCACCCTCAAACACTTCTGCGCCAATAACCACGAGGAAGGACGAGGCCACGACAACGCAAATCTCAACCCCCGTCTCCGCCATGAATACTATTACGCCGCCTTCCGCGCGTCTATCGAACGCGGCGGCACAGAAAGCATAATGGCGGCTTATAACGAGCTGTGCCACACTCCTGCCGTTATGAACCACGACCTTAAAAATGTGCTGAAAAACCAGTGGGGACTTACCTTCGTGGTAACCGACGGAGGAGATTTCTCACAGAATGTCACCCACCATAAGACATTTGCTTCCCACGCTGAGGCTCTTAAAGCCTGTATAAACGCGGGAACCGATTGCATGACCGACAATATCGGCAACGTCCACACCGCCGCCCGAAATGCTCTTGCCCGAGGTCTTATAACCGAGGCAGATATTGATACCGCTATCGGAAATACCCTCACAGGAAGATTTCATCTGGGTGAATTTGACCCCTCAACTCCCTTTGACAGCCTCAGCCGCAAGGACGTTAATACCGAAGCTGACCGCAACCTTAACCGCCGTGCCGCAAACGAAGGCATGGTGCTTCTGGAGAACTGCGGCGGACTGCCGATTGAAAAGGAAAAGGCAGGCAGAATTGCACTTCTCGGTCCGAATATCGACTGCAACCTTTTAGACTGGTACACGGGCACAAGCTCCTACAATGTTTCAATAAAAGCAGATCTTCTTGAAGAAGGCTGTGACTTAATCTGCGATACAGGCTGGGATATTGTGAAAATCAAGGCACCCAACGGCAAATTCCTGCGCCTTGATGAAAACGGCAATTTCTATGCAGATGCAGACAATGATGACGCCGAACAGTTCTATTACTGCCACCACGACCATGAGCACCGCTGGGTGAATCTTCAGAGCATAAAGGACGGCAGAATCATGCAGATGCCCAACGGCGAACCGCCCTCATACGGTAAAACCACCGTTTACGGCTGGTTCACCTCTGAAACGCTGGAAATTCATACTCACAGCAAAACAGGAAAGCAGATTATTTCTGATTATCTCCACAAAAAGCAGTTCACTCTTGACGGTGAAAACCGCCTTGTGCTCCGTGAAAAATCACAGCCCGATGAAAACGTTATGTTTGAAATAATCACCGTAAGCCGCGGCAGTGAACGAATTGCCGAAATCGCAGAAAAGGCGGATACTGTTATTTACTGCGGCGGAAACGACCCCGAACAGGTTGCACGTGAGTGCTACGACCGCCGTACTATTGAACTTCCGCCTGTTCAGCGCGAAGCGGTCATGAAGCTTGCGGAAATACGCAGTGATTTTGTATTTGTTATTGTTTCCAGCTACACCTACGCAATGCCTTTTACAGGCAAAAGACCTGCCGCAATACTCTGGACCTCTCACGCAGGCCCCGAGCTTGGTCACGCCTTTGCTGATACGATTTTCGGCAGAAATAATCCTGCAGGCAGAACCCCTGTCACGTGGTATGAATGTGATGAGGACTTAGGCAATATCAAGGATTATGATATCATGAAGAATAAAATGACCTACCTCTGGTTTGAGGGTAAGGCGCTTTATCCCTTCGGTCATGGTCTCAGCTATTCCGCCTTTTCCTATGACAATCTCAGCGCAAAAGTAAATGATAATGAAATCACCCTTTCTCTCAACGTCAGAAATGATGGTAAGCATGACGGTGACGAGGTTGTTCAGGTGTATTTCCGACCCCTTTCAGAGCGAATCAGACGCCCTATCAAAAAGCTCTGTGCCTTTAAGCGTGTTAATATACCCGCAGGCGAGGAGATTTCCTGTGAAATTTCCGTTCCTTTCCGCGAGCTGGAGTTTTACGACGTTTCAAGGGAACGCTTCTGCCTTGAAAGCGGAGAATATGAGCTTATGGTCGGCTCTTCCTCGGAGGATATACGCCTGACAGCGGTTGTCAATATAAAAGGCGAGGAAATTCCACCCCGTGACTTCAGTACGGAAACGCCCGCACAGCTTTATGACAAAGAAAACAACACCGAAATCTATATTGACCCTTCTTCCGCCGTTTCTCATGTACGCGGGCTTAAATGGACAAATACGCTTACATATCAGAACGTTGATTTTAACGGTGCGAAAAGCATAACCCTTTCTGCCGCCGCGCCTGTTGACCCTAAAAAAATCGCTGTAATTCTGGATAAGAGCAAGGAAACGCTTACGGAAATTGAAATTGCCTCATCTGACGGTTTTACGGATTTCCATGATTATACCGCGGAAATTACAGCTGACGGACTTCACGACCTTACACTTTCATTCGGTGAAAATCTCTGCATAAAGAGTATAAAAATCAATAAATAACAGCACGGGTCTGCGGAATAATTACCGCAGACCCGATTTTTATTTTAAACAGCCTTGCAGGCAACTGTCAGTTGAATAATCACTGCCAGTAATCAACCTTATGAGGCAGGTCTATATCCTTTGCCAAGAATACAGGCTCTCTGCCGAGCCTTCTCTGTTCCTCATAATTTTTAAGGGCACGGATTGCGTACTTGCTTAAAATCACAATTACAGGGATATTTATAATCGTCATGCCGCCCATAAGGATATCAGCAACGTTCCAGAGCAGGTCTGCACTGAGCCCAGCTCCGAGAAGAATAACCAGCGCGGCTATAACATGATACACACGCATAAAGGTCTTGCCGGGAACTCTGCCCATGATATGAGCAATACACTTGTCAACGTAGAAAAGATTACCGAGGAGCGTTGTAAAAGCGAAAAGTATCATTGCGACCGTTATGAACAGCGGACCGAAAGCGCCGAGGGTTTCGCTGAGTGCCGCCTGAACATAAGGTGCGCCCGAAAGGCTCTCGCTGGGTTCAACTCCCGAACACATACACATAAATGCAGTAGCACTGCACACAAGAATTGTATCAATGAATACGGAAAGCACCTGTACAAGTCCCTGCTTTGCGGGGTGACTTACCTCTGCCGAGGCGGAAGCGTTTGGTGCAGAGCCTACGCCCGCTTCATTACTGAATAAACCGCGCTTGATACCGTACATTACACACGAGCCGCTGAAGCCGCCGAAGATTGCTTCAAAATCAAAGGCTTCACTGAATATACGGGAGAAAACAGCGGGAAGACTTGTAATATTCATAATAATTATTACAAAGGAAACGAGAATATAAGCTACACCCATGAATGGAACCAGCAGACTTGTTGTTTTTATTACTCTTGAACCTCCGCCCATAAGGCAGTAACCAACCAGCACAGCAAGAATAAGACCTATTATCCAGGGTGTGGTTTTTTCATCATAGAAAGCGTATGAAGAAAAGGTGGACTGCAAATTGTAGGAAGCCAGCATATTGAAGCCTACGCCGTAGGTAAGAATAAGGAATACCGAAAAAATCACCGCAAGAGGACGGCATTTCAATGCGGTTTCTATATAATATGCAGGTCCGCCGTAGCT
>JAFUNV010000076.1 GCA_017472865.1 Ruminiclostridium sp. | reverse complement strand
GTGTCTGTATCAGTATCTGTGTCAGTATCAGTATCAGTATCTGTATCAGTGTCTGTATCAGTATCAGTGTCTGTATCTGTATCTGTATCAGTGTCTGTATCTGTATCAGTGTCTGTGTCTGTATCTGTATCTGTATCAGTGTCTGTATCAGTGTCAGTATCAGTATCAGTGTCTGTATCTGTATCGGTATCAGTATCAGTATCTGTGTCTGTATCAGTATCAGTGTCTGTATCGGTATCAGTATCAGACTCAAAATCTTCGTCAGAGTCTGTATCATCCTCTGTTACATTATCGGTATCTGTATCGCCGTCATCGGGATCGATAAGGTCATCAAGAGTATCCTCTACGGGCTTATCGCCATCAAATGTGATGCTACCGAATTCATTTGCACCATTGTAGTTTAGGCAGATGAGCTGACCTTCAAAATGGTTATTGCCATAACCAAAAGAAGTTACCGAAGAAGTAGGCGCAAGAAGCGAACCAATACTGTCATTGATAATAATTGTGGCTGCATCAGGTACGTTAAAGAGAATGCTTCCGTTATTTGCAGTACCGTTATTTACAACCTGACCTGCGTATGTAACACCACAGTTTGCGCCAAGATTTATGTTGCCGCCGCCTGTAATATTAATAACAACAACTGAACCTGCAGGAACATTAAAATCAAAGGAAAGCAGTCCGCCGCCCTGAGAAGCAACAGCGCTGTACTGTTCAGCAGTGAGGTTGAACACATTTATTGTTTCATTTGTTCCGGTGAATTCCACTCTTGCACCCCAATAAGGGTTTGTGGAAACTGTACCGTTAGATTCAATCTTAGCAAGGTCGCTTGAGAGATTTGTGAGGTTTTCGAACTCACTGTCAAAGTCAATACCTGCCTCTTCCGGTGTTATTGAACCATTATGGAAAGAACTGCCTTCAGCAACTGAACCTACAACGGTAGAGCCTTCAGAATAATAATCGGAAGGTACTGTTGCTGTACCACCTACGGCAAGATTACCGGGGCAGTCTGCACCGTATACAGTGAAATCTCCATGTACGAATACGCTGTAATCGGAAGCTGCACCGAGAAGTCCCTTTACAGATGCTGCGGATTCTTCAGACTCATTTTCTATTGACGCTTCATAACTGCTTAAAAGGTCCTCAGCGGAAGCTGCAGTTTCAGAAGCTGCGGAAGCGGTGATAGTGCCTGCGGAAATAGCGGAAACGGCCGCTGCGAAGCCTATCGCACACTTTATTCTTCTGCGTCTTTTGTCACTCATATTGAAATCCTCCTTGTTATGTTGAAACATCGGGGTATAAACTGACTTTAGTTAAAGGCAAGTAACTATACCTACTTACCTATTCTATTACATTATAGCACATTTTCCTTTTATCGTCAAGAAAAACGGCATTTTTTGATAACGTTTACTTATATATATTTTTACTGAAATTTAACAGGTAATAACAGCACATTGCACAAAAACAGTTATACAAAATAAAAACCACGCAGCTCCGACAACTTGTGTCGTGACTGCGTGGAATAATTAAAATCAGAAGGAGCTTACCCTCTTCTTCATAATTTCGGGATTATACGCATACTCTACCGCTGTATCCGCTGTAATAATACCTTTTCTGAACATATCAAGAATACAGCTGTCCATGGTCTGCATACCCGGAGAGGACTGAAGAACCGTATCAATCTGATGGGTTTTCTCCTCACGTATCATTGTTTTAATAGCGCTGTTCATTGACATAATCTCAAAAGCAGGAACCAGTGTTCCGTTGACAGATGGAAGAAGCTGCTGTGACACAACGCCCTTCAGCGTCATGGAGAGCTGTATTCTTATCTGTCTCTGCTGATTTATGGGAAAAACGTCAATAATTCTGTCAATGGTGCTGGCCGCTCCAAGGGTATGGAGAGTTGAAAGAACAAGCTGACCTGTTTCAGCCGCAGTCATCGCTATGCTTATAGTCTCATAATCACGCATTTCACCGAGAAGAATAACGTCGGGAGACTGTCTAAGTGCGGCACGGAGGGCGTCTATGTAGCTGTTTGTATCAAGATTGATTTCACGCTGGCTGATGATGCTCTTGTCATGTCTGTGAAGAAATTCAATGGGGTCCTCAATAGTGATGATATGATTATTCTGAGTGGAATTTATACGGTTGATTATACAGGAAAGAGTGGTGGATTTACCGTTGCCTGCGGCGCCTGTAATAAGCACAATCCCACCCTTCAGCCTGCTGAATTCCATAACCTGTTCGGGTATGCCCAGCTTCTCAGCCACAGGAAGTTCAAACGGAACAAAACGCAGCACTGCCGCATAAGAACCTCTCTGCTTGTAGATATTTGCTCTGAAACGGCCCATTCCGCTTACAGAAAAGGAAAAATCCATTTCACGCTCAGGCAGGCTTTCATTTTCGGAAATAATCCCTGCTGTTGTGAAAATTTCACGCACCAGCTTTTCTGTATCCTGGATAAGCAGAGGCTGGTCGTCAAGTCTGGAAATTACGCCATGCGCCTTATAACTGAGCGGCGCACCGCCGATTATAAAAATATCAGAAGCGGATTTATCCGTTGCGCTTTTTAAAATTGAAAACAAATCCATAAATATATCCTCCTGCAAAGCAGATTTCAAGCAAGGTTTTCGCCGTTCCATACGCCGATGCTCTCATCACCGCCGTCAGAACCAACCGTTACAGTTTTCCACTGTTCGATGCGGTAACGCTGTCCGTCAACAGGAACGCTGTAAAAAACAACTACTGCTGAAAGTTCAAGATTATTGCTTATACCGCAGGAAAAAGCTGTTTTATAGCCTTCCTGTACCTTATTAACTACAACAGTATTATTCTCAGAAGCAATGATTTCTTCACACATAATCGCAAAATTATCGTCAAAGAAACCGCTTTCGTGTGAAAGAAAAGCCGCCTCATCAAGCTTTGCGAGAAGTTCTTTTGCGTATGTATCGGCTTCGTAGTATGCCGAAGTAATCATAACACTTTTCTCATTGAGCTTATCGTTAGCCCTTGCCGCCTGGTAGGACAGCGAAGCCAGAACGGTAAGACAAATCACCGCAAAAAGCATTATAAGCGTAACATACCCCACGCCTATTCCGCGGTTTTCCGATACATTTTTTCTGTTGTTATTCAACTCCGTCACCTCCTGTATAAGGAGAATAGGAAGCGCAGTTCACATAATGAATATATTCATTATTATCAAGATTAAAATAAATATCAAGATGAGATAACACACCTGCCGATGCACTTTCATCACTCTGTACCAGCTTTACGGAAATAACGCCATTCTCTGACGGCATAAAATTATCATCGAGAGCAATAACCACTTCGTTTCCGTAATCTTCATCCGTACCAAAAACACGGTTTGCCGACTCAGAAAGACTGCCGCTTACAGAGAATACTTCCGCCACTGACTGTGCGCAGATTACCGCCTTTTCCGTAAGGTCGCTCAGTTCCTGCCTGTGGTCGGCAGCGGCAAAAATCCGCAGAATTACAGCCGAAGAAAAGCTGAAGAACAGAAGAACTGCCAGCAGTTCTATAAAAAACAGATTTGCAGGCTTCATGCTGCCTCTGCTCTTAGTTGTTTCCAGAATTATCACTCCTTCTGACCAGCACAGAGGCTGTATTTCCACCGCAGGTTACGGTGATTTCGTACAATCCGCCCTCTTCTGTAACATTCATACTGTCCGCCTTCAGCACAAGCTCCCCGCCATCAGCAGAAGCAGGGTGCTCAGACGAGGAATTTTTCTCATAAATCCCCTCACTGCCCGAATAGATAACGCAAAGCACATTACCGTTGGTAAGTGCGATTCCGCTGCCGTTTTCTATAATTTCACAGCTGTCTGATGCACGTATCTTATTAGAGACATACTTGATAGCCGCCGAAGAACCGTAAGTCGCTTCATAACCGCTGTTTATCCTGCTGTAAATCCCCGCGCCTGCACCGATTATAACCAGCATACAGACAGCAAAAATCAGAAACAGAATCAGACTTGCCGCTGTACTGAGAACACGGGAGGTTCCTCTGTATTTCAGGTTTTCCATAAATCAGGACTCCTTTTCAATAACCGTAACCGTAGGACGGATATTTGCCGCAAAACAGCTGTAATGAACCAGATATCGTTCTTTATCATAATGCATACCGTAATTATCTTCCAGATAAGCAAGACTTTCAGGATATGCACCCTCAATAGAATAGCAGAGCGTCACGCTGTTTTCAACCGAGCGCTTTACAGCTTCAAGCTGCTGTTCGCGGCTGGCGGAAGCGGCGGAATTTATACCCGTCAGAAACCACAGCACTACGGCAATGAAAATAATCACTGCCGCTGCGGGAACCGCATATTGTTTTATTTTTTTTCTCATATATAAATCCCTTTCAGCGTCAGCCCAGAGCAGACATGATATTCATAAGAGGTATCATTATAGTAAGAAGCACAGAGCCTATCATAACCGCAAGGAGAAGTACAATAGCAGGCTCAACCATCGAAAGAATATTAGCCACGGTTTTATGTGCTTCCTCGTTGCTTCGTCTGCTTATTCTGCGCCATACCGTATCGAAGGAGCCTGAGGTATACGCAATTTTGAGAGAGCGTGCATACATCTTCGGCAGTATACCCGAACTGCATACTGCGTCAGAGAAATATTCACCGTTTCTCACTCTTTCAAGACAGTTCTTTATCTGTGCCGAAAGCTTCTTGTCAGTGATAAGCTCTGCGGAATGTTCAAGAGCCTCCTCAGGTTCAATACCGCCTGTTATCATCATACACATTGCGTCAGCAAGCTTTGCCTGCGAAAGCTTACGGGAAATACCGCGCGTAAGAGGGAAAACAGAAGCAAATTTAAGCATTGCTCTTTTCACAGGCGGAATGAACACAATCACGCCCACCAGAATTATCACCGCCGCAAGCACTATAAGCACCGCTTCGCCTGCGGTGTATGCTATACCTACGATATCCTCCACAGCTGTCCCTATCCCTGCGTCAAACTGGGAAAAAATCTCACTGAACATAGGTATTATCTTTACAACCAGCACCACCATTACCACCGTCATCATGACAAGCAGCATACACGGGTGAAAAACAGCATATCTTACGGTCTGTTCGGTTTCTGCACGGTTTTCGTAATACTCCGAAAGCCCTTTTAGAACCTCGTCGAGCTTACCTGTCATACAGCCGATTTCAGTCATTTTCACAGCGTAAGGCTGAAAAACTCCGCTTTCAGAAACCGCTTCAGCAAGAGTACTGCCCTCCCCTGTTTTTCGCGCAAGAAAACGACAGACCTCAGATATACCTGCATCTTCGGTATCCTCCGCAAGGATTTCAAGACCGTCATCCAGTTGCATGCCCGAGCTTACCATAAGCCACAGCTGTTCAAAGAAAAAAGCTGTCTGTTCGTGATTGAACCTTTTAAGTTTTGCCATGGATTTTACATCCTTTCTTAATATCTGTAAACCGCAGAATAATTTCCGCTGTCGGAAATATACTCCGCGATAGCACTTTTATCGTCAGAACCCGCATAGAAGGTTGCGTCTACCAGATTGTATCCCTTACGTCCAAGGAGAAGCTCAGGCGTTATCCAGCCCGTTTCCTCGGTGTAAACCTCATTCCATGCGTGATAAATATCAGGTGCGGCATAGCCTATGACAAGGCGGGCAGGAATACCCTGCGAACGCGCCATTGCCGCAAAAAGCGAGGCATAATCAAAACATATACCTGTTTTCCTCGAAAGCACCTTATCAGGGTCGGGAATGTAACCGCTGACCACGGTTGCCGCAAGGTCAAAATCGTAGGTTATACTGTCGGTAACATAACCAAAAATCGCCGCTATCTTTTCTATATCATCATCCTGTCCCGCGCAGACTTCAGAAGCCTTGACCACGCAAGCGGAGTTCTTGTCAAACATCGAGTATCGGTTGGGATAAAGATACATCCCCACCTCGTCCGTTATTGTTACAGATACGGACAAATCCAGCGCGGAGGAATAAAGCTTTCCGTCCAGCTGCTCAAAAATCTGTATTTTATAGTCGCCGCTGCCCTGCATAAGCGGGAAATATTCCATTTCTCCCGTAACCGACAAGTCGTGGTCGCAGGTGATATCACCGCAGACAATCCTGAGCTTTGCCCGTGCACTTTTTCCGCTGTACGAAGCACTGATATACCCAAGTGAAGCATTGCTGTAATCCACCAGTGCGGTTTCGGTCTGTTCAGTAAGAGTGCCCGGAGAACTTACGTCCGAAACCTTTATTTCAGCAGGCGGAAGCTTTGCGGCAGGCGGAGAGGTTTCAGAAATAACCTCGGTTTCCGCGGTTGTCGTTTCAGTGGTTGTTGTAATTTCCGTTGTCGTTTCAGCTTCAGTAACAGTTGTGGTTTCAGAAACCGTCGTTTCGCTTTCAGAGGTTTCTGTTACTGTCTCAGAAACAGATTCTTCAGTAATTGTGGTTGTTTCTTCCGAAGAAATTGTTTCTGAAATAACAGTTGTTACGGTAGTTGTTTCATAAGCTGTAAGAGTTGTTATAACAGCGGTTGTTGTTTCCTCCGAAACAGAAGTTACCGCAGTAGAAACGGAAGATGAATTATGCGTAACAGGGGGAGTATTGTTACCGCACGAAGAACACAAAAGCGCCGCAAGCAAAAACGCCGTCAGCTTTTTTACATTTCTGAGCATACAGCTCCCCCTTTCAATTTATCTTTCAAGTCTGAGATCTCTCATCTCAATATAATTCTCGTCAGCCTTCAAGAATCTGCGTTGTTTGCCGCTGCCGAGAATGTGAGCCAGATATATACCTGCTTCGCGGTAAAATTCATGCTCGTAATGAACTATATGCGCACCGCCCAGCGGGAATTTATCCGAAGCGCAGAAATGCTTTGAAATATCAATTACTGCACAACCCGTCTGCTTTTCAAAAACCTCCTCGCACATAGCGATTAGCTTTCTCTTTCTGCGCAGCAACGGGTCTTCAGGCATTTTCTCCATACGTCCCTCAAGATTTATAAAAGAATCCTTAAGGTCAGCCTTTATGAGAACAATGTTGGTTCCGTAGATTTCAGACATAACAGACGCAAAACGTATAATCGTACTGCGGCACTCCTCTTCGGTGCGCTTTTCCACAAGACTGCAGGCTGTACATTCACTCTTTATGCTGTTATAAAAATCAGTACGGCAGATAAAATCATCAATTTCAAAAAGACTGCCCTTATATTCATTCATATTGCAGATAACGTCGTAGAAATCCACCGCAAGCCATTTTGAATGTTCTCTTTTCAGACTTTCAATACCGCTTCTGCGGAAAGCCTCGTCTATCGTGCGTCTGCGCCATGCATTTCCGCAGAACTGCGAAACATCCCCGGGAATCTCCAACTCAACGGGTTCGTCAAAGGCGAGTATAGGCGACTGCTTGAAGATATATCGTCCCACACCCGAATTCTTGCAGTTGTTGAAAATTTCTCTGGTGATACAACTGCCCCATATATCGGCTGTACGCTCGCTAAGCTGTTTTACATAACTGCTGAGCTGCTCGGGCTTATGCAGTAACAGAAAAACACGCTCGGCGGATTCAATGCTTACATAAGCTTTTATCTCGGCAGATAAAAGCTTAGCCATCGCCTTTAAAATATTGAACCTGCCCTCAAAAGCGGGAGCATAGAAAGAATACGGCTTTGAAATATCACCTGCAAGCACTGCATGAATAAGCCTTGCCGCAGCAATAAGTCCCGAAGCCCCGGGGTCATCGGCAAAAAATGCCGCAATTTTTCCAAGACTGGGAACACCGCAAGCCTTAAGCTTCAGTATGCGGCTCTTATTAGCAGCGGCAAACTCCTTACTGGTATAAGCAATAAGAATATCCGCGGCATTCTTTAAATCAAGAAGCCAGCCCTGATATGCTCTGGCGGTCATATTATCATAGTAGCGTAGAATACGGTCATACCATATATCAAGGTCAGGCATATCCACGCAACGGCGGTTGGACTTTATTATCTTCTCAGCCGCGCCGTATGCGTCATAAAAGTATTCCTTTTCATAGTCGCTTGGGGAATCGCCAACAGTAAAATAATGCCGTGAAAGATTAACCACAGAAGGCGCGGTAAGACTTATAAAATATTCCTCCATTGCGGAAATCTGACGATTCAGCGACTTTCTCGGCGGAATATTGCGAAGCTCGCTTCCGCCCTTTATGAACTTGTCAGGAAAATACTGTCTGAACAGTATAATTCGCTCCGACGGGAACGCTGAAAGAACAGCCTCGGCATATTTTCTCACCAACGGCTTCCAGAATTTCTCGTCATATGGCGGCTTTATTCTGGTAAATTCGTTCTTGCGCTTATTATAGAAATCGGATTTTAAGAAACGATTCGTACCCGTGTAAATATTCCCATCCAGCTCATAGCAGGAAACCGCCGCCGCAGTGTAGAAATCCACCGCGATATAATCACTGCCGCAGTTTTTAAGATAATCGGAAAAGCCCTTGCTTATATCAAGACCCAGAGCGTCAGTTTCACCGTTTGTTTCCTTACTCTCACCGCCGCAGGCGGAAAGCTGGGAAAGAAGCAGGGGCGTTTTATCAGTGCGGGCAAAATTACCCGAAGCAAAAATTCTGTCAAGAATAACCGAACCGCTGAGAAGCACTGCAGGCTGATATTCATAAGGTTTTATCTTATCGCCAATCGCATCTTCAATACGCGTAAGCGCCTGCTTTGAAGCATTATTGAAAAATCGGCTTACAGGCTGAACAGTAATTCCGCATTCCGAGTTTGCACTCATGCATGGAATATATGAAATATCCGCCTTTATTTCTTCATCAACACGGTAAAGCTCCACACGGAGGATTACACTATCCCTGTTCTCCTTCATTTCAGCCTGAGAGCTTATGAAATTTCCGAGAGAATATGCGCAGGGCACTATGCGGCCACGGGGAGTCTTTATGTACTGAAATTCCTGTATAACATGGGGGTGTGAGCCTACAATAAGGTCAACACCGCAAAGTGCCATGAACTGTGATTCAAGCACCTGCTGCTTTTCCTTCAGGGCGCGGGAATTCATACCACCCCAGTGAAGATATGCAATAACATATTCCGCGCCGCCGCTTCGTGCAAGGTCATACATTCGCTGGAAATACTCGCGGCTGTACTTACCCATGGTGTCGTCGGTAATTTCGGGTATATCCTTTTCCTGTCCGTTGCTTATCATTGTGCAGGCAATAAAGCCCACACGTATTCCGTTTATATCGCGTATAACAGGGTTATCACCCATAGTTCCCAGATTGTACATACCCAGCTGCTTTACGCTGTCCACCGTGGCTGTCAGGCCCTCATATCCTGTATCGCAGCAGTGATTATTGGCTGTAACAAGCATATCAAAGCCTGCTCCCGCCACTGCCGTAAGGAAGGAAGAGGGAGAGTTGCAGTTCGGCGCACCCGAATCAAGACGGAGCTGTTCAAACTCGTATGGTGCAGGGTCGTAACAGGTGGTTTCAAGAACACCCGCTGCAAAATCAGCACCCGATAATATCTCACGGACACGGCTGAAGCTGTCGTGGAAGTCAAACTGTCTCGGCTCTGCAGCTCGCTGATGATTTACGGCGCACATGATATCGCCCGTGAACATCATCACAGCCTTAGCCTGAGCCATGGTCTGAGCTCTGTCAACATAAACCTTTGTGACAATTTCTTCGCCCTCAGCGACGATTGCTATTTCGGTTCTGCCGGGTGCAAGTGCTTTTACGATACCGTTTCTGTCAACTGTAACAATAGATTCATCATCGCAGTAAAAAAGCGCATACGGACGGGTGTTGCGGTATTCCCAGTCTATCTGGGCAATTTCGCCCGTTGTCATACACAGAACCTTCTGTGCCTTCAGATTCATTGAAATCGGGGTGAACGGTACTTTGGAAGAGGTATCGCCCTCTGCCTCTGCGCCGTTTTCGTAGCGGAATGCTCGGACGCATACAAGATAGTCACTGCCGTTGAAGAAACCCAGTATCTGCTTCGTATTTTTCTGTGAATAACGCTTTTTTATGCAGGTGCGTGGGGCGCTTGCTCTGAAAAATAATAATATATATCCGTCAGCGCCCTCTACGGGGTCCCACGTTACACGGACGGAGTTATCACGGGGCTCAGCTATTACATTATCCGGTGCGGAAAGCTTTTCAGACATGAATACTATTCCTTTCTGAGTTAATTATTCCGCTGCTTTGTTTCGCAGCTCGTCCAGCTTTTCATAATTTCTGTACAGAGAATAATATGCTCCGCAGAAATGCTGGATATCATCTATTCTTATACGATAGCCGTCGTGGCGCACAAAGAATGCACCCAGCAGCTGTTCGGGGTATCTGAGATACATTACATATTCGGGGTAGCAGTATCCGTTCAGCATATATGTTGCGCGGTGGAAAATCGTCTTAATAAAATATTTCTCGTCAAATTCCGACAGATAATCCACATGGATATTATTTTCGGTTATTCGGCTGTAAAGCTCAAAGGTAACACAAAGTAACTCAAGATATGTATGATAAGTGGTCTTCTGATTGTATATCCTTTTAAGATTTACCTGTGCATTCCTGAGCGCAAAGGCAAAGTAGCGTTCCTCAGGCTTGTACTTTGTAATCTCATTCATAGCGTAGGCAACCCAGTGGTCTCTATGCTTTGTGTAATCCTCGCGGATAAAACGTTCCACTGCCAC
>JAFUNV010000075.1 GCA_017472865.1 Ruminiclostridium sp. | reverse complement strand
TATGGAGCTTGAAAACTGGATAGGAAATTTAAATCTTTATTCAATCAATGAATCGGGAAATCTTGAAATTGATGTCGAAGTAAGCTCCGACCTTGACATTTCGGAAAAACGAATCACCCTTAACGGTAAGGATTTATACCCCATTGAACCGTATTTTGAACTGCTTGAAGCCAACAATATCAGTATGTGGACCATAGACGAACTTAAATGGATCAACAGCTCTGTGGAGGAGGTAACCCTCGATACAAGCAGTGTGGCATATTTACAGCTGGATTGGTCAGTTGGTTTTGATTATTATCCGTCTGAAGAGGCTCTGAACTCAATTGAGAAAAGCAGTTTCACTGCTGATGAAAAGCTCATGCTCGGGTACAGTATCGGCGAATATATAGATGAAGGAAAATTTGCGGATATTGAAAGTGAACTTGTTTCAGTCAAGCTCAATTCCACAAACGGAACATTATTAATCAGAACTGACCTTAAGGATTATACCGACCCTGAAACAAACAGAATCCCCGATATTCTTATTGGCGATGAAGGTAATCCCATAAGGCTCATAAGAAGCGACGGAAGCGAGGTTGAGGCTTTTGCCTGTGGTGCATGGGTACACTCCGATGAAACTTTACAGCTTGACCTTGTGTATATCAGAAGGGGTACAGAAAGCTGGTATGAAAGTAAAATGGCAATTGATTTATCAGATATTGAAGCTATCTCTATAAACGGGTATGTTTATGAATTAAAATAGAGCTGAAGGCAGCCGTAACCACGGCTGCCTCAGTTTATGTGAAATGATTGTAACAAAAATAAAAGCCCGATCTAAATCGGACTTTTTTCAGTTTGGCGGAAGCGGTGGGATTCGAACCCACGGTACCGTGAGGTACAACTGATTTCGAGTCAGTCCCGTTATGACCACTTCGATACGCTTCCGTATTTATGCTAATATATTATACAACGTATTTCATAAAAAGTCAATATCAAAAAATCATTTCTTCATAATATTTCAAAAAATAATTGCAATTATAATATATTTGTGATATAATAAATAATGTATTACGTTTTGCGGAATATATGTGTGCTATGAATATTTAATGCGTTTTTTCGGATAATAAAGTCACGGTAAACTGTCACAATTATACGAAAGGACGTGTTGAAATGAAAAACAACGGCGATGAAAGAGCTACCGAAGAGGAAAAGGCGCAGGAGCAGCAGACCCAGCAGATTGTTGAAACAGGAATTGTTTCAATGCCCAATGCTAAGCACTTTATACACTGTCTGACAATTATCGGACAGATTGAAGGTCATTATATCCTTCCACCGCAGAATAAAACCACTAAATATGAGCATATAATTCCTTCTCTTGTTGCAATTGAGCAGGACAGGGATATTGAGGGACTTCTCATTATTCTTAATACTGTCGGAGGTGACGTTGAAGCTGGTCTTGCCATTGCAGAGCTTATTGCAGGTATGGATAAACCTACGGTTTCAATCGTTGTGGGCGGCGGACATTCTATCGGCGTACCGCTTGCGGTAAGTGCCAAAAAAAGCTTTATTGTTCCCTCTGCTACAATGACTATCCACCCTGTAAGGATGAACGGTCTTGTTCTTGGTGTTCCTCAGACGCTTTCATATTTTGACCGTATGCAGGAGCGTATAACGAACTTTGTTACGCGTAACAGCAGAATTACCGCTGAAAAATTCCGTGAGCTTATGATGAAAAAAGACGAGCTTGTAATGGACGTCGGCTCAGTGGTTGACGGCGAAACTGCGGTAAAGGAAGGTCTTATCGACAATCTGGGCGGTCTTTCGGCAGCGATTGAATGTCTTTACAGCTTAATAGAAGAAGGGCAGGAGCAGAAATCATGATTCTTCATTCTATTATTGCAATGGACGACATATTCTGTAAAAACAGTGTAAATGCGCCTATGTATCATGAAATTGACGGCGGCTTTCTGGAACTCGAGGGCGATGAGGTGAAAAGGCTTTATTCTACCAATCCCCATCTTTATCTTGATAAACGTTATACACCATACAGCAAAATAAGCGGACATTAAGTCCGTGTACATATTACGGAGGCAGAAATGGACATTTTTTCTATCATTATTCAGGGTATTATTCAGGGACTTACAGAATTCCTTCCCGTATCCAGCTCGGGTCATCTTTCCGTTGCCCAGCATTTTATGAACGTGGGCGAGGAAAGCCTTATAATCTCTATCGTTCTTCATCTGGGAACACTTTTAGCGGTTTTCTGTGCTTTTTATAAGACAATTTGGGGAATGATAAAGGAATTTTTCTTTACTATAAGAGATATCTTTACAGGCAAGTTCTCCTGGAAGGATATGAACGATAACCGTCGTATGATGTTCATGGTTATAATCGCTACACTTCTTCTCGTTCCCGCTTATTTTGTCAAGGATTTCTTTACTTCTGTCGAAGGCGACGGTGATATAATTTTTGAAGGCTGTGCATTTATATTTACAGCTATTCTTCTTTTCCTCTCCGATGCGTGCGTGAAGGGTTTCAAGACAGGTAAGGATATGTCTGTAAAGGATGCGCTTACAGTAGGGCTTTTCCAGTGTGTTGCGCTTTTTCCAGGTGTTTCCCGCTCTGGCAGTACAACCACAGCAGGTCTTTTCTGCGGTCTTACCAGAGAAACCGCCGTTACATATTCCTTTATACTCGGAATTCCCGCAATTCTCGGCGGAAGTGTTCTTGAACTCGGAGATGCTGTAAGCTCAGGTGTTGAACTTGATTTGCTTCCGCTTGCAATCGGCTTTATAACCGCAGCCGTTGTCGGTCTTTTATCAATCGCACTTGTAAAGCTTATTATAAAGCATGATAAATTCAAGATTTTCGGTATTTACACACTTATTCTCGGTATTTTATGTGTAGGCTACGGTATATTTGAGCTTGTGACAGATATTCATTTTTATATAGCTTAAAAAGGAAGGAACGTTAAAAATGGCGGAAACCAGAAAGAATACTTCTGCAAAAAAGGGGACAGGTAAGCAGGCTTCTGCAGCTGAAAAGCGCAAGGCTGAAATGCTTCAGAAAAACGCCGAACGCAGACATATAACTTCAGTTATATTGTTCGCGGTTGGTATTCTTGTGCTTGCTTTTACTTTATTCGGAAATACAACAGGCGAGGAGCTCTCGGCCTGGGATGGTATACATAGTTTTATTTTCGGTGTATTCGGTCTTTCTTCTTTCTTTGTAGGACCTATTCTTATATATATTGCGGTCATGATTTCAGCTGACAGGACGAAAGCTACCATTTCAAAAAGAATGCTTCAGCTTCTGCTGATGATTCTGCTTATAAGTGCGGCGGCGCTGGTAATATTCGTGGGAACTGTAAAAAATCCTGAAATTGCCGAACCGACACTGTCCGATACAATTGTTTATGCATACGAAAATGGTCTGAAGCTCAGCGGCGGCGGAGTAATAGGTCTTGTTCTCGGTGCACCGCTCCTACTTTTTGGACGTGCGGGAGCAATTATCATATTGATTCTTATTGCATTTGTAATTTTTATGCTTCTGACAAATATGAGTCTCCAGGATTTATTCAGAAATGTAGCTAAGCCTGTGAAAAAGGCAGGTAATTTTGCACGCGAGAAGCGTGAACAGTACCGTGAGGAAAACGAACTGATTCAGGAGGAGCTTCGCAGGCGAGAAGAAGAGGCACGCCGCAACCGTCATACTGAAAATGACCGCAGAATGGCGGAAGAACATCTGAAAAATGTCAGTGAGGAAGAAAAGAAGGCTAGAAAGTTTGCAGCTTTCGAGCGTTTATCTACCAATGCCCGTATTGAATCGGGCGAAACACCTGTTCGGTCAGAGCCTGAAAAAGCTCCAGACCCTGTTGCTGAGCAGAAAAAAGAAAGTACTGTATTCCAGCAGGACCTTAAAGCTTATCTTAAAGGTGAAACCGATAAGAAAGAACCTGTTCATGTTCAGGAAACCGTTGATACTGTTAAAATCGAAGATAAGCCCGTGGATTCTTCTGATGGACCTTACAGTCCCGACGGTCCTTTCTTTGCTGATGATACAAACAGGGTACTGAGACCTTTCAATGAAGCGGTCAAGCGTGACAGTCTCATAGCTAATGCGGCTATTATTAATTCCGATGCGTCCGCTCCCCGTGAGAAGATTCCTGTACCTGAGGTTGAGATGTCCGATACATCTCCCGCAAATTCCGCTGAAGAAGATAAAATAGTTGAGGCTATAAAGGACTTTACTCTTGAGCAGCAGAAGAAGGCGGAAGAGAATGAAAAAGTAATCGCAACTATTATCACTGCCGATGAAAGCGGTCAGGAGCGATTCAGTGATATTGTTTCCAATGCCGAAACCTATAAAGTTCCGCCCAGCGAACTGCTGAATGATATCATTCATGAGCGTTCTGATGAGGATATAAACGCTGAAATTCAGGAAAATGCAGATATACTCGTTGAAGCGCTGAACAGCTTCGGGGTAAAGGTCGAGTTCCTCGGTGCTACCCGCGGTCCTTCCGTTACACGCTATGAACTTTTGCCTGCGTCCGGTGTGAAAATTTCTAAGATTACAAATCTTGCAGATGATATTGCACTTAATCTTGGTGCAGAGGGTGTCAGAATTGAACCTGTACCCAACAAAAAAGCAGTTGGTATAGAAGTAGCCAATAAGAAGGTTGACTCTGTACCCTTCCGTGAAATGGTTGAAAGCGCAGAATTTGTAAATACGACCAGCAAACTTGGTTCCGTTCTCGGTAAGAGCATTGCGGGTGAAGTCGTTATTGCGGATATTGCTAAAATGCCCCACGTTTTAATTGCAGGTACAACAGGTTCGGGTAAATCTGTATGCGTAAACTCAATTATTATGAGCATTCTGTTCAGGTCAACTCCTGATGAGGTACGTTTGCTCATGATTGACCCTAAAGCCGTTGAATTTATGATTTATAACGGTATTCCACATCTTCTTATTCCCGTAGTCACTGACCCGAAAAAGGCGGCAGGCGCTCTGGCATGGGCTGTTACTGAAATGCTCAACCGCTATAAGCTGTTTTCGGATAATAATGTAAGAGACCTTACAGGGTATAACAAGCTCGCCAAGGACAGAGATGACCTTGAACCCATGCCGCAGATTGTAATTTTCATAGACGAGCTTGCCGACCTTATGATGGCTTCTCCCGGAGAGGTCGAGGACAGCATCTGCCGTCTTGCACAGATGGCGCGTGCTGCCGGTATGCACCTTGTAATTGCAACCCAGCGTCCGTCTGTAAATGTTGTTACAGGTGTTATTAAGGCTAATATCCCCAGCCGTATTGCTCTCAAGGTTGCTTCACAGGTGGACAGCCGTACAATTATCGACAGTGCAGGTGCAGAAAAGCTCCTCGGTAAGGGCGATATGCTTTATTTCCCTGTGGGTATGGCAAAACCCATGCGTGTTCAGGGTTGCTGGGTTTCCGATAAGGAAGTCGAGCGTGTAGTTGACTTTATCAAGAATTCCTTTGTCCTTGACTACGACCAGAAGGTCATTGAAGAAATCGAAAAGCAGGCTGAGCTTGCGGCTCAGAAGGCGGCAGGCGGAAAGTGCAGTGAAGAAAGCGGCGGCGGTGATATCGACGTTAATGACGATAAGCTGGATGAAGCTATTGAAGCTGTTATTGAGGCGGGACAAGCCAGCACATCATATCTCCAGCGTAAGCTGAAGCTTGGCTATGGTCGTGCCGCACGCCTTATAGATACCATGGAAGAGCTTGGCGTTGTAGGACCCTATGAGGGCAGTAAGCCCCGTCAGGTCATTATGACCAAGCAGGAATGGTATGAGCGAAAGATGAATAAGGAGAACTGATATGGCGCGTACAGAGCTTGTAGAATTTACAAATATGTGTATGGTCTATGACGGCGATAAGGTTCTTGCGCAGGATAAAATCAGCAAGACATGGGGCGGAGCTATTTTCCCCGGCGGTCATGTTGAACCCAATGAAGACTTTACTGACGCTGTAATACGAGAGGTGTACGAGGAGACAGGACTTACGATTTCCTGTCCCCGTCTCTGCGGTATCAAGGATTGGTATAATGACGATGGTTCTAGATATGTTGTGCTGCTTTACAAAACAGATAAGTTC
>JAFUNV010000074.1 GCA_017472865.1 Ruminiclostridium sp. | reverse complement strand
TTGCGCTGAACCCTGACGTTGTTACAATGGACGTGGAAATGCCGGGCATGAGCGGAATTGACTTCCTGAGAAAGTTTATCCCCGAAAAGCCTGTTCCCGTTATTGTAATAACCTCCTCCGAAACCAGTGCTTTCGAGGCTATGAATGCGGGCGCAATTGAGTTCGTGAAAAAGCCCACGGGCGGTTCAAGAAATGACCTGGATAAGTTTGTTATAAGAATTGCCACAATTATAAGATATGCAAAGATAGTGAAGATTCAGCCCCGCAAGATACCCACCAGAACCGCTGAAACCACCGTTACTCCCCTTACTCTCGTGGGTGAACCGCGCAGGGATGTGGTTATCGCTCTGGGTGCAAGCACAGGCGGTACGGACGCACTGGTGGAGGTCGTAAAGAAGTTCCCGAAAAATACGCCCCCCGTGCTTATTACCCAGCACATGCCGCCTACGTTTACAAAGATGTTTGCGGAGCGTCTGGACAGGATTTCCCACATGAGCGCTAAGGAGGCAGAGGACGGCGACCGTCTGAAACAGGGACAGATTATAGTTGCCGAGGGCGGCAAGCAGATGAGACTTGTCAAGGACGCAAAGGGTTACTATATAACCAGCCGTATCGGCGAAAAGGTGTCGGGACACTGCCCTTCCGTTGATGTGCTTTTCACAAGCGTTGCAGAAGCGGCAGGCGCAAACGCAGTGGGCGCAATCCTCACAGGTATGGGCGGAGATGGAGCAGAGGGTCTGTTGAAAATGCGTCAGGCAGGCGCGTATACAATCGGTCAGGACGAAGAAACCTGCGTTGTTTACGGTATGCCTGCAGTAGCCTTCAAAAAAGGCGCAGTTGTGTCGCAGCTTCCTATTCAGAAGATAGCGGAGCAGATTCTTTTAAAGGTAAAATGCTAAGGTGAATAAAGGGAATATAATCCAGTTTATAAAATTCGGTCTGGTTGGTGTTTCAAATACTCTCGTAAATTACGTTGTCTATGTTATATTCATAGCACTGGGCGCGCATTACGTAATCGCAAACACCATGGGCTTCCTTATAAGCGTGCTGAATGCCTATTTCTGGGGCAGCAGGTTCGTTTTCAAGGAGGACGAAACCAGGGAGAAGCGGGTATGGTGGCAGGTTTTGCTGAAAACCTACGCTTCCTATGCGCTGGGGTTTGTAATAAACACCATTCTGCTGGCGCTGTGGATTGACGTTCTGAATATCGGTCAGTATTTCGGTTTTGTGGGCGGAATAATCGCATATTTCAGCGGAATTTTCACCTTCCTGCCGAAGGAAATGACCCATACGGAGCTTTCCGAAATTGTAGGGCCTGTACTGAATATGTTCGTGACGGTGCCCATAAATTTCGTCATAAACAAGTTCTGGGCATACAGACAGAAAAATAAAACCGATGACGCTAAAGTTTAAGCGGAAACGGACGATATAACTAATAGAAAAATTATGAAAAGGAGTGATTTTTATGTTAAGCGTTGGTAGAGTTGCGGAGCTTTCCAATATAACTGCCGCTACTGCCCCCAAGGCAGCGGATAAGGTTACCGAGGAAAAGACTACTACTCTCGCCTCTGAGCACACTGACAAGTTCGTTAAATCCGAGGCTTCCTTCACACCTGCCTACACAAAGGCTACCGTTACCGATAACCGTTCAGGTGACGCAAATCAGGACAAGGATTCTGAAGCCAAGGCTTCTGCAAATAAGTCCGAAAAGGGCGAATTTGTTGCAAAGTCTTCCCGTCAGCTGAAGAATGAGTCCATGAAGGACATGGTTTCTCAGCTTCTCACAGGTCAGGCTAGCGCAAACAGCGATAAGAGCAGTCTTCAGGCGCAGCTTAATGAGATTTTAAGCAGCTTTGACATTGAGCCTATCGAGGCTGACTCCGAGGATTTCTGGGGTGCTGAAAAGACAGCACAGCGTATTCTTGATTTCGCAAAGAGCCTTGCAGGCGGCGATAAGGACGCTATCTCCACACTGAGAGACGCCTTTGAAAAGGGCTTCGGCGACAGCGAAAAAATCTGGGGCGACAAGCTCCCCGATGTTTGCCAGGACACTTATGATTTAGTTCAGAAGGGCTTTGACGACTGGGAAAAGGAGCTTTCTTCCGAGAATGAAGAGGTTGAAGCAGAAGAAGGCACAGAAAAGTAATTTTCTGTCATAAGTAAAATGAAAAGCGCAGATTGTTTCAGGCAATCTGCGCTTTTGCTGTTGGGTTTCATTGCAGCAGCCGCTGCGGCAGCATAGAAATGCTGTTACAGAACCGCGGCGGTTAACCGCAAATTTTAAAATGGCTTGCCTTATCGTGGTTTGATAAAGCATTTTAACAAGCACTGCCGTTTTATCTGTTCATACAAAGCAGAACCTTTAAAAAGGCAGGAACAACATAAGGCGGTTCGCCTTTTACTGAGCGTTGTTCTGAGAGTTGTTGTTTTCGTAGCTTTCGATCATCTTCTTGAACGTGTTCCCCGAACGACAAAAATTACGCGAAAACCCCGATGAATAGGGGTTTTTTCCACTGTTGCCCGTCTTTAAAAGTATGTCAAGCTTCATGTTATGCTTGTTGACAGGTATGACTGTTATGCGTTCGACTATTGCTTCTGTCATTGTGTCAACCTGTTCTTTTGTCATCTTTTCTTCGGGGTTATACATGGTACGGAAGTAGTTTTCGATTTCTTTAAGCTCCCGTCTGTATTCTTTTTCGCTGACATTCTGTTTTTGTAGTTCAGCTATATCCTCTTCAAGATTTTTTATTTCATTACCGATTTTTGTATTGCGGTCTGAAAATTCCGATTTTGTAATTGTCCCGTCAACGTAAAGCTCAAGGAGCTTATCACGTTTTGCACTTTCTTTTTCAAGCCTTGCTTTAAGATTTTCTATCTGCTTTGCGTTGCTGCCTGCACGTTCGCTTTCGTCATATATCCGGAGGAATTCCGTAACGTACACATCAATATTTCCTGCCACCTCGATAAAATAATCGGACAGTACCGAGTAAAGTTCATTTTCCATAACGGACGTGGTAGCGCAGACCTTTACACCTTTTTTTCTTTTTTCGCTGCATATCCATTGATACACCTGCTGGCCTTTTGATTTAGAGTTGGAGTAGTTGGTTCTCCAGAAAGGTTTATCGTGAGCACCGCACCATATTTTACCTGTGAAGACGCTGTTGTTTTTTATGGATGTGCGGTGCGATTTTACAATTGAGCTGCGATACGAGAGGATGTTGTTGCACTGTTCCCAGAGTTCTTCCGAGACGATAGCAGGTACACGTTCGCCTGTTTCATCCTTGAATATCACCCATTCCTCTTCAGGCAGGAAGCGTTGTTTTTTTGTGCGGTAGTCGGTGATTTTCACCTTGTTTCCGCAGTAGTAGCCTTTATATTTCGGGTTCTGAATGATACCTGTGATTGTGTTGTGGGCAATGGGAGTTCCGTTTCTTCCCACATAGCCGCGGGTTTTGAGCTCCTTTTCGATTGCTCTTGCACTGTAATCACCTGTACCGTAAAGCTCAAATATCAGCTTTACCATTTCCGCTTCTTTTTCGTTAATGGTGAGTTTGCAGTCCTGTTTATCGTAACCGAAAATTCTGTTATTGCCCAGAACGTTACCGTTCTTGATAGCCTGCTTATGCCCGAATCTTACTCGCTCGGACAGCTTTCTCACTTCGTCAGCGGCAATACTCGACATGATGGTTAGACGAAGCTCGCTGTCTGTATCGAGAGTATTGATGTTATCATTTATGAAATACACGCCTACGTTTGAGCGGAGAAGTTCACGGGTTTTTGTTATACTGTCAACGGTATCACGGGCGAAACGGCTTATTTCTTTTGTTAATACAAGATCAAACAAACCGATTTTCGCATCGTCAATCATCTGATTGAAGTTCGCACGGTTTTTGGTGCTTTCGCCTCTTACACGGTCAACATATCCACGCACAAATGTCCAGTTGTTATTACGTCTTATAAGCTCATCAAAGTATGCAATCTGATTTTCGATGGAGTTTTCCTGTTCCTCGGAGAGGGTGGAAACTCGTGCGTAATAGGTGACACGGAGAGGGAAATCGTAGATGGTTTTTCCATTCCGACGCATAGCCTCGGAGATTTCAACGATATCCATTTTATGCTCCTTTCCGTAATCTTTGTGCTATGATAATAATGTTACCATAGCGGTTTTTAAAAGTCAATATAAATGGCTATGTAAGATTATTACAGTAGTTAGCCACTGTAATAACCGAAAGCGTTAATGCTGAAGTTTGTCAATCATTACAACCATTCTGTTGTAGCGTTCGGCATCGATTCTGTTCTCTCGTCTGAGAAGTTTTGCCCAGGCTTTGAGAGTCGCTTTCTTTTCATTGACTTCTTTCACCATATAAATCCTTTCAGTAAAAATTATACAGGTAAATTATTCCCTGGTTTTACAGAAATTACTCTCTGAAAACACCGCCTTTCTGTTTTTTTAATTACACAATATCACTTTTTATGCAGAAAATCTATTACCAAATGGGACAAAGATTATATCGGAAATAAGGTTAATTTGTCTCGTCGTCAAAGAAATCAGGGTAGAGCTTCTTCTCTGCAAATAAACGGTTATCTCTTTGAATAAGGTCATCAAGATTGACTTTACCTCTTGTTCTTCTGACGTTTCTTATAGCCTCTTTTCTGTATTCGTCCAATACATTTTGCGGCACTTCAACTATTTCCGACAGCATCATCACTATCATTTCAATGTCAACAGCATAGCGAAAAAGGCCTTTGGAAATTTTTGTAACCCCTGCTTCGCTGCCTTTTACTATCTCATCTGCAAGGCTTTCTACAATGATATTTTTCTGTCTTCCGAACTCAAGAACTGATACATATTCATGGATAGCTGATGCAATAAATTCTGAACGGGAATAACCTTTTTCCCTTGAATATTTGTCGCAAAGCTCCAATGTTTCGTCATCAAGACTGATACCGATTTTATTTGTCATTTTACCTGTCTTTCCTGCGGTATGACTTTCGGACGTCTGTGAAAAGTCCTTTGTTACCGCATTTTTGTTTGATTAAGTGTCATAAAGACGTCTCTATTTCATACTTTTGGGTTTTCAGGTGCCTCCTGGACACCTTGTACAATCCCCACTGTTGAGCCAACGGCTTTGCCGATGGCTGTTAATGCGACCCCGTCGCTTTAACCTGCATCAAAATATTAATCTTTGCTTTTAGCCAAAAATGGGTTTGGCGATCCTGTTCAGCTGTACTCACATATGCGTAAATTTCGCACTCTTTCAACCGCATACAGCACCATTCTCGGTATCTCGCCCACACTTCGCCAGAAACGGCTCAAATTTCGATTTATTTTCGCTTGTCGGGTACTTTTGCTATGACAGGGTAAAATCGCAGAAACGGGCGGAATATTAAATGTTACAGTTGCAAAAGCAATATACTTATGATATACTTGTTTTAAAATTTGTGAGGTGTAATATGGATAAACAAAATTTAGATGCTGTGCTTTCAAAACTGAAAATTCAATTTGTAGGTTGGGGTTACATAGATTGTATTTGCCTCAAAGAATATATTTCAGACTTTATAGATGAAATGGATAAATTAAATATTACCGTTGTAGGTGTTTCGTGGTGGTGTCATGTTGTTGACGGACACGAAGCCTGTGGTTTTGGCGGCCCGAAAGCTGAATTTGCAGAAGGCTGGTACAGCGAAATTGTTGATGAATATGAGACCTTTGAAGATAATAAGAGCGTGCGTGATTATTTATTTGACAGCTTTCCGAAGAGCGGAAAGTTAAGACCATGTATGATACCAAGCTTTTGTCTTGATGTTCCTGATGACTGGAAAAACATTCATCATAGTTAATGCCTACTCTGTATATTTGAGCGAACAAGCGAACAACAACCATCTTTCCGCATAGCCAAAAGGAAAAGCAGAGAAAAGAAATGTCGAACACAAATCGAACACAAATCGAACAGAGCGAACATCCTGCGAACAGGATAAACCGTATTGTCAAAGGGATTGATGACTTTGTTCGCTTGTTCGCAGGATTTTTAAAGATAGAGCACATATTAACTGCAAAGAAAAAAAGTGAGTGCGGTACTTTCTTCTCTCTGTATTTAATTATGATGTTCACGTGAGTATAGTTAAGTGTGTCTTGTTCATGGTACAGAGAGTTTACACTACCTCATAACATTTTCTACCCTGACGTAGGTTCAAGCAGATTTGCTACACGATACAGATTGCTTGTGGCCGAACCGTCACTACGGTGTCGGTGTTCGTATTCTATCAGGCCTATCTTTTTCAGATTTTTAAGTGCAAGGTCAACTGTCTTACGGTCTATGCTACACTCTACTCCGATAAGCTTTCGCGATGGGTAGCAGGTCATATTGTTGTCACAATGTTTGAGCAGACAACAGTACACTGCAAGCTCTCTGGGTTTTAAGTTCAGATCAAATATTATGTTGGGAACCATAAAGAAATTCTTGTGCGTTACAATCATCCTCTCTCATTTTTGTTCGTTTATACGTTCGTGTAGTTGCTATTATATCCCCTCTGTTGACAAATGTCAATAGATATGATACTATAAGTATATTATGAATTTGCGACATCTAGTTTTGTAAAAATATTTTTATTTTTTTGAGGTGCGTATGTATTATAGCTTTGACGCTTACTTCAGCGGTAAGAGGGTTATCATAAAGGGCAAGGAATACAAGCTGTGCGAAATACTTATGTGTTATCTTACCGCCAAAACAAAAGACCTGCAGGAC
>JAFUNV010000073.1 GCA_017472865.1 Ruminiclostridium sp. | reverse complement strand
TTTTTTAAAGCTCTGCATTCATATCCTTCTACGAAGTCTGTTAATACCTTTCTTCTGTCAACACATATAGGGTGATAATTGCTGTTGCTTTCGATAGCGAGACTTGAGACTGGTGAACAGCCTCTTGTAGGTGTTTTCATCATTATTTCGTACATACGGAGTTCGGGGGAGTTGGTAAAAAGCATTATTGATTTCCTTCCTTACATTCTTAATCCGATTTCACTTTCAGTTTGGTGCTGTTTCTGAACGAGAACAGGTCTGAGCTCTTCCATATATTCGGGGCTGACACATCTGTCAACAAACATTCCAAATGTGTTCAGTATACGCTCGCCGTCAGGAGTGAGGATGTAAAGGTCACCTTTTAAGCCTTTCTCACAAATGAAATCTGCGACAGCCTTTGTGTCGTTATCGATTTGTGTTGCCTCACCATCGTCAGTAATGCCGATAAGTTTTTCGTAGTTCTTGAATTTGCTCATTTAGGTTTTCCTTTCTGAAATTCATATATTTTCACAAACTTTGAAGTAATTAGAAATTAAAGTTTATGAATTGTTCCGAAAATAAGTAAAGCCTGCAGGTTTTCTTACCTGCAGGCTTCGGGGAAGAGGAGATGATTATTTATCTTTAATATTGTATATTTCGCTCATTAATCTGATTCCGAGCTGAAGTCCGTACTTGAATGCTGATATATTGAGTCTGCCGTTATGGATGTTGTCCAGTACAGTATATTTCTCATACAGCTCGGATTGTTCTTTTGTAAAGGTTTCAATCAGCTTTTTTTCTGCTGCTATTGATTCATTCACATATTCCGGTTCAGCTTTGATGTGATCGGTGGGGCGGAGGTTTGAGGTATATATTTCTTCGATTACACTTTTCATAATATCATCCTTTCAATCTATTTCTTGCATCATGGCTGCACCTAATTTAAAGCCACGCTTGAAGGCTTCGGTTTCCATAGCTGAATTAACTTTTGAGCTGGCCTCACAGAATTCTTCAAGTTTTTCTTTCTGTTCATCATTCAGAGTTTTGTTTAGTTCCTCTGATTTATTGAGAACATCTAATGTCAGGAGTTCCAGTTCATCACCGAGGTTTTCCATTGGATTATATTCACCTCTGTATATGGCTTTAATAATGTCACTCATTTTGATACCACCTTTCATTTTTTACACAACACAATACCACAATCAGTTTTGTATATCTATCATCAAAAGCAACAAAAAGAAAACTTGAACTTTGTGAATGTTTTTGGCTTATTTTGGAAATAAAAAAAGTCTGTGATTTTTGAAAACCACAGACGATTTGTTAATGTTTAACGAAATTAAGAGGTTATATTCTACATGACGTAAGTTCGAGTCACATTGGTATTAAAAAACCACCGTAAAATATCTACGGTGGGTGTTTAGTGGTTTTCATCGGATATCGTGCCAAAAAACCGCTTAACAAAGCCGTTTGATGGCAAAATATCTAAATTGACCACTAGTTTTGGAGCTAGTGACGTGACTCGAACACGCGACCTGCGCATTACGAATGCGCTGCACTACCAACTGTGCTACACTAGCGGATATTAAATTATGAGGTTCAAAGAGACCTGTGCATATACGGTCAGAAATATAGTCGCCTTGCTCGGCGTAAGCCTTCGCAATTCTCCTTATTTCTTCCCCTCGCTTCCTCCCTTTATCTGCCGCAGGCAACGGTCGGTCGCTCGGCAAATTTGCTGCACTACCAACTGTGCTGCACTGGCATAAATTTTTAAAAATGGGTTGCAAAGCTATGGGAAATGTGATAAAATAAAATATATAGTATTAAAAATATCACTCTTATTATTATACACATTTTTTCTGATTTGTCAAGAGAGGTGACCGTAGTTGGAACTTAAAAACAAAATCAAGCAGATTATTCTCCGCGTTGTGTGCGGAATTTTCCTTATAGCCGCTATATTCTTAGGCGCAGTAGCTGCCTGTTATTCCGTAAGCGGCGGAACGCCGAGTCTGTTCGGCACTTATGTCTATCTGGTGGAAACCGAGGCCTTTGACCTGCTGGAAAACGGCACGGCTTTAGTTGCGCAGGAGGTTCATGCTTCTGAAATCCAGGCGGGTAATATTGTTATTTTCGACCTTGAAAACGGTGCCCCTGCTTTGGGCGAGGTTCAGTCGGGCGAGCTTGCCGACGGCGTATATAGTTTCGAGGTTGCTACCGAAAACGGAGCGGTTATAACTCTTTCTCAGAGCCAGATTGTTGCAAAGGGCATGAGTTATTCCAATGCATGGGGTAAAATTCTCAGCTTTGCTTCATCTCCGTTGGGTGTTCTGCTCATTGCTGTTGTACCGTGTCTCGTTATAATTATTATTGAAATGAGCAAGTTTATCAGCAAGACTCTGCCGCAGCCTGAAATTGAGACAGTTAAAAAGCAGCTTGAAGTGCCTACATATACTCCTGAAATAGGTCGTGCAGGTGCAGTCAATGCTTACAAAAATGCTAAAAACTCCCTTGATGACAGCATAGGGCTTTATGATGTACAAGTCCGTCGTGCCGCAGGTGTTGAGCGCGCAAATCAGAATACAGATGTGCTTGAAATTCCGTCACAGGAATCGCCCCTTTTCTTAGGCCCGAAGCATAAGCCCGTCACAGTTCAGAAGCGCAGTCAGCCTGAACAGCAGATGCCCTTGTCTCAGAAGAAGCTGAACGAGGCAATTGCAGCAGCGAGAGCTGAACGTGCAATGGGAATTGAGCGTGAAAAGGCTGTCAAGGAAATCCAGAAAAACCGCGGTGCAGCTATTGCCGCAGAGAAGGAATATGAGGAATATCTGAAATCAATGCAGAACGCCGTAAAGCAGGAAAAGCCTGCTGCGCCTTCTCCGGCACCTGCTCCGAGGCCTGCTGAGGCGGCGAAGCCTCAGATTCAGCAGACTGCTCCCACAGAAAAGAAGCCTGACGCTTCAAAGATACAGAAGCCTGCTCCCCGTGAGAAAAAAGAATTTACTCCCGAGTTTAAACCATCTCAGGCGGTTCAGAAAGCTAAAACCGCGCCCGTTGCTGCCGCTGAAGAGGATAGCGTAAAGCAGTACACGCCGAAAAAGGCAATGCCGGCAGCGCCCACTCATGTCACAACCTCAATTCCGCGTCTTGATGCGCTTTTAAATGAAGAGGTCGATGAAGGCTCGTACAATATCGATGATATTCTTGCAAGCCTTGACAGAAGAGGATAAGGCTTACTGATTCTGAGGCTATCTTTTACAAGAAACAACTGACCCCGCTGTCTGCTTGACGGCGGGGTTGATTATTTTCTATGAGCTTTTCATAACAGGTGTATCTCGTCTCAGTTCCCTGAATGTTTACACCTCTATGTATTCAATCATGTTTTTATACTTGACAATAATTATATCTGTGTAATAGCCTGACATATCACTGATTTTTGAATCGGGTGCAGTTCCGAAAGCAGGAGCGTCACGGTCAATATGCGGCAGGACAATCTTGCCTTCAGTTGTGTAAATTTCATGATAGTGGTAGTAATGAACATGACGTTTTACGTGTTGGGCTATCGTATATGTGCGGTAAATGGGAACGACTGTTCTTATTGCTGTAGAATCCATGCTGCTCCATTTCTGATAGTTGAGCATACTAATTGCGAACACCGCTAACGTAGGTATAAGTATGGCGAAGAACAGCGGTATAGCCGTTTTCTGTCCGACAAGAAGCAAAACGATGTCTAAAGCTGACAATAAAATATATGCCATATATTTCGGACGGGCTGCAGCTAATATCTCTTCTTTTTCCCAGCCTTCGATTTCAGTCCACACAGGTGGCTGCGCGCTTTCACGCATAAGCCTGTCATCTGCGGTTTCATGGTTGATTATCAGATATGAAAGAGATAAAACCACAACTACGGTTATAAACATAAGGATATAAACGAAAATATCAGAACCGTCCTCAGAAACACCGTTCAGCTTGTTATTTATCATTATTGTGCCGAGAACAGCAAGAAAAAGTGCGGCTGCAACATAGCCGTGATAGCCGCGGAAGGGGCAGCGGAATTTCAGTTTTTTCATAGAATTTCTCCGTTATTTCAGTTTGGCGAATGAGCTTACACAAAACGGCGGAAACCTGATTGGGTGTCCGCCGTTAATTATTATTGTTTGCTTAATCCGACTTCGCAAAAGGCGTAATTTGCCGCTCAGAAGAAGATTCTTTCTTCAATATATGACTTAACCTCAGAAATCGGGATACGTACCTGCTGCATTGTATCACGCTCACGGATAGTCACACACTTATCTTCTTCGCTTTCAAAGTCGTAGGTGATGCAGAAGGGAGTACCGATTTCGTCTTCTCTTCTGTATCTCTTACCGATAGCGCCTGCATCGTCGTAATCAACAGGGAAGTATTTGCAAAGCTCGTCAGCAAGTGCCTGAGCAGGTTCTGCAAGCTTCTTGGAAAGAGGAAGAACCGCAGCCTTGACAGGTGCAAGGAAGGGGTGGAAGTGGAGCACGGTTCTTGTTGTGCCGTCCTCCAAAGCTTCTTCATCATAAGCCTCTGTAACAACAGCGAGGAACAGACGCTCTACGCCGAGAGAAGGCTCAATAACATAGGGAACATACTTTTCGTTTGCTTCCTGGTCGAAGTATTCAAGCTTCTGACCACTGGTCTTGATGTGCTGGTTAAGGTCGTAGTCTGTTCTGTCGGCAACACCCCAGAGCTCGCCCCAGCCGAAGGGGAAGAGGTACTCAAAGTCAGTTGTAGCCTTGGAGTAGAAGCAGAGTTCTTCAGGGCTGTGGTCGCGGAGACGGAGGTTTTCTTCCTTGATATTGAGAGAAAGAAGCCAGTTCTTGCAGAAATCCTTCCAGTAGTAGAACCAGTCAAGGTCTGTACCGGGCTTGCAGAAAAATTCAAGCTCCATCTGTTCAAATTCACGTACACGGAAAATAAAGTTACCGGGTGTGATTTCGTTTCTGAAGGATTTACCGATCTGACCAACGCCGAAAGGAATCTTTTTACGTGTTGTACGCTGGATATTTGAGAAGTTTACGAAAATACCCTGTGCGGTTTCGGGACGGAGGTAAAGCTCAGCCTTGCTGTCTTCAGTTACGCCCTGGAAGGTCTTGAACATGAGGTTGAACTGACGGATATCGGTAAAGTTAGCCTTGCCGCAGTTGGGACAGACAATACCCTTTTCAGCAATATAGTCGGTCATCTGCTGGTTTGTCCAGCCTGCAACGTTTGTGCCGTCGAAATCTTCGATAAGGTTGTCGGCTCTGTGGCGTGTCTTACATTCCTTACAGTCCATAAGGGGGTCGGAGAAGCCGCCGATGTGACCTGAAGCAACCCATGTCTGGGGGTTCATGAGGATTGCGCTGTCGAGACCTACGTTGTACTTGTTTTCCTGAACGAATTTCTTCATCCATGCCTTCTTGATGTTGTTCTTGAGTTCAACGCCGAGAGGGCCGTAGTCCCATGTGTTTGCGAGACCGCCGTAGATTTCACTGCCGGGGTAGATGAAGCCTCTGCCCTTGCAGAGAGCAACAAGCTTGTCCATTACTTTTTCTGTGTTCTTCATTTTGTATATTTCCTTTCTTGCCCCCCGTGGCTTGAGGGGACGTATTAACTATTACTGACCTGCCTGCGTATCGGCAAAATCAAGAGCGGCAACGACCGCCTCGTCCAATGCATAGTAATCAGTGTTGTTTTCGGTGAAATGTTTATCAAATATTTCACCGCATTTCTCAATCTCGTCCTGTACCTCCGCAGGCATATCTGCAAACTCAGTTCCGGGATATTGTCTGTATAATCCTGTTATGGTCATTAAAGCCTGAATGGCGTCACGTTCTGCGGGTATTGCTTTTTTAATTTCTTCATGACAGGATTTCAGCTGTTCAGGTGCAGTCATATTTTCGATGTCGGACAATATTGTCAGGGTATTACCGAGGTGAATAGCGATATCACCTTCACCGCCGTTGAAGTAAATTTCATCGAATTTGTTGAATTGTTCAACGTACGTATCCCATAAGTATTCCAGTTCTGCGGAATATGCTCTGCATTCGCCGTTCTGCAGATATGAAAAAGCAGCATTCTGAGCGGTCATCCAGTTGATGTAGAATGTATATCCGTCTTCTTCAATTCTGCCTGAAATTTCTTTCATTCTGGTGGCGACCTTTTCATATTCCGCGCTTTCTTCCGGAGAAAGTGCGGGATATTCAGACAGGTAACCGGCTAAATCCAATCTGCATCCGTTATACTCTTTATGAATCTCAACGGTCTGAAGAAATTGATTGTGAACCTCTTCGAGATTAGGAGGATAAATTACACTCTCAAGACTGGTGAGAGCCTCAAGCGCACTCTCGATATACTTTTTGGCATCAGCTTCGTTCATCATTGAAAAAGCTGATTGTGCATCATAGATAGCCTGAAGGTACCGATCGCCAAAATAGGCAAGGTCTTCGATGTACATTTCGTATTCCCATGCCTCGGAAGGTGCGACAGCCGCAGTAGTTGTTGTCTGGGCTGTGCCGTTGCTGTTACAGCCTGAAAGAAGCATAATAGCTGCGAGGATAAGGGCTAAAGATTTTTTATGCATGATTTATGTTTACTTCTTTAAAGGTACAATCCAGCCCATTTCGTCAGCGAGCTTGCCGTACTGCATACCTGTCATTGTATCGTAAAGCTTCTGAGAGATTGCACCAATCTTGTTGTCGTTGATTTCCATTACGAGGTCGCCATACTTTAAGTGGCCTACAGGAGAGATAACAGCGGCAGTACCAGAACCGAATACTTCCTGGAGCTTTCCTGCCTTATATGCGTCAGCAACTTCTTCGATAGCGATTCTTCTTTCGGAAACCTTCATGCCCCACTTGCGGCAGAGTTCAAGAACAGACTTTCTTGTGATACCGGGAAGGATAGAGCCCTGGAGCTCAGGAGTTACTACCTCGCCGTCGATCACGAACATAATGTTCATAGCGCCTACCTCTTCAATGTACTTGCGCTCAACGCCGTCCAGCCACAGAACCTGGG
>JAFUNV010000072.1 GCA_017472865.1 Ruminiclostridium sp. | reverse complement strand
TAGCTTGTCGGATATCAGTATTCCTGATAGCATCACTTCTATCGGCAAATCCGCTTTTAATGATTGCCGTTCACTCAAAAACATAAAAATCCCTGAAAATGTTGTCTCTATCGACGAAACTGCATTTTCGGGCTGTACAGGTATCACAAGCATTGAAATTCCTGACAGTGTTACTTCAATAGGTGACAATATTTTTAAAGATTGCTCCAATCTTACGGATATAAAAATCGGAAATGGTATAAATAATCTCACAGATTATGATTTTTCATCAATTGAAAATCTTCAGAATGTAGTTATAGGTGAAGGAAGAAAAGAAATAAGTTATAAGGATTTTAGAGATTGCAAAAAACTTACAAGCATAAGTATTCCTAATAGCCTTTCAATATATCCTAGTGTACTATCAAATTGTTATGCTCTGAAAAATATTTTCGTGTCTGATGATAATCCGAATTACACAAGCATAGATGGTGTATTGTACTCAAAAGATTTAAAAACATTAAAAATATATCCTAAAAATCACAGTACTAACTATGAGATTCCCGAAGGTACGGTTTCCATCGGAAGTAGTGCTTTTGCTGGGTGTGCAATTCTTAAAAGTATTAATATCCCCGATACTGTTATCGAAATCAACGCTTCAGCGTTCAGTTATTGCATGAACCTTACAGAAATCAATATTCCTGACAGTGTAAAAAATATCAGCACATCCGCCTTTGCTTATTGTAAGGGTTTGAAAGAGATAGATTTATCTGATAATCTTGACAACGTCGAAACATGGACTTTCGATTACTGCTCAAATCTCGAAGATGTAACTATAGGCAAAAGTGTAACTTCTATCAATTATCAAAGCTTTTTAGGTTGTGACAGTTTAAAGAGCATGACTATCCCCGAAAGCGTTACTTCAATAAGTCCATGGACCTTTGGGTATGGCGAGGGTTCTCACCCCGAAAACCTTGTTTTAGAACTATACAAGGACAGCTACGCTGAGGAATTTGCCGTTAAGTATAACATTCCCTACAACATAATCGGCGAAACAGTAACCCCAGCCCCCATCACCGGCACAATAAGCGGTATTGTCGCAGACGAAGAGGTTACCGTCCAGCTCCTCGACAGCGATAAAAAGGTAATAGAAACTGTAACCTCCTCCAACGGAAGCTACAGCTTCAGCACAAATACAAACGGAGAGGAATATTTTATCCTGATTTCAATGCCGAAATGCGCGCCAAGAGAGTATTCTCTCACAGGCAGCGGCACTGCTTTGAAGCTGGATATGGAAATTCGACAATACGGTGACGTTTACGGCGACGGTGTGGTTGACGCCAAGGATGCGACGCAGATACTTCGATACGAAGCAGGATTGCCATCTGTATTTGATGGCGGCGACGAATATATTTTAACAGTCGCCAATGTGGTTTCTACTGATGAATTATCCGCTAAGGATGCGACCCAGATTCTTCGCTACGAAGCGAGTATGACCTCTGTTTTTGACACTATGGAGTAAATATGGCAGAAAAAATCAAAAAAATTCTGCCCTTCGAGCCGAATGCCGCTTGCCTGTTTATGGCGGCGGCATTGTCGGTTGTGGGGCTTTTCAATGAATATCTCGCCTGCGGGGCATCCTTTTTGTTCTGCGTATATCTTTTTATTACCTCGCATAAGTCGGGCACACTCATATTCAGGCTCAACCTTACAAGTGCGGCGGTTCTTGCAATAACCGCATTCTATTTTCTAAGCATATTGTGGGCTGTGGATTCGGGAATGGCTTTTACGGGATTTTTAAAAATCTTGCCTCTTCCGCTTTTTATGCTTATCGTAATGCAGGATAAAGAGAAATCATTGTCCTGCTTTTCTGCAATCCCCACTGTGTCTGTTATTATGACAATAGTTTCGGGAATAGTGATGATTTTCTCTCCACGAAATGAATTTTTTGCGCCTGCGGGACGTCTTTCGGGCTTTTTACAGTATTCCAATACTTTTGCGCTTGTTCTTCTGGTTTCGATTATCATAATAATTTCAAAGGAAAAGCATAGTGCGGTGGATTATTTTTATCTTCCCGTGCTGATTGGTGGAATTATTCTTTCAGGCAGCCGTACGGTGTTTATCCTGACAATAATTGCGGTGCCTGTGCTTGTTTTCATAAGCAGAAGCAAGAAGCTGAAAATCCTCCTCGGAAGTATTACAGCTGTTTCTGTGGCAGTGGCTGTGATATATGTGTTGGTTACAGGAAATTTTGATTCAATCGGGCGTTTCCTTTCAGTATCCTTAACCGAAAGCACTTTTGTAGGCAGACTGCTTTACTATCATGACGCGTTGCCTTTGGTTCTGAAAAATCCTTTTGGTACGGGGTATCTGGGCTTTTACTATCTCCAGCAGAGCATACAGACCGGACTTTATTCCGTGCGCTATGTGCACAATGATTTTTTACAGCTTGCACTTGATATCGGCTGGATTCCCACGCTAATGCTGATTGCTGCTGTAATCCGTGCTTTTTTCAAAAAGGATATACCCGCATGGCGCAGACTTATGATTTTTATAATGTCAGCCCATTGTTTTTTTGATATTGATTTGCAGTTTACGGCTGTTTTCATGATATATGTAATTGCACTCGGTGTTGATGATGGAAAGGAAATCCGGATTAAATCGCCGCTGCCCATTGTTAAAACTGCTCTTGCTGTTTTATGCACAACTTCATTGTATATGCTTGTACCTCTGGCGGCAGCTTTTACGGATAATCTTACGCTTTCTTATACTCTTTATCCCTGGAATACCGATGTTAATACTGTACTTATGGTTAACGAGGAAAACCCCTCAGAAATGGACAAATCGGCTGATAGAATAATTGAGCAGAACGAGTACATAACTGTTGCATATTCCGCAAAGGCGGCTTATGCTTATTCTCAGGGAAACTTTACGGATATGATAAAATACAAGGAGCTTGCCATTGAGAATGCGCCTCTGATTGGTGAAGAATATGAAGATTATATCAGTATGCTTCTTATTGGTGAGGAACTGTACCTTCAGGCAGGTGATACGGCGAGTGCTGAATTCTGCCGAAAGAAAATTGATGCCGTCATCAATAAGTTCAATAGCATCGAAGGAAGACTGAGTAAGCTTGGAAAAATGATTGACGACCGTCCTAAAACCGAGTTTTCACAGGAGCTTACCATTTATCTTAAAGAACGTGGATTTATATAAAAGAGGATAATATGAAGAGAATGATGAATTTTTTTACAGCGCTTGCAGCAATATTGACAGTACAGTTATCGGTACTTGTTGTCGGAGCTGAATCTGCAAACGGGATATATGCGAGCAATGCGGAATTATCTCAGTCTGAAGAATTTTTCGTGGAGATAGCTGTACCGCCTGCGGAAAACGCCGACACAGCTTCTGTAATGGTAGAGTTTGATGAAAATATATTTGAAGTCATAGAATGGAATACCGAAATAGCAGGCGGAATTTCAAACAGCGGGGAAGGCTTTTTCGGTCTGTCCGCCGCTAACGCCGAAAGAAAGATAGAACTTGGCAGCGGTATTGTTTTTTCAGCCAAAATGAAAGTCAAGGAGGAAGCGGCGAAAGGTGAATACAGCATAAATCTTGTAAAAAGCAGCTTCTGTTATGTTATGGACAACGGTTATGAGTTCAAGGAGCTATGGTTTCCCGAAACGACAGAGATAATCGTGGAAATTTCAGGCAATGCTGTCGAAGAAGCAAATGCTGAGTCTTCCGAAAAACGGCTTGTTTCTATAAGCAATGATAATAATTCAAATGTCGCTGTAATTATCTGCGCTATTGTGATACCTTTGGTTGTTGCAGGAGTTATGATAAGGAAAAAGGTAATAAAAATCATTGATAAAGATTGAAAAAAGGGTAGCTCTTAATAACTTTTCGACGTTTTTTGGTTGACAAAATATAGAAATATATGTATAATTATACTGTACAGTTGTGTGTTAAGGTTGCACATAAATTAAAAACGCCAAGGAAGGATGGTTAAAATGAATTTGGCAAAGTATACGTTTAGCGAATTTAATGGGGGCAGGGGTGAATTAAAGAGAAAAGTTGTGCGCAATGCGAAGAAGAATATTTCTTTTGCAGTAGCAATGGCAATTACTATCAATGCTCTCCCTGTTACGGCAACAGCAGAGGGTATTGATTTTGAATATGAAGCACCTGAAGCTGTCGTTGAAGAAACAGCAGTTTCTGAAAACGAAGCAATAGCTGAAGAGGCTGTTATTGAGGATGTTACCGAGCGTAAGGAAAGCTATTTTTACGGTGATTATGAGTACACCCTTTCAGGCAGTAATGCAACTATTGTAGGTTACGTAGGAACTGATACAGAAGTTTCAATTCCTTCGAAGCTCGGCACATACTCAGTAACAGCTATCGGTAAAAGTGCTTTTAGAGATAATGCGACAATTATAAAAGTTACTATTCCTTCGGGGGTAACGTCTATTGAAGTGGCAGCATTCAGAGGCTGCAGTAAGCTTGCATCAGTAAGTATTCCTGCTACTGTTACAAGCATTGCCAGCGGTGCATTTTTAGCAAGCGGTTTAAAATCTGTTTCGCTTCCTGATTCACTTGCTTTTTTAGGTGAAAGTGCATTTGTAGACTGCAAATCTCTTACGAGCGTTGATTTCTTCAAGACAGGAAATGTAACCTCTTCCACTGTTCTTGACTGGGGCACTTACAATTCTCTTGGACATCAGACTTTTGTAGGCTGTGAATCGCTTACCACAGTTTCACTTCCTGACCATGTAACTAAGATTCCCGGAAGAATGTTTGCTGGCTGTGCTTCACTCAAAAGCTTTAAAATTCCTGCTTCCGTAACCGACATTGAATTTGCAGCATTTCGCGATTGTGGAGCGCTTGCTTCTGTAACATTCAATGATAAACTTACAAGTATTGCTTCAAGCGCATTCGCTGCCAGCGGCATAAATAAGCTTTTACTCCCTGAAGGTATTACTTTTATCGGCAGCAATGCATTTAATGGCTGTGCATCTCTTACAACTGTATCTTTTTATGACGCAGGCAACGAAACAGATGGCATAGTTTTAGATTGGGGCACTTACAATTCTCTCGGACATCAGACTTTTGTAGGTTGCACGGCTTTAACATCTGTCTCGCTTCCTGACTATGTAACTAAGATTCCCGGAAGAATGTTTGCCGGCTGTACTTCACTCAAGAGCTTTAAAATTCCTGCTTCCGTAACCGACATTGAATTTGCAGCATTCCGCGATTGTGGAGCGCTTGCTTCTGTAACATTCAATGATAAGCTTACAAGTATTGCTTCAGGCGCGTTCGCTGCCAGCGGCATAAATAAGCTTTTACTCCCTGAAGGTATTACTTTTATCGGTAGCAATGCATTTAGTGACTGTACATCTCTTACAACTGTAGCTTTTTATGACGCAGGCAACGAAACTGACGGCATAGATTTAGATTGGGGTTCTTATAATTCTCTCGGACATCAGGGTTTTATGAACTGTACATCTTTAGCAACTGTTACATTGCCTGATTATGCAACTAATATTCCTGAAAGAATTTTTGCAGGCTGTACTGCATTAAAGGCAACAATGCTTCCGAAAAGCTTAAATAACATATCAGCTAAAGCATTTATAGGTTGTTCCGAGTATACCCGTACATATTACAAGGGAACATCAGCAGAATGGCTGAATGTCACTATTGAAGCTGGAGGTAACGAAACTCTTGCAAAATCTACCAAGTACTACAATGCAGAGTCTCTCCTCAATTTCGTAGAGCGTATGTATACAAAGCTTCTCGGACGTTCTTCTGACTTTGCAGGCAAGCAGAGCCACGTTGATAACTTAATGATTGGAACTCCTGCAGCTAAGGTTGTTGCTAACTTCGCACTCAGTGCCGAGCTTCAGAAACAGAAGATTGACAACAGAACCTTCGTAAGAAGAATGTATCAGACAATGCTTAACAGAACACCTTCAAGCGATGAAATCACAAACTGGGCTTCTTATCTTGATTCAGGCTGTACTTATAGTTTCGTTTTAAAAGGATTTGTGACAGCTCCCGAATTCAGCAAGCTCTGTGCTAATTACGGTGTTGAGGTAGGTACATATAATGCAACCGAAAACCGCGACAAGAACGGCAAGCTCACAAAGTTTATCAGCCGTCTTTACACAAAGGCACTTAACAGAGCTTATGATGC
>JAFUNV010000071.1 GCA_017472865.1 Ruminiclostridium sp. | reverse complement strand
CAAAATCCGCATATTTGCCAACAACTTCTACGCGCTTAAAACCGTGTGGCAGATAAGCAGGCGTCAGGTAATTCATCTGGCGGCAGGCAATATCATCCACTATGTGGAATGGATTTTTATGAGCATATTCTTCTTACGCTATGTAATCGGCGCAATAGAAAGAGAAGCGCCCTTTGAAGAAATTATGCTGTTTATCGGTATCTGCTTTGCTGTATGCTGCTCTATTGCGATATATTCCAGCTACCGCAAGGCAGTCGTATATCCCAGCACAGAGAACAAGGTCTACCGCACGCTTTACCGCAAGCTTTACGCAAAAGCAAGAAATGTTGAGCTCCGCTGTTTTGAGGACGCAGACTTTTACAACAAGTACACAATGGCGCTGGAAAATTCCGCCGATAAGATGATATCCTCTGTAAGAATGCTGTTCGAGGTGCTTTTCGGTGCAGTTGCGGCACTGGCGGCGTTCTGGTCAATGTTTACCATAGACCCGTGGTCTGTGCTGTTCGTAATTTCACCGATTATAGGCAACTTCGTTTTCGGCAGACTTATGAACAAGATATGGGGCGGAAGATACGTTGATACAGTTAAGAACAACCGTATCTCCGAGTACGTAAACCGTGTAATGCACCTCGCTGAATATGCGAAGGAGATACGCTATTCCGGCATTCACGGACTTATGATGAAGCGCTACAATGACGCTATGGACGGAAATGTAAAGGTTGCCGACAAGTATGCAAAGAAAGCTATTGTATATAACTGGGCGCAGAATGTCACCACATTTGCTCTTGTTTTCGAGGGAATAATGATATACTCTGCATACCGCACTATCGTTTCGCAGACTATGGATTTAGCTGAACTTGCTATCATGTTCTCGGCAATGAATACATCATCGTGGATGCTTTTCTGTATGTTCAACAACATCACTGAGGCTATGAAAAACGGTCAGTTCCTTGAATACTTCCGCACCTTTATGGAATACGAAGAGAAAATCCCTGAAGACCAGGACGGCATCATTCCCGAAAAGATACGCTCCATTGAGTTCAGAAATGTGTGCTTTGAATATAAGGAAAATGAGCCTGTTATAAATAATCTCAACTTTAAAATTGAGGGTGACAAGGTCTGCGCTCTGGTAGGTCACAACGGCGCAGGAAAATCCACAATTATAAAGCTCCTGTTCAGACTTTACGACCCCACAAGCGGCGAAATTTTAGTCAACGGCATAAACATCAAGGAGTACAACCTCAAGGCTTATCGCAAGCAGTTCTCCGCCGCATTCCAGGACTACAAGGTCATGGCGATGTCGGTGAGGGACAATGTTCTTATGGGCGAGAGCTTTGACCGCCCCGATGAAACAGCCGAGCGTGCGCTTAAATGTGCGGGAGTATGGGACAAGGTTTCGAGCCTTTCAAACGGCATGAACACCATTATGACGAAGGAATTTGACAATGACGGCGCAGTGCTTTCGGGCGGTGAACAGCAGAAGATAGTTGCAGCACGTGCCTTTGCACAGAAAGCTTCCGTCAAGGTCTTCGACGAACCGTCATCAGCTCTTGACCCTATTGCCGAATACGATTTATACAAGGGCATTATGGACGAAAGCAAGGGACACATCACCCTGTTCATTTCCCACCGCCTGTCCTCTGTTAAGGACGCAGACGAGGTATTCATGCTTGAAAACGGCGCTGTTATCGAGCAGGGTACACACCGTCAGCTTATGGATATGAATGGTAAATATTGCGAGATGTTCACAAAGCAGGCGCAGAATTATCTTGCCGATGAAAACTACAAGGAGGGTGTTGCGGTATGAAAAAGTTCAGAAAATTGTTGTCGGACAACCTCTGGCTGTTTAAAATATGCTACAAGGCTGCTCCCGCATATATGATATGCTACATAATCGAGGCAATACGCAACGAGCTTGTGGTATTCCTTGAATTTACACTGGCACTCAACTTTGTTTTAGAGTGTGCGGAATTCGGCAGACCCTTTAAAACTGCGGCGGTTTTCCTGCTTTCGCTTCTGGCGTTTGTAGTTCTGGGACTGCTGTTCAACGCCTTCCTCTACCAGAAATTACAGCAGAAGGCACAGCCGAAAATCAAGCAGGCGATAAAACAGATGATGTTCAACAAGGCTAAGGAGATTGACCTTGAATGTTACGATAACCCCGAATTCTACAACGATTATGTGTTGTCGGTTTCTGAGGTTGATAATCAGATTGGTCGTATCTTCACGCTTATCACAAACCTGTGTACGGGACTTGTTTCAATCGTGTTGTCGGGTGCGTTCTTTATCGGAAATGACCCTGTTTCCTTTATCTTTATTGCGGTATCCTTTGCGGCATCTCTCTGGTCGGGCAAGGCTCTGAACAAGCTGAATTTCAAAATCCGCAACGAGAAAAATCCTCACGAACGTAAGCTCGGCTATGTGAACCGAGTGTTCTATCTCAACGACTATGCTAAGGAAGTCCGCCTCAATACAGAGGTATCTGATGAGCTTCTGAAAGACTTTGATGAAACAAACGACAAGGTGCTTGAGTTCGACAGGAAAAATGCAGGCAAGCGCTTCGGCTTGCAGCTCCTTAAAGACTATATCTGCAACAACTTCCTCATTGACGTTGTGTACATGGTTTATCTCGTCTACTGTGCGGCTGTGCTCCACAGAATTTCGTACAGCAATGTTGCGGTAATGCGCGGTACGGCTAACCGAATGAAAAACCGTATGCGTCAGTTCTCCGATGTTTTCCCGAAGATGGAGGAGATAAGCCTGTATGTTCAGAAGATGAAGAATTTTCTTGACATTGAGCCGAAGATCGTCAGCGATGATAAAAAGCCGCTCCCCGAAAAGCCTACGGAGATCGAGCTTCGTAACGTTTCTTTCGGATACAACGAAAAGGACGGCTATATTCTCAATAATATCAGTATGAAAATAAACCCGTACAGCAAGATCGCTATTGTAGGCTACAATGGTGCGGGCAAGACCACGCTCATCAAGCTTATCATGCGACTGTACGACCCGAATGAGGGCGAGATACTTCTTGACGGAGTGAATATCAAGGAATATGATGTTGAGGAATACCGCCGCAAGATAGGCACTGTATTCCAGGATTTCAAGATCTTTGCCGCAACGGTAAAGGAGAATGTCCTGCTTGATTTTGCGGAAAACGGCAAGGATGAGGATGTGCTCAACGCTATTGAAAAGAGCGGATTTGCGGAGCGTCTTGAAACGCTCTCTGACGGACTTGAAACTAACCTCACCACCGAGTTTGAGGAAAACGGTGTGAACCTCTCGGGCGGCGAGGGACAGAAGCTTGCAGTTGCCCGTGTGTTCTACAAGGACGCTAACCTAATTATTCTTGACGAGCCAAGCTCGGCACTCGACCCCATTGCTGAGTATCACCTCAACCACTCAATGCTTACAGCGGCGGAAAACAAGTCAGTGGTGTTCATCTCGCACCGTCTTTCCACCACACGAATTGCCGACCGTATCTATATGCTTGAAAAAGGTAGAATTATCGAGGAAGGCAGCCACACAGAGCTCCTCTCACGCAAAGGTAAGTACGCTGAAATGTGGCGTGTTCAGGCGGGGCAGTATCTGTGCGGTTGATTCCGCAATGTGCGCGAAAACCCGTATATATCATATACTTGACATTATTATCAGATACAGGTTCAGTTTACCTTAAAAAACAGCAAAAAAGCCTGATACTGCCCGCGTCCTATTGACACCCTTAGTCATATAGGATATAATAATTATAAAAGTATATCTCGGGAGGTGCAGCATGAAAAAATTAAGCAAGGACATTGCCGCAATAATCCTCATATCAATTGCCTATGTTGTTACATTTGCTGTAATTGCAGTCTATTACTGCTCAGTAAAAAGCGAAAGTAAGAACATGAAGGAGACTGCGCTTTCGTCAGGTTCATTCGATGGCACTACATATTCCCTTTCGGATTTTGACGTAAAAATCGGACCGCGCGGCGGAGATTCCGGCGCATGGCTTAAAGACCCTATCCGGGACGAAAATAAAAACATTCTTCACGGTCCAAGCGTCGGTATAATTTATGAAATAGTTATCACAAATACAGGCGACGCAGTAATTACCGACTGGACAGCGGACGTCTATATGCCTGAATTCATGTGGCTCAATAACGGCTGGAACGGAAAGCTGGAATTTCACCAGAGCTCAGGAACAGAAGAAAAGGTTCAGCTTATCGACCTTCGTGAATACCAGAGCGTTCCCATAGAGCTTGACTATTACATAGACCATACAGGCCCTATGATTCCACTTGACAAAGGCGATAAATTCATTTACTGCCCCAGCAAGGCAGATAACGAATATCCCCTTGAGCCTGCCTCTGAAACCGAAGAGGTAAACAGCTCCGCCATAGTCGGATTTATCGTGTACGTTCCCGATAAGGGGCTTGATTATGCACCTGTTTTCGATAATGTTGTCTTTCATTATCATTTAAGCAGAAATGCCTGGGACGACCCTTTATTCATTGCAATTGTGGGCGTTGATATCATGTGGCTTGTGCTGATAATTGCTCTTGCAGTTTCCCACATACGTGTAAGAAAGCTGCTGAAGCAGCAGAAGCACGACGCGCAGATTATCGACCAGTCAATAAAAACCTTCATTAATTTCGTAGAAGCAAAAGACCCGAACACCAAAGGTCATTCCGAGCGTGTTGCGGAAATCTCATTTGCTCTTGCAGACGAAATGGGATATTCCTCAAAGGAATGCAACGATATACGCTGTATTGCTCTTATGCACGACTGTGGAAAAATAGCTATCCCTGTTAATATTCTTCAGAAGCCTGCCAGACTTACCGACGAAGAATATGAGGTTATCAAGCGTCATACAAAGGTGGGCGGAGATATGCTCCGTGATTTCAGCTCCATTAAGGATATGAACCTCGGCGCGCTTTATCACCATGAACGTTATGACGGAAAGGGATATCCGAAAGGACTTAAGGGCGAAGAAATCCCGCTTATAGCGCGAATAATCTGTGTAGCCGATTCCCTTGATGCCATGAACAGCAACAGATGCTACCGTCCTAAGCTTACAAAAGAGGTAATCTTAGACGAGCTGGAAAAGAATAAGGGAAAACAGTTCGACCCCGATATAGTAGACCATGTTCTTAAACTCATAAAGCAGGGCGTTATAAAAATAGGCGAATAATATGCTGTTGACAAGCCTTGCGCACTGTGCTATACTTTCAGTAATGAATATCATTGTGATATTTATTGATTAAATTTTAAGGAGATTGTTGTTTGAAGAAAAATAACAGACCTGAGATAGTAGCGTAAACGGGAGGTTTGCGAATACATTCTCACACAAACCTCCCGTGTCCGGTCAACACTTTCAGGAGGAAAAACAATGAACAAAAATGACTATATTATCCGTTTGGAAACAGAAAAAGACTATCGTGAAACAGAAAACCTTGCCCGTGAAGCATTCTGGAATTTAAGCGTCCCAGGGTGCCACGAACACTATTTTATTCACATACTGAGACAGCATGAGGATTTTATTCCCGAGCTTGATTATGTAATCGAAGCTGACGGAAAAATCATCGGCAATGTAATGTACACAAAGGCGTTGCTCAAAGACGAAAACGGCACGGAAAAGCAGGTTGTTACCATGGGTCCTCTCTGCGTTCACCCCGACTACCAGAGAAAGGGCTTCAGCAGAATACTGCTCGAACATACCTTTGGTATAGCACTGAAAATGGGGTATGATGTTGTTGTGAATTTCGGCAACCCCGATAACTACGTTGCCCGCGGATACAAGAGCTGTAAAAAATACAATGTGTGCTTTGAAGGCGGTGTTTTCCCTGCTGCCCTGCTTGTAAAAGAGCTCCGCACAGGGGCGCTTGACGGCAGAAGGTGGTTTTACTTCCCCAGCGCGGCTGAGTCGCTCTGCGACGACGCCGAGGCCGTTGAAAAATTCGACGCTCTTTTCCCGCCGAAGGAAAAGGCATGGCAGCCAAGCCAGGAGGAATTCTACATTCACAGTCATTCTGCAATAAGCTGATAATTTAACCGAAAGCCGATGGGTTCTTACTCATCGGCTTTTTCATATTCCCTAAAATTGTAACCGTTTTGTAATAATTTGTAACCACTTTGTAATTGCTTTTCATGTATAAGCTGTGGTATAATTCAGACAGATAAGGGGGAGTTATTTTGAAAAGGAAATTTGCATTGTTTTTAAGCACCTCACTCTGTTTTTCCGGGTACGGGAATAATCAACAAGGAAAATGAGTCTCCTGCCGTATTTTATTGCTGCAGCAAAAGCAATTAATCCCACCATTATTTCAACGGTGGGATTAAAAACTTATTTATAGCAGAAACGTTTGCGTTCGCTTTTTATAATATAATTACCCTCTTAAAATTTCTTCGCGTATTTTAAAATGTACAGGCAGACCATTCTGCTTACGGAGCACCTGTTCACCCTGAATAAGAGGCAGAAAATACTTGTAGGCATTTTCGGTAACATCAGTACCGTCTGCGGCAATCCATTCCTTCGGGAACATCTTTTCCTGGTTTGCAACCTCACTTGCAGGTACGGAAATAATATCCACAACATAGGGTATATCGCTCAGACGGCGGAATGCCATCATCTTTCCGCTTTCGCCCTTGAGTGCAGCTCTTACGCCTGCCGCACCGATTGCAACAGATTCGTCGATATCGGTTTTTGAACCTATATGAGAAGAACAGCGCTGCATTACGTTAAGCTCAATCGAGCGCGCCTTACAGCCTATTTTGTCCCGCACAAGATTTTCAAGGCGCTTACCTACACCGGAAAGATACTTATGACCGAAATTATCCGTAGCGCCCGAACGGAACTCGTCATCTTCAAGCTCCATACCCTCGGAAACCGCAATAATTACTGCCTTGTGCTTTGCCTGCTCGCGTCTTACATCAGCAAGAAACTTTTCTGCACTGAAGCTTGCTTCGGGAAGATATATAAGGTGAGGAGCTGCCTCGCCGTTTGCACGAAGAACGCAGGTTGACGCAGTGAGCCAGCCTGCATGGCGTCCCATAATCTCAATAATTGTTACGGATTCAATACTGTAAACCGAGCTGTCACGGATAATTTCCTGCACTGTTGTCGCAGTGTATTTTGCCGCAGAGCCGAAGCCGGGAGTGTGGTCGGTGAAACAGAGGTCGTTGTCGATAGTCTTTGGAATACCGATAATCTTAACATCTGCGCCTGTTTTTGCGGCGTATTTTGAAAGCTTGTCCACGGTATCCATGGAATCATTTCCGCCGATATAGAAAAATGCCTTTATATCATGCTTTTCAAAGCATGACATTATCTTTTCGTAAACCTCGCCTGCTTCGTCGGGGTCGGGCAGCTTATAACGGCATGAGCCGAGAACGGTGGAAGGAGTCTGCTTTAAAAGTTCCATATCCTCGTTGGTCTTTATCATTGTTTTAAGATTAATGAGATTGTCCTTTATTATACCCTCGATACCGTTGATTGAACCGAAAACAGCGTCAATGCCATTGGTTTTGAGAGCCTCGCTGTAAACGCCTACAAGAGACGCATTTATGGCGCAGGTAGGACCGCCTGACTGTGCAACTGCAATATTCATGGGGAATAGCCTCCTCGTGTTTATTCATTAAAATAATATTAACACGAATTTTCTTCAAAATCCATGCAATTTCAGCAATTTCCACGAAATGTCCATACAAAAAATTTTTTAATCGTTTTCATTTCACACTTATGACTAAAAGCAATAACCTAATAAGTTAAGCTGTCTTGCTTTAAGCAAATAGCTTACCCGAAAAATACATTGGAAACGAAAATTTCAACACCTATGAATATCAGAATAGCACCGCCGAGAATTGACGCCTTTCCGCTGAGCTTAGTTCCGAATTTCTTCCCTATAATAAGCCCGACCGTGCAGATACCGAAGGTAACGACCGCAATGATAAGGGAACAGACAAGCGCCATAAGCCAGCCGTACTCCGCTATGGTGAAGCCTACGGAAAGTGCGTCAATTGAAGTCGCAACACCCTGAAGCATAAGCGCGCCTATGGTAGTTTCTTTCAATCCGTCTTCCTCTTCACCGCCCTTAATGCCGTCATAGAGCATTTTTCCGCCGATAAATCCAAGCAGAATCAGGGCTATCCACGGGATAAGCGCTTCAAATGCGCCGAAAACCTCAACTATGGTGTGTACGCATATCCAGCCCAGCATAGGCATAAGTGCCTGAAAAACAGCGAAAACCCCCGCAATAAGCGCCATCTTTGATTTTTTCATTTTCGGCTCGTTAAGTCCGTTGGCGAGAGACACCGAAAAAGCGTCCATAGCAAGTCCTACGCCGAGAAGCGCGCTGTTAAAGAAAAAAATAAAGCTCCATTCCATGATTGTTTTGTCCTTTCGTTTTTATAAAAGTATTCGGGTCAGTCCCTTTTTATGTAAAGGCCGTGATAAACCTTAAAACAAAAAAGCTCAGGCACGCTGTACCTGAGCCGTATCTGTAAAGTAAAAAGACGCAGGTATAGCTTTGCAGTTATACCATGAGTCTCGCAAATTAAAACAAGCCAGGCAGGCAACACCTGCGGGAATTTCCGCCTCTTGAAAACCTTATGCCCGTCCAAAAAGCATGACTGCGTAGTCGGAAAACCGCATGAACATTACCTAACCAGTATGTTGACTTGTTACGTTATAAACGCTTGCTACTCCCTCACGGAGTATTGAATTTTGCGTTGTCATTATAGCATATCCGCCTCCGCTTGTCAATAATTTTAACAAAAAATGAAAAATTTTTGCAATAGTATTGAAATTCACGGCGTTTTCGTGTACAATAATATTATATATTGGGTTTTTATGCTGTTTTACGGCATAGCCCCTGTGAACAAGGAAAGGATTCATATAAATGGATAAAGTCATAAATTTTTTCAAGAATAAATGGTGCAAACGGTTTTTTGCACTGTTTTCGCCCTTATTCCCGCTTTTTATAGGCTATGTTGACTGGCTCGCTTTCGCATATTCCATGGAGCCTCTTAACCCTATCGCCCTGTTTTTGTTATACGTTCTGGTGAACTTCGTACTCGGCGGTCTCATGTTCTACACACGTAATCAGATTCTCACCAGATTCTGCCTGTGTATATCACCCTTGCTGATTTTCCTGATGATGATTATAGATTTCGGCAACTGGTACATGCTTATCCCTCCGCTGGTAATCTGCGCTTTTGTCTTTCTGGCAAGCGGTGCAGGAGAAACCCTAAAGACCGTGCTTGGTACAATTTACCTTCTTATGTTCGTAGTAGGCGCGCTGGTATATCTCACCCTGCTCCACTTCAACCTCACCCCTCAGTCGCTGCTCCTGAAGGACTACTGCGACCTTGACAACCGCACATACAGCTATGTTTATTCTCCCGACAGCACATACCGTCTTGTTACTTATATTGACGATGATAACCCCGAACGTGTTTCGGCCAGCTTCTATGTTGAGGAATGTGAAAACGACGTCCAGCTTCCCTTCCTCAACGCCTACCGCCATTTTGACAGCCTCCGCGTTCTGGTTACGGTGCATCTTGACGAACTGGAATATCACTGGATAACCGACGAAGAGCTGTTTATAGACGGAAGAACCAAGAATATCCCCGAGCTTTTCATAAAACAGCGTACACCCGAAGAGGAAGAGGAAGAAACCTCCGAATCGGGCGTAAAGAAGCCGATTATATTTGACGAGGAAGAAGAAGCGGAGACTACCTCTGCACCCGAAGATACCGCTGTTACCGAATAAATCCTTTAAAGGAAGGAATGGTTGTAAGAATGACCCGACAGCTTAATATAACAGGAAAAAATTCAAGCGAAATCTACACCCTGCTTTACCCCAACAATTTAATAAATTTCTGCAAGTACGATTTTACTCTGTTTTTAAACCACTGTACCGACCTCTGCCGCCTTGCAAACCGCACGGGAGAGTTCAATATGGAGGACGTATATTCAATACGCAACTCCATTTCTGGCTGCCATAAATACTATGAGCAGAATATGCGTACAACGTTTGAAAAAATCGTTATCGACTGCTGGATAGAATATCTCTGCCGACAGAGCGAAATAGGCACAGGCACTCTCTGGCAGAGCTTCATGCGCTGCAAGAACGATTTCGAGAAGGCAGTGTTCTCGCGCCTTTCGGAATACCGCCATAACCGTGCAATCAACGAATGGGTAAACCTGCTTAAGCTTCAGGAATATGCCCAGCGCAAGGTTGATTTCGTATTCGGCGTTGAACTTAATTCCGCCGCCGAAGCAGGCTGCCGTGCAAACTATTTCGACCTTATGTTCAATGTTGCCGCCAACGAACAGGGCTTTCCCGTTGAGGAAATGGGCGCTTCCAGCCTTTATTCCATAGGCAGGGTTCCGAACTCCCCCTTTGTGCTTTCAAACGCTTCAAAGGAAATAGTCCGCAACGTTCTGGATAAGATGGACTATCCCGAAAAGCCCTACAAGGCAAAATCCAACCCCCAGCTTTCCGACCAGACGGCTATGGACGCCTTCTCGGTTATAAAAACATATATCCCCGACAAGAATGACAGTCTTGTAAATACTATCATCAAATCCATGTCAGGAACCCCTCAGCACGTGTACATACCCGCCTCCTTCAAGGCTGTGATAGACCTGGAGATTGACGCAATTATCGAAAGCGGCGGTTTTCTCCACAAATGTCCCAGATGCGGTGAATATTATCTGCGTGACGAGGAATATCCCTACGAATACTGCAACCGCCCACAGAAGGATGGCTCTGTATGTATTGACGTTATGAACAGCGGAAAGGAAACACCTGTTAAGCTGCCCATAGCGGACGAGCCTGATTTTGTGGTTGTAGAACCGAAGAATGAACCCCTTGACAAAGCCTATGTAAACGAAAAGCTGGAGGCTCTTTACAAAGAAATGGCAGCAAGAGTCAACATAGACATGACCCAGCGCGATTTTTCTATATGGTATCAGGCAGACCTGAGACTTAAAGAAAAGCTTCTGACAGGCGCAGCAGGCGAAAGCGACCTCGAAGATTTCATTGAGCTTTCAAGAGGAGACGAATTCGCTTCAAAAAAGCGTATGCCTCCGCCTCCGCCCACGCCCGAGCCAAAGGAAGAGCCTATTGAAATAACCGAATCGGGAAAGGAAGTGCGGAAATTCGTTTTCGAGCGTGTTGAGCGACCCGCACCGCCCAAGCAGCAGAGTCTCGCCGAATCGGAAAAGGCAGCCCTTGAAGCAGTTCGCCGCCTTTTCGCCGCTAATGCAAATCAGCGTCAGCAGCCCCAGGCGTATTATCCTCAGGCCGTACCCCAGTATGCCCAGCCCAAGCCCACCACTAAGGTTATCCGCGGCGGAGCTGTGAATACAGGTTATAAAGAGAATGCTTTTGACGCTGTAAAGCCGAAATCCGTGGTAATCCCCAATGGTGAAGCTGAGAAAAAGGCTGTGCCTTTTGAAAGCCGACCGCTTTATAATGAACCGCGCGTGCGCAGACCCGAACCTGAAGACGAGGACGTCAAGGTTTTCCGCACCAAGCGGGAAATTGAAGAGGACGTTAAGGTTTTCGTCCCGAAAAAGCCTGCCTTCAACGCATATATCGAGCCTTCTCCCTATGAGAAAATCAAGGAGCCTCTTGAAAAATACAAACGTGAACAGGAAGAAAAGGAAGCCGAAGAGGAGGTTCAGATTGAAGGTCAGATTTCAGCCGACGAGGTTGAAGCTGTCGCTCAGAAGGAAGAGATTCCGCCTGTTCCTCAGGCTGCACCCGCCGTTTCCGCAAAGGCCTTCTCCGCTTACCGCAACATAAGCACACCCCGAACTGAGCCTCAGACCGAAAATAAGCCCGAAAGGGCTGATTTTGCCGGTATTCTCGAAGGAATGAACCGTAACGATGGCTTTATGAGTGAGGAAGAGGAGCTTGACGCAGACGGTATGCCCGTTTCACACAAGACAAAGCACGTTATGAACGCACTTTTCGGCAATGCCAAGGCAAGCCCGTTCCTTAGAGTAAATCTTGATGACGACGAGGAATAATAATGGATATATTCTCTTCCGAATACAAAGCCTTTTTGTCTGATTTCGGAAAAGGCAGAAAAATGGTGCTGTCAACCTCTGAAAATGATATGGTTTCATCACGAATGATGAGCGTTGTACAGATTAATGGCATATTTTATTTTCAAACAGACATTACCTTCAGAAAATATCATCAGCTTTTGCTAAATCCTAATGCTGCTTTGTGTGCCGACAATATCCAGATAGAAGGCTTATGCAGGGAAATAGGTCATCCGCTTGATAACAAGCCGTTCTGCGACTGCTTCAGCGATTGCTTCAAAGGGTCATTTGACGCTTACACTTCGCTTAAAAATGAAAGATTGTTTACTTTTGCACCAGAATATATCGAACGCTGGATATATAAGAACGGAGTTCCTTTTATCGAAAGCTTCTCGGTTAAAGAAAAAATATATAGATTGAACGAGTATAAGGGTGTTTAAAAACAGGTATCATAAAACGGGTGAATTCAGTTCGCTCCTACTGCTACATTGTTGTATAAAAAACATAAGGGCGACCTATGGTCGCCCGAACTTATTTATGAACATTTAATCAGTTATGCTTGGGGTGAGTCTTCACAAACTCAATCGCATTGAGGCAGGCAATGTTCACGTCGATGGAATGCTGCTTTATCATTGCGTTGGAAAGCTTTGAGAAAAGCTCGCCCTTGGTGGTGCTTACATATTTTGCGGGGAGTGCGTTGAGTGCAAGGCACTTGATATCCTCGTGACATTGCTCGCATTTGCAGCAGTCGGACTGCTCCATAAGCTCCGCGATTTTGTTATCCACAATTTCTTCCATAGTATTTATAAGAGCCATTTTTATTACCTGACCTTTCCGAAAAAATTAATCTGTTTACATTATACACTTTAATGCGGTAATTGTCAATTGCAAAAGGCGAAAAAAGCGTAAAATAATTTCAAAAAAACTCTTTACAAAGCGGAAAATATATGCTATAATAATTTTGCTGTGTTGTGCAGTTACACACACTTGGCGCTGAGGCTTATGCTCCTGAAGGAGAAACACTGCTGCCCTTCGCTATGTGAGTGCAAATAATTTTAAAGAGGTGTATTTATCATGATGCTCAAGGACGAAAAAACAGCTATCATCGAGGCGAACCGCACAAGCGAAAACGACACAGGTTCCCCCGAAGTACAGATTGCTATTCTCACAAAGAGAATTAACGATCTTACCGAACACTTAAAGACTCACCAGAAGGACCACCACTCCAGACGCGGTCTTTTCAAGATGGTTGGTAAAAGACGTAACCTTCTCGGTTACCTTCAGAAGAAGGACATCGAACGTTACCGTGCAATCATCGCAAAGCTCGGTATCCGTAAGTAATTATGGCATCGGAAGGGGTAGAACGGCAGTCCGTTCTGCCCTTTTTACCAATCCCGCACTTTAAGGTACAGAGAATTTTAGCGGTAAACTGAGTCTGAAAGCTTTTATTTCAGGCTGACTTTATTGCTAAAATCTGTACCTTGTGAAAATAAAAATACAAGGAGGAACAGAAATGTTCGACAATTACAGAACCTTTAAAACTACTTTTGCCGGCAGAGAGCTTACCGTCGAAACAGGCAAGGTATGCGGTCTCGCTAACGGCTCCTGCTGGATCCGCTATGGCGAATCCGTTGTAATGGTAAACGTTACAGCAAGCCCCAAGCCCCGCGACGGTGTTGACTTCTTCCCTCTCTCCGTAGATTACGAAGAAAAGCTCTACTCCGTAGGTAAGATTCCCGGCGGCTTCCTCAAGAGAGAAGGCAGACCCAGCGAAAAGGCTATCCTCACCTCCCGTGTGGTTGACCGTCCTATGCGTCCCCTTTTCCCCAAGGATATGAGAAACGACGTAGCTATCGTTATGACAGTTCTCGCCGTTGACCCCGACACCCAGCCCGAAATTCTCTCCATGATTGGCGCTTCCGTAGCCGTTACAATTTCCGATATTCCGTGGAACGGTCCTATCGGCGGTATCTCCGTAGGTCTCGTTGATGGCGAAATCGTGCTCATGCCCGACGCTGAACAGCGCGCAAAGTCCGACTTACAGCTTACAGTAGCTTCCAGCGAAAAGAAGGTTGTAATGATTGAAGCAGGCGCCAACGAAGTTGACGACGACACAATGCTCAAGGCTATTATGGCAGGTCACGAGGAAATCAACAAGTCTATCATTCCTTTCATCAAGGAAATCCAGGCTGCTATCGGCAAGCCCAAGTTTGAATTCACCTCCATGGAAATTGACCACAATCTTATCGATTCTCTTATGGACGAATTCGGCGACCAGGTTAAGTTTGCACTTGATACAGACGACAATAATATTCGTGAAGCAAGACTCCAGCCTATCAAGGACGCTATTAACGAAAAGTATGATGAAATTTACCCCGATCAGGCTTCTATGATTGACGAAGCTATCTACAAGCTCCAGAAGGTTATCGTAAGACGCTGGCTCCTCGACGAGCAGAAGCGTGTTGACGGCAGAGGCATGGACGATATGCGTCCTCTCGCTTCCGAAGTTTCCCTTCTCCCCAGAGTTCATGGTTCCGGTCTCTTTACAAGAGGTCAGACTCAGGTTCTTACCGTTGCGACCCTCGGTCCTGTAAGCGACGCTCAGAAGCTCGAAGGTATCGACGAAGAAGACACCAAGAGATATATGCATCACTACAACTTCCCTGCTTACTCCGTCGGTGAAACCAAGGCAAGCAGAGGTCCCGGCAGACGTGAAATCGGTCACGGTGCACTTGCTCAGAGAGCGCTTGAACCCGTTATTCCTCCCGTTGAAGAATTCCCCTACGCTATCAGACTCGTATCTGAAGTTCTTTCTTCCAACGGTTCCACATCTCAGGCTTCTATCTGCGGCTCTACCCTCGCGCTTATGGACGCAGGTGTTCCGATCAAGGCACCCGTTGCAGGTATCTCCTGCGGTCTTATCACCGAAGGCGACCGCTGGATGACTATGGTTGATATTCAGGGTCTCGAAGACTTCTACGGCGATATGGACTTCAAGGTTGGCGGTACTCACAAGGGTATCACAGCTATCCAGATGGACCTCAAGATTGACGGTCTTACACCCGAAATCATCGCTGACGCTTTTGCTAAGACACACAAGGCAAGAATCAAGATTCTTGACGAGGTAATGCTCAAGGCTATCCCTGCTCCCAGAGCAACAGTCAACGAATATGCTCCAAAGATGATAAGCACAAAGGTTCCCGTTGATAAGATAAGAGAGGTTATCGGTACAGGCGGTAAGGTTATCCAGAAGCTCTGCGCTGACTTTGAAGTCAAGATTGATATTGACGAAGAAGGCAACGTATTTATCTGCGGCACCAACGGCGAAAAGGCTAACGCTTGTCTTGAAACTATCAAGTCTATTGTAACTGAACCCGAAATCGGCGCTATCTACAAGGGTAAGGTTGTACGCGTTAAGGAATTCGGCGCATTCGTTGAGTTTGCTCCCGGCAAGGAAGGTATGGTTCATATCTCCGAGCTCGAAAACCGCCGCGTAGAAAAGGTTGAGGACGTATGCGACGTAGGCGACCAGATTATCGTTAAGATTATCAAGATTGACAATCAGGGCAAGATTGGTCTTTCCAGAAAGGCTGCCCTCGCTGATATCGAAGCAAAGAAAAAGGAAAAGGAAGCTAACAACGCTTAAATTCCATATAAAGAAATGCCGCAGGTTTTGCCTGCGGCATTTTTTGTATTAATCAGTTTATTGCTCCTCCGTGTGACGAAACAAATTCATAAAGCCCCACGAACGATAAAATCATAAAGATGATAAAAATTATAGCCAGATAAAAAAGTATAACACAGCCTGTACTCATTCCGCTTGTAAGCTTTCGTTTTTCCTCAGGCTCTTCTTCATCGTCGGTTACACTCATTTCTTCTTCGGTGATAACAAAATCCTCATCCATTATCTCGTCATCTTCCGATATGTTCTTCATATTATTCTCCCGTTTCCTCTGTCTCAAAAACATACTCCTCAATCCTGTACCATGAATCAATTCCCAGATATTCTTCAAGAGTAAGTCCGCTGAAATGAACCTCTTCGGCAAGCTCGTTTCCGAGATATCTTATATGCCACGGCTCATACATATAACCCGTAATGTGCTCAGTTCCCTCTTTATAGCGGATAATAAAGCCGTATTTCCAGCAGTTCTCCGCCAGCCATAAGCCCTCGGGTGTATCCGCAAAGGTAAATTCTATGGAGTTTACGTCAATGGCAAGCCCAAGCTGGTGCTCGGAATGACCCGGTCGGGCAGAAACACGGTCAGCTTCGTCTGCATATTCCTCATACCAGCCTGCATAAACCTCTGTCTGCTCGCCGTAAGAACGGAAACCCGACATAAAGTTTATTTCCAGACCCTCTTCATAAGCCGCCTGCTTCAGTTCAAGAAAAGCATTGTAGGTTTCGCTGAGCAATCCGGGGTCGTAATCCTTCGGAACAGGATAGGTCTTGTTTGCGATTGGAATACCACTTACCTCGCATACAAAATCTATATCCTCGGGCGAATCAACGACATGAACTGTCAGTGTATCAGTAAGCCCGTTGGAAATATCAGAGATTTTAAGCTTGACAGTACCCTTTTTCTCAGCCGTGAAATTTCCGTCCTTATCGAGACTTCCCGCATCGCCTTCGCACTGCCATAACACCGAAGCACGCTCAGCATTGCGGTGGCTTATTTTATAACCGAAATCAAAGCTTTCTCCCGTGTAAACCACGTTAGGGCCAAGAATTTCAATTGTATTCTTATAAACCACAGGTCTTTGCGGACGGGTGGCAATTGTCTTTTCGGTAGTTACCGCTGTTGTCTCAGTTGCAGTAGTTGTAGTTTCCGCAGTTGTGGTAATTTCTGTTGTGGTTGTGACAGCCTCCGTTGTGGTTTCAGCTGTCACCGTGGTAGTTGCAGACGTCATAGCCTGTGCAGTTATCCCCTCTGTGGTATCTGACGTAGTAAGCACAGGAGCGGTTGTGGTTTCTTCCTCCGAAGATATGTATGCCGCCGCAGGCAGCGTATTAGCCTGCACAGCGTCAGCTGTACAGCCGCACAGCATTGAACACCCCAACAGCAGGGCGGTTATTCTTTTCAACTTCATCTTATAGGTTCAATTCCTCCGTCTGGGGTTATATTTACTCCGTAGGGTTCAGAAATGCTGCGGCAGAGCTCGATAATCTCACCGTACATTTCATCATCAGTATCAAGGAGATTGGATTTGCAGTTGGATATGAAAACAGGCGAAAGCCTTCCGCTTACAAAGCCGTTTTTATCCGCTTCAATTTCAAAAATTGCCGTCATGCCTGCGTAATCGTCCATCTTATAAAACAGGAAATTACCGAGGCTGTAAAAAATCATGCTGTCGTTATAGCTCTCTATGGGCTGAAGAACATGGGGATGATGCCCGAGGATTATATCTGCGCCGTTGTCACAGAGCAAGTGCGCGAACTGCTCCTGCTCCTCCGTTATTGCATTTGAATATTCAACACCCCAGTGCACCGAAACAAAAAGCACGTCGCATTTTCTGTCGTACTCGGAAATAAGGCTCAGATACTCCTCCGATGCCGCAAAATCCACGCAGTTAAGCCCCGCTCTTTCATCATTTGCATACCATGTGGGGTTCATATTTATCATGTTGCAGGCAGTAAAGCCGAGGGTTAATCCGTTCACCTCATAGGTAACCAGCTTTTCCGCTTCGGTAATGTTGTTGCCTGCACCGATATAGTCAATCCCGTAATCTGTAAGATTCATAAAGGTATCACCCAGCGCCTCCATGCCGAAATCACGCACATGGTTATTGGCGCAGGAAACTATGTCAATTCCCGCCTCAGTGTACACCTGAAGATATTCAGGCTCGGTACGGAAGCCCAGACCTTCCTTTTTCTCGCTTTCACCTCTGTCACTGACGCAGGTTTCAAGATTTACGAAGGAAATATCTGCACCCTTGAAAATATCTGCAACATCTTCAAAGGGATACGCCATTGAGCGCCACGAAGTAGCTTCCGCAAAAACGTCAGACTGGGTAGTGTCACCCGCAAAAGCGATAACAGCCGACCCTTTCTCCGTTTCGGGCGGAGTAGTCAGCGCAAGAGTTGTGGTCGCGGTGATTTCAATGCTTTCCGCAGGCTTTGCCGTAGCTTCTGTTGACATTTCAACACCCTCTGGGAACGTACCCCTACTTTCCTCCTGCTGCTGTGAGCAGCCGCAGAGCAGTACGGCAGCCGAAAGCAGCAAATATTGAATTTTTCTTTTTTTCATATTATCGCCGTCCTGTTCTGTAATAGATAAAAGCACCAACTTTAATTGTATCACAAATCACTTTGCCTGTCAACCAAAAACAGGGCGGATTATGCCAATCCGCCCCGATATTTTAAAGGTCATCGGCATCCTGTACAGGCTTTTCCTTAGGGTCGGCAGGCACGCCCGTATACATTCCGTAAGGGTCGGTAAGCGGCTTCTGAGGAGTCTCAGCAACCTCCATTGCCTTTTCCATGGGGTCTTTCTTTTTTCCAAAAAGCTTTTTCATTTTATAACCTCGTTTCTGAAGGTATTTTCAGCATATCAACACAATTTCTTCAAGGTGATTACGCTCAGAAATAGTATTATCATTATCAGCATAATTAAACAGTCAAAAGGAGGCAATTGTCGTGTCAAAAATAACCGATTTGGAATTTTTTTCAAAAACTGCGCTGGAGCTGGCACCCCTGCTTCTGGGCAAGCTGCTCTGCACAAAAATAAACGGAGAAATAAAGAAGCTCCGCATAACTGAAACAGAATGCTACATGGGCACAGGCGATTTGGCCTGCCACGCAAGCAAGGGCAAAACCGAGCGCACCTCGGTAATGTTCGGTCGCGGCGGTGTTTCCTACGTTTATCTGATTTACGGTATGCATAATATGTTCAATGTTGTCTGCGGCAGAGTTGACAGCCCCGAGGCGGTGCTTATACGCTGCTGTGAAGATTACAACGGCCCAGCAAAGCTCACGAAATATCTGGGTATTGACCGCAGACTCAATAAAGCCGACCTTATCACAAGCGAGGAAATCTGGCTGGAGGACGACGGCTATACCTGCAGTTATGTTACAAAACCCCGTGTGGGCGTTGATTACGCAGGCGAATACTGGAGCAAAATAGAGTGGAGGTTTGTTGCAGAAGAACACAACTCGTGAATTTAGTTATAATCAGCGTTTTTTTGCGAAAACCCTTGCAAATTCTTTATTAATATAGTATAATAAAATATGATTGTAATTTTATGAATTTAAGGAGATATTATGATTCGAGCATTATTTTCGGCAGAAGACCCTGCCGTTGCTGTAATTACAGTTTTTTCATATCTGGTAATACTTTTAATCGTTTTCCCCATACATGAATGTGCACACGCCTTTATGGCTAAATTTCTGGGCGACCATACTGCTGAAGAGCAGGGCAGAATAACTCTCAACCCCCTTGCTCACCTCGACCCTGTGGGTACAATCGGTATTCTGCTTTTCGGTGTAGGCTGGGCTAAGCCCGTTCCTGTACAGCCTTACCGTGCAAGGAAGGTGTCAATGAGAGCAGCTATGGCGCTCACTGCCGCTGCCGGACCGCTTGCAAATATCGTTCTTTCTCTTGTGGCAATGATTATCGGAAAGCTTATTTTTGTTTTCGGAGCTGACACTCAGGTTACAGCTTATCTTACTATGGCTATGTTCATGATAGTTGAAATAAGTCTCTACAACGGCGTTTTCAATCTTCTTCCTATTCCGCCCTTTGACGGCTCTCGCGTTTTCTTCTCTTTCCTTCCCAATAAAATCTACTTCGGAATCATGAAATACGAAAGATATATAATGTACGGTATGCTGTTCCTTTTCTATACAGGAATACTCAGTCTCCCTTTTGGCTTCATATCGAACGCAATTTATGCAGGTCTCGACTTCATCACAGGCTTTATCTGCTGAGGACGGTAGAAAATGGAAGAATTAAGCTTTAAGCTGGAAATCTATGAGGGTCCTCTCGACCTTATGCTTGACCTTATACGAAAGCATAAGCTGAATATCCGCGATATCGAAATTTCCATACTTTTAGAGCAGTTCCTTTTGTATCTTGAAAAAATGCAGGAGGCTGATATTGAAGTAGCGGGCGAGTTCGTGGAAATGGCGGCGCACCTGATACTAATAAAAACCGCGGCGCTTCTCCCGAAGCACGAGGTTGAAGAGCTGAAAAAGGAGCTTACAGGAAGGCTTATTGAATATGCCCTCTGCAAGGCTGTCGCCGAAAGGCTCAAACGACACTTTATCGGTGATAATATCTTTGTCCGCGACCCTATGGATATACCTGTTGACAATACATACCGCAACCAGCATGACAAATACGAGCTTGTGGACAGCTTCTCCGCTGTCAGCAACAAGAGTGAAAAGCTGAAAAATGAAGCAAAACAGGTGCTGAAGCCTATTGTGGTACAGAATTATGTAAGCGTGTTCACAAAGGTCATGTATGTACTGAAAAAAATCCGCCACGGCGAAACCGTTGAAATAAAGGCGCTGTACCGCGGTCAGAACCGCTCGGCACAGGTTGCTACTTTTCTGGCTCTCTTAGAGCTTTCAAAGCACTCAAGGGTTGAATTTTCCGAGGACGGTGAATATCTCACAATGATGAAACGAAAGGAAGCCGCAGATGAAACTTGATGAAAGTATAGCAATTATAGAAGCTGTGCTGTTTGCTCACGGCGACCCTATTACTCCCGAAAAGCTCGCAGAGGCAAGCGGTATAGATGAAGAAACAGTCGTCAAGCTTATCGACCAGCTTGAAAGAAGGTATAATGTTCAGGAAAGCGGACTTCAGATTATCCGTCTCAATAACGGCTTTCAGATTACCACCCGTCCCGAATATTCCTCATATATAAAATCCGCACTGGAAACACGAAAGCAACAGCCTTTATCTCAGGCGGCAATGGAAACCCTCTCGATTATCGCATATAACCAGCCTGTTACAAAATCCTTCGTTGAGCAGGTGCGCGGTATCGACAGCTCCAGCGTTGTCAACACTCTTGTTGAGCGTGATTTGCTGGAAGAAGCAGGACGTCTCGACCTCCCCGGCAGACCTGTTGCCTACCGCACTACCGATACATTCCTCCGCTGTTTCGGAATTTCCTCTTTAAAGGAGCTTCCGCCTCTGCCTAATCAGGAAGGCCAGCTTGACTTCGACGAACTGGCGGAACTGGAGCTTGAAAAGAAGGCTGCCGAGGCAGAATAACTTATAATCCCGACCGAGAAAGGACTGAGGCTATGACCGGTTGGATAATATTCGGCGCCATAGTCCTTT
>JAFUNV010000070.1 GCA_017472865.1 Ruminiclostridium sp. | reverse complement strand
GTGAATTATTCAAGAGTGAGTTTTAACCCCTTGTGTTTTCTTTTCAGATGTGATATACTGAAAAAGAAATGCAGGACTAAAAATTATAATGCGGTGCGAGCTTTTGAAAAAATCTTTTTCGCTCAAGTTAGACAAAAAGTCCAAGTCATTTGACTTGGACTTTTTTGTTATATTCCTTTACACTTTTTATTCCCATAAATTTTCCAGCTCGCAGGCGGTTATTTCGCGGCATTGTCCTGCAGAAAGGGCAGGGTCAAGCTCTATTCCACCCATTCTTATGCGCTTCAGATGAGTCACCTTGTTGCCTGCCGCCTCCATCATGCGCTTGACCTGATGATATTTTCCTTCATGAAGAATAAGCCTTACTATTTGCGGATTATCAGTGAATGTAAGTCTTGCAGGGAGACATTCCTCGCCGCCGTCTATGGTCATTCCAGAAGCGAAAAGCTCTTCGTAATGCTTCTCCGCAGGTTTTTCGAGGGTTACGATATACTCTTTTTCAACATGATTTTTCGGCGACAGCATTTTATGAGCCAGAGCGCCGTCATCGGTGATAAAAACAAAGCCTTCGGTGTCCTTGTCCAGTCTTCCCGCCGGGAAAAGCCCCTTGCGTCTCAGCTCGGGCGGGAGCAGCTCCAGAACGGTGGAGCTTAAGCCGTCGCGGGTAGCGCACACCACACCGTCGGGCTTGTTCAGCATTATATACATAAACTTCCGGTAGGATATTTTCTTTCCTCCGATTGTAACAATATCCTTTTCGGGGTCGATCTTAGCGTCGGCAGATTTTACGATACTGCCGTTGATAAGTACCTGCCCCTTTTTCAGCATTGTTTTTGCGTCGGAACGTGATACGCCCGCCTGCTCTGAAATGAATTTATCTATACGCATATTGTACCGCCTTTTAATATAAGTTTTTTTAATTATATCACAAATAAAGGCTTAAGTAAAGGAGAACAGAAGAATGTGGGGATTGAAATTGAAATAAAATTGGCGCATTTTTTATAAATTGCATAAAATTGCTTGATTAATTGAGAAAGATATAGTATAATTATTCTATACGACTCTATGCAAGAAATTATTGATACAGGCAGGTAAAAATATGTCTAAAATAAAAGAAATCATAGAATATATATTACATATCCGTAAGAAGAGTATGAATGTCAACAAAAGCGGACTTTACATAGCTTTTTCATTAATAAGCGTCTATGCGCTTATCATGAGCGTGGTCTGCTTTTTCAGCGGAGATACTATTATGGGTGTTGTCAACGCCCTGATTACGTTGTTCATGATACTGACAATTGTCGTTTTCTCGAAAATAAGGTCTCCCAAAATAATGTCATGGTCCGTGGTTATCTTTTTATATGCCCTGATGGTCTTCTTCCTCTATGAAGGCGGCGTCGGCGGGGTAAGTATAATGTGGCTGCTGTTTGTACCTGTGGCAGGTATGGCTCTTATAAATCTTTACTACGGCAGTATACTCAGCCTGCTTCTCGGTATAACAGTTCCTATGTATATGCTGACTCCGCTTCATGGGCTGGGATATCAGTACACTGAAGAATACAGAATACGTTTTCCTATAATTTACTGGGCTTTCCTTATTATGGCAATGATTATATTCGTGCGTCTTGATAAAGCTGAGGAGGAGCAGAAGGAGCTTATCAGGAAGGCGGACGCTTCAAACCATTCAAAGAGCGAGTTTCTTGCCAATATGTCCCATGAACTCCGTACACCCATGAATGCTATCATAGGTATGTGCGAAATCAATATGCGCGAAGACATGTCCGACAGTGTAAGGGAAAATAACGAGAGTATCTATCATTCAGGCAAGAACCTGATGAACATAATAAACGACCTGCTTGACTTTTCAAAAATCGGCTCGGGTAAAATGGAGCTGTCCTGTAAGAGTTACAGTTTTTCGCGGCTTCTCAACGACGTTATCAATATGACGGTTGCTCGCAAGGGCGATAAAAATATCGAGTTTTCCGTGAACTGCGACCCGGATATTCCTGATTTGCTTTACGGCGATGAAATGAGAATAAGACAGGTAATGATAAATATTCTTACAAATGCTGTGAAATACACTCAGGAGGGCGGTGTACTGCTGAATGTTTCGTACAGAAAGGAAAAATACGGAATCAATCTTATCTTTTCTGTAAAGGACAGCGGTATCGGTATAAAAAGCGAGTATATTGATCACATATTTGACGTATACTCAAGAGTTGACGCGGAAAAGAATCATAAAATCGAAGGTACGGGTCTCGGACTTCCTATTACCAAACAGCTTGTAATACTTATGAACGGTGTTATAGGCGTAAAGAGCGAATACGGTAAGGGTACGGAATTCAAGGTGGTAATACCACAGGCGGTTGTGGATGAGACACCCATGGTATCTTTTGAAAATAACGAATGTACAGGTGTTATCTGCTATGACAACCTGAGAAAAATTCCGGATTTTATGGCACAGGCTGTATCGGGTACATACGAGAAGCTGGTTGAGAGATTCAATATTAAAGGAACAGTCTGCGAGAATTTTGAATCTATCAAGCTGGCGGTGGACAGCGGAAGCTATTCTCATGTTATAATAGGCAGAATGGAGTACTTCAGGAATAAACAGTATTTCGACGAGCTTTCAAACAGCATGTGTGTTGCGGTGGTTCAGGAAAGAAACGGTCAGCTTCCTCTCGGAGAAAATATAACCAATGTATATAAGCCCTTTTATATCAAGCGCTTCTGTGATATTATCTGCAAGCCTGTAAATGGTATCGCCGATAACAATATTCCCGAGAGCTTCACGGCTCCTGATGCAAATATTCTTATTGTTGATGACAACCCCACAAATTTAAGAGTTGCTATGGGGCTTATGAAGCCTTACAATATGAAGATAAGCGTGGCTAAGAGCGGTATACAGGCAATTCAGCTTATGAAGAGAAAGAAATTCAATATTGTGTTCATGGACCATCTTATGCCGGGTATGAGCGGCGTTGAAGCATACCGTGAGATTTGCCGCATGGAGAGTGACAGCGAGGAAAAGACCCCTGTTATTGCGCTGACGGCACATGCGGAAAACGATGTAAGGGAGCTGTTTGCATCGGAAGGATTCAGCGATTTCATGTCCAAGCCAATACAGCTTGATGTTCTTAAGCAGCTGCTTGTAAAGTGGCTGCCTGAAGACCTTATTGTTATGAAAAAGGAGCAGAATGATGAATAATAATATAATTATTTCGGCTGACTGCGCCTGTGACCTGCCGGATGATATGATAAAGAAATATTCAATATGTACAATACCTTTTTATATTATGATTAATGATGTTCGTTTTCAGGAGCGTACAGAGATTGAATCAGGTATGTTAAGCGATTATTTCGGAAACAAGGATGTCAGAATTTCAAGTGCTCCCGCTTCGGTTGACGAGTACAAGAGCTATTTCAGCAAGCTTACAAAGGATAAGGACGTCTCGGTTATTCACATTGCGGTTTCAGGGAGATTAAGCGCTGCCTGTGCAAATGCTCTGGCTGCCGCAAGAGAAATGGAAAATGTTTATGTAATAGATTCGCGGTTGTTTTCTCAGGGAATAGGACTTCTGGTGATGGCGGCAGGCGAGCTTGCAATGAAGGGTGAAAGCTTCGATACTATCTGCTCTGAAATACATAAACTGCGTAATAAGGTGAATTGCAGCTTTGCCATGAAAACGACCTGTCACGCTTCAGCTAACAACCGTATAAACCAGACTGCTTCATATCTTATGGATCTTTTCAAAATCAAGCCCGTAATCAGAATAAAGCACGGCGAGCTGAAGATTGACGGGATATATCTCGGCAATATAAATTCTTATACCAAAAAGTACATAAAAAGGCTTCTGAAAAAAGAAAAAAAGGTTTCCGATGAAATACTTTTCATTACAATTTCAGGCTGTACGGAGGAGTACAAGCAGCTTATATATAATGAAGCGACAAAATATATATCATGGAAAAAGATTTATATTCAGGATGTTTCCGCAGCTAATTTCTGCAATGTAGGTCCCGAAAGCTTCGGGCTTATGTTCTATAATAAATAATACTGTCGGGTGATAATTGATGAAGAGTAAAAAAACAGTAAGCAAGCGTGTAATTGCAAATATTGCGCTGCTTCTTGTAAGTTTTGTTTTAAATATATTCATGACTATTTTCGCTGTCGGTGTTTCGGACGGCTATATGTCGGAGGCTACCGCCGCTGATATGTATGCGGAGCTGATTTCCGAAAGCATAATGGTATCCGCTTTTATGATTGTGCCGACAGCCGTAACACTGATTGGCGGCGTTCTTCAGGGCTGTATTGCTTCTCTTTCCTTTTCACTGATGTCGGATAATTATTCCTATCTGTTTATAGTTGCGATGATTATACTTACCTTTTCTATTCTCAGGAGGAAAAGAAAATACTGGTATTATCCCGTCGGCTGTTTGCTTCTCGCCTCTGCAATTTCAAGTGTATCATGGGTTGAATCTTCAGATAAAGAGGCAATTACCCTGGAGGTGCTTAACATCCAGGCGTTTGTTTTCTTCCTGTTCTTCCTTGCAATTTCAACGGTATACTTTATAGTGAGCAAATCTCTCGGAGAGAGGCTGAATGCGCTGTTCCCCAAGGAAAATGATATTGTAATCAAGAAGAATTACAGAAAGCGTTCAATAAAGACGGAGCTTATTCTTATCGTGAACACTGCCGCTGTTATCTGTTTTATTATTCTTCAGGTGCCATTTACCATTTATTCAATCAACGGGCAGAGCAGGTCCACCTTCAATACTCTCACTATTATTGCAAATGAAATAAGCGAGGAATTTACAATTGAAGAAATCAAAGCGGGAAAGGTGCTTTCCCATAATCCTGAGGTGATTGAAAAAATAGTTCTGAATGTTGATATGGAAAGACAGGTTGAATGTATTTATATATCATCCACAATTTACGAGGATGGCTATATAGTCAATCAGGAAAGCCATATAATTGATGCGGTTTCGCTGGAATATAAGACTGACGAAACGGAAACTGTCACTGAAGCTGTTGCAAGGGAAGGCGATTTAAACAAGATTAATGAAATGACTCTGACAAAGTTATTTGAAACGAGTCAGATAACAATATATCAGAATAGCTGGGATAAAGACGGCAAGTTTATGCTTGAAGAGATAAACATAGGCTTTATAGGAAACGGCAGTATCAACGCGGAAAAAGTCGAGATGGTGAAAACAAGCATATACCTGTTTCTTTCTCTTCTTATATATGTAAATATTTTTGCAAACTGGCGTATAAATAAGCGTCTGGCCGAGCCTATAAGTGATATGACGGAGGCAGTGGCAAAATTTGCTTACACAGACGCAGACTCAAGGCGTGAGCTGAAGGAAAGCTTTGATAAGCTGTCCATTGATACAGGCGACGAAATAGAGGTGCTGTACACGGCTTACGGCAAGACAATCGCCGATATGTCCGAGTATATCGACGATATTGACAGAAAATCAAAGCAGATTTCAAAATTCCAGCACAATATAATCGTAACCATGGCGGATATTATCGAAAGCCGTGACGAAAACACAGGCGGTCATATCAAGCGTACTGCTGCTTATGTTGAAATCATAGCGAGAAAATTACAGCAGGACGGCAAGTTCCCCGAGGTGCTCACTGACAGCTACATAAATGACATGATCGTAGCTGCACCGCTTCATGATATGGGCAAAATCCACGTTTCTGATACAATCCTCAATAAGAACGGCAGACTTACCGACGAGGAATTCAGCATTATGAAATCCCATACCACGGCGGGCAAGGCAATGCTGGAAAATGCCACCGAAACCCTTGGTGTTTTCAGCTATCTCAGCGTTGCAATCGACATGGCGAATTTCCATCATGAATGGTGGAACGGAAAGGGCTATCCACAGGGACTCAGCGGCGAGGAAATACCTGTCTGTGCAAGAATCATGGCAGTTGCCGATGTATTCGACGCGCTTATTTCAAAGCGCTGTTATAAAGATGCAATGCCCCTTGAAAAGGCGTATTCTATTATAAGAGAGGAAACAGGCACGCATTTTGACCCTGTTGTTGCGGAAGCCTTCTTTGCTTCTACGGAAGAAATTGAAAAGGCGCTGAGAGAGTTTGAAGACTGATATAAAGAACCGACCGTGTATATGCGCGGTCGGTTTTGCCTTCATAAACCGACAATTTTTTCTGAAAACTATTGACAAAATAAAAATAAGGTGCTATACTGATAAAAATTAAATATTTAAACCGTTGAGGCGGAGATAAAGGTAGTTATGCTTCCACAGAGAGCGCGGGGTGCTGAGAACCGTGCGAAAAACAGATTATCAAATGGACCGCTGAGGGCGCAGTCAAAGGCTTTGCCGAGTATTCTGCGACGTGCGGCATACGTTAGTTGTCGGGGGTATGCTTGTACCCTGCTGAAAGTGCACGGCTTTGCCGTGAATCAAGGTGGCACCGCGGATAGATTTATTCGTCCTTGACAGAGTAAGAGCTTCTGTCAGGGTTATTTTTATGTAGAATGAAAAACCTCTGACGGGGCATAGGTCAGAGGAATTTTTTATTCGGAGGGTATCATGCTTTTAACAAAACGATGGCGTCGCTTGTGATTACTTTTTTTACGAACTATAAACCATTTTAATTTACGGAGGATATTATCATGATTTACAACGGAATTGACTTTTCAACCTATTTTAACAACTATCCCGACAACAACGGCTATTTCGGCAAGTACGGCGGAGTTTACGTAGATGACAAGCTGAAGGCGGCTATGGCTGAAATTACCGAAGCATACTACTCAATCTGCCAGTCCAGAAAGTTCATTGCCGAGCTTCGCAGAATCAGAAAGGAATTCCAGGGCAGACCTACTCCCGTAACTCACCTCGAAAGACTTTCCGACGCTCTCGGCGGCAAGGTTCAGCTTTACGCAAAGCGTGAGGACCTTAACCACAGCGGCGCTCATAAGCTCAACCACTGCATGGGTGAAGCGCTTCTCGCAAAGTACATGGGCAAGAAGAAGGTTATTGCCGAAACAGGCGCAGGTCAGCATGGTGTTGCGCTTGCAACCGCTGCTGCTTACTTCGGTCTTGAGTGTGATATCTATATGGGCTCTGTTGATATCAAGAAGCAGGCGCCCAACGTAGCAAGAATGAAAATTCTCGGTGCGAATGTCGTTGAAGTAACACACGGCTTACAGACCTTAAAGGAAGCTGTTGACGCCGCTTTCGACGCATACAGCAAGGAATACAAGGAGTCTATCTACTGCATCGGTTCTGTTTTGGGCCCTCATCCTTTCCCCATGATGGTAAGAGACTTCCAGAGTGTTGTAGGTATTGAAGCAAGAGAACAGTTCATTGAAATGACAGGTCATCTTCCCAACGCTATTGTTGCCTGTGTAGGCGGCGGTTCCAATGCGGCTGGTCTTTTCGCAGGCTTCCTCAACGACCCCGTTGATATTTACGGTATCGAGCCTCTCGGCAGAGGTCCCAAGCTCGGCGACCACGCTGCAAGCTTAAAGTATGGTACTGAAGGCGTAATGCATGGCTTCAACAGCATTATGCTGAAGGATGAAAACGGCGACCCTGCTCCCGTTTATTCCGTAGCAAGCGGTCTTGACTATCCCTCTTCGGGTCCCGAACACGCATTCTTACAGGAAATGGGCAGAGTTAAGTACGATGTTATCGACGATGAAGAAACCATCGACGCTTTCTATAAGCTGGCTCGCCTTGAAGGTATCATTCCTGCTATCGAAAGCTCTCACGCTATTGCTTACGGTATGAAGCTTGCAAAGACAATGGAACACGGCTCCGTTCTTATCAACCTCTCGGGCAGAGGCGATAAGGATATGGATTACGTTATCGAAAACTACGGTATCAGATAAAAGTGAAAGGACAGGTTTTAACACCTGTCCTTAATTTTATATTGCGTAATTTTAACCTCTTGCAATGTAAGGAGCAACCGCGCCTGCAACAACGTTTCTTGGCATTGTCTGGAGCCATACTCTGCCGGGACCTGTGAGCACTGTATTGAAAAGGCCTTCACCGCCGAGGAGAGCGTTGCCGATACCCTTTACGCTCTGGATATCAACGCTCACGCTTGCATCCATAGCGGCTAAATTACCTGTATCAACAATAAGAGGCTGACCGGGTGCGAGGGTATATTCAATAACAGAACCATCGATTTCAAGGAATACATAGCCGTTTCCTGTGAATTTCTGGAGAATAAAGCCTTCGCCGCCGAAAAGACCTGCGCCGCCCTTTTTCTGGAAATGAACGGACATATCAACGCCGAATTCGCTTGCTAAAAATGCGGATTTCTGAGCAACTATCGTGTTTTCGTGAGAAATTCTCACGGCAAGTATTTCTCCGGGGAAGCTTGACGCACAAGCCAGCATACCGGGGCCGCCCTGACAGGTATAAATATTCTGGAACATTGATTCGCCCGAAAACATTCTGCCGAAAGCCTTACCGATACCGCCGCCTGCGTTGGTGGACATAGCCATGTTTGGAGACATCCAGCTCATTGCGCCGCGCTCAGTCTTAATCTGTTCACCCGCTTCAAGATTCATAATAACTACGGGAAGGGGAGTGCCTTTAATTTCAAAATTCATAATTTGATCTCCTTTTTAAAATCTTTTATATCACAATTATATCACCTGTTTTTCACTTTTACAATAGAGAAAGAAAATTTTGTCTGTATAATGTAAAACAGCTGTTGATTTTTGTAGTATATCACAACGTCAGTTACCTGTTTTTTACATTTATGGATTTGTTTTTCTCATAATAAAAGGGAATATTAAGGACTTAAAAGCAGATAATTGTACCGTAAGTAATTTGCAGACGAAAGGAATAATGTCTATGAATACATTCTATAAGCTTGCTATTGCATTTCTGGCGGGAATTATCTGCATAAAAATGATAAGCGTTCAGGAATATGTCCCTGCCTATTCGCAGCTGGGCTCCAGCGGCACGGAGGTCGAAGCAATTCAGGAGGTCCTTGCGGAAAGAGGTCTTTTTGATGGTGAGATTACAGGCTATTACGGCGCACAGACAGAACAGGCTGTAAAGGATTTTCAGGAACAGCAGGGGCTTCCTGTTACAGGTATTGCCGACGCTGCAACTCTTAAACAGCTTGGTATCACAATCGGCTCTATTCCCGAAGCAACTGACGCTAATGTTGGGCTTCTTGCGCGTATTATTTCCGCCGAAGGCAGAGGAGAATCCTATATCGGTCAAGTGGCAATCGGTGCAGTAATCTGCAACCGTATCGAACACCCTTCTTTTCCCGATACACTGGCAGGTGTAATCTATCAGAGCGGCGCATTTACGGCCTTAATAGACGGTCAGTTCAACGAAGAAATAACCGACAGTGCTTATTCTGCCGCACGTGACGCGCTTTCGGGCTGGGACCCCAGCGGCGGAGCAATCTATTATTACAACCCTGATAAGACGGACAATGAGTTTATCCATTCACGCCCTGTAATCAAGGTTATCGGAAATCACCGTTTCTGTTCATGATATGAAACCTCAGCAGATTTTTTATAATGCTGAGGTTTTTTTCTGTTGCAAAATAAGAACGTTGGTGGTATAATAGTCATTGCTGTCAGATAATACAGATTACATAACAAGGGGATAAAATTTTCATGAGATATACAACCGATATGACGACAGGAAGCGAATTCGGGCATATAATCCGATTTGCTCTGCCTATGCTTGCGGGAAATCTTTTTCAGCAGTTCTACAATATTGCCGATTCGGTTATTGTGGGCAGGTTCCTTGGTGCGGACGCACTGGCTTCGGTAGGCGCAACGGGATCTATAACTTACTTTTTCTATACACTCTGCATAGGTCTTGCCACGGGAACGGGAATACTTATTTCACAGAGTTTCGGCGCAGGCAGTCACGAAAATGTAAAGAAGTACATTTCAAATTCCGCCTACGTGCTGGGAATTTTCGGCATAGTAATAAGTATTTTATCCGCCCTTGCGGCACCGTACCTGCTTAAAATGCTTAATACTCCGCCTGAAATTTTCGAGGCTGCGACGGGTTATATGAGAATATCCTGTATAGGAACTATTGCCGTTGCGGCGTACAACTGGATAAACTCGGTAATGCGCTCTCTGGGCGACTCAAAAACTCCGCTGATTTTTCTGGTAGTGGCAAGCGTGCTGAATATCGGCCTTGACCTTCTTTTTGTAGTTGTGTATGAAATGGGTGTAAACGGCGCGGCGTGGGCTACCATAATTGCACAGGCGGTTTCCGCAATCGGAAGCATTATTTTTGCTTTTGCGAAAAATCCTATGTTCAGACTTACAAAGGAACATGCTCGTTTAGACAGCAGATATGCGGGAAAATGTGTTTCGACAGGCGTACCTATTGCTCTGCAGAACGCGATGGTTTCCGTATCCATGATATATCTCCAGAGCGTTGCAAACACCTTTGGAAAAACCGTTGTTGCGGCATATACAGCTACAATGCGTGTGGAACAGCTTATTCATCAGCCTTTCTCCTCTATCAACGCGGCAATCTCAGCCTTTACGGGTCAGAATGTGGGTGCCGGAAAGAAGGAACGTGTTGTGACAGGCTACAAAGCAAGCATGAAAGCGGGAACAATATTTGCTCTCGCGCTGCTGGTGGTTTTTCTGCTCTTTTCGGGACAGATTGTGGGATTATTCGTAGACGAAGCCGAGGTTATCGAAATCGGTGCGGCTGCTCTTAAAATTTCCGCCTGCTTCTATGTATTTCTAGGTATGATTCATGTTACACGAGGTCTGCTCAACGGCGCAGGTGACGTAAAATATGCGCTTATCAACGGAATCGCCGAGGTCGCGGGCCGCATAGGCTTTGCGATACTTCTTGTAAATATCCCCGGAACAGGTTATTTTGCCGTCTGGGGCACTACCTGCCTTACATGGCTGCTTACGGGAATAATGAGCTATGCCCGTTATAAAGGCGGGTCATGGGAGCGCAAGGCGGATAATATTCAGATATAAGAAAACGGTATCACCGCGGAATGTTCCGAAGTGATACCGTTTTTTCATATTTTAAAATATTTAGCCGAACAGGGCGGGAGAGTGATATTATCGGTGAATTTTCTGATTGTTATTTTCTCCGTTCCGCCGTATTTTTCATCTTCTGAAGAAAGAATGAGGGTTGCAGGCTCCGAAATGGGATAATCCTGAGGGAAATCAGAAATATTGAAAAGCGCCAGTATTTTTTTCTTTCCGTCGGTTCTCACAAAGCCGTAAACTGAGTCAAAATGCCTGTTGCATTCTGTCCAGTAGAAGCCGTCGGTTTCGTAATCCTTTTCCCAGAGCGCGGGAGTTTCCAGATAAAGCTTGTTAAGGTCGCGCATGAAATGAAGAAAAGCGTCATGGACGGGATATTTAAGCAGGAACCAGTCCAGCTCCTTTTTTTCGTCCCATTCTCTCAGATGACCGAACTCGTTGCCCATGAAGTTCAGCTTTTTGCCGGGGTGTGCATACATATACATATAAAAGGCGCGCGCCTGAGGGAATTTCTTTTCATAATCCCCGTTCATTTTCTGCATGATGGTCGCCTTGCCATGTACAACCTCGTCATGAGACAGCGGGAGCATAAAGTGGTCGCTGTAAAAGTACATCATTGAGAAGGTGAGCTGGTGGTAATTGCTCTTGCGTTCATCGTAAGATTTCTGGAAAAATTCAAGGGTGTCATGCATCCAGCCCATGTCCCATTTGAAATCAAAGCCAAGACCGCCGCTATTGACGGGCGCGGTGATATTCGGGTACTGGGTGGAATCCTCTGCGGCAAGGATACAGTCGGGGAACATATCACGGAGACGATAGTTAAGACCCTTGAGAAAGTCGATTGCGTCCTGATTATAGCCGCGGCTTTCATTGCCCTGCCAGTAGATGATGCGGCTTATAGCGTCAAGTCTCAGTCCGTCAAAGTGAAATTCCTTCAGCCAGAATTTTGCCGAGGACTGAAGAAAGCTCTTGACCTCGCCTTTGGAATGCATAAAGTTGCAGGAGCCCCATTCGCTGTAAGCAACATCCTTGCTGGGGTATTCATAAAGGGGCGTGCCATCATAATCTGCTAAGGCATAGTCATCTACGGCAAAGTGAACGGGTACCCAGTCAAGAATTACGCCGATATTGTAGCGGTGGAGAGTGTCTATCATTTTCATTAATTGCTCGGCAGTGCCGTAACGTGAGGTGGGACTGAAATAACCTGTGTTCTGATAGCCCCAGGATTCGTCGCTGGGGTGTTCGCAGAGGGGCATTATCTCAACAAAATTGTAACCCATCTCCGTAAGGTAAGAGCCCAGCTGGTCGCCGATTTCGTCGTATGTAAACCAACCTGTTTCGCTTTCCTTATCTTTTTTGCGCCATGAGCCGAGATGAAGCTCATAAATATTCATAGGCTTTTTATGATATCCGCCGCGGTTTTCCATCCACTTTTCGTCGGTAAATTCATAGTCGAGACTGCGTATTACTGAAGCATTCTGTGGTCTGAGCTGCATACCGTAGCCGTAGGGGTCGCAGTGGTCGATGAATCTGCCGTCAAAGCGGTAAATTCTGTATTTGTACATCATTCCCGCCTTAGCTTCAGGGCATTCCAGCTCGAAGAATTTATTGTCCACAGTGCGTTTCAGCTCGTCGGTTTCTTCCCAGTTATTCCACTCGCCGATAACGAAGATTTTTACGGCATTAGGCGCGTATGTACGGAAAATCACGCCGTTTTCGGTAATATGAGCACCGAGATATTCGTAGGCTTCAAAACAGCCGCCGCCATAAAAGCTTTCAAAATTCATGTCATATATTCCTTCCGTCAGTTAAAAATTAAGCTTATAGTAATATTCAAGGGGAAGCCCCGATTCCCTTATTTTTTCTGCATAATAAACGCCTACAAAGCGGTAATGCCACGGCTCGTATGTATATCCCGTAACGTTTTCCCATTCCTTCGGATAACGCAGTATAAAGCCGTACTTGTGAGCGTTTGCGTGAAGCCAGAGATACTCTTCGGTATTTTCAAAATCCGCCGTAACGTCATCGTGACTTTCCCACCAGTCGTATGTAAGAATATCCAGTGCAAGTCCCGCATTATGCTCGCTCGTGCCGGGTTCGGCAATTTCGGTAAGAGCCGCCTTGCGCGCGTCTTCTTCGTTCATGCCCTCGCGTATAAGCCGCTCGGTATATGCTTCAAGATTTTCTTTCTGCTTTTGGATACTTCGGTAGGCGGAAACCACGCAAAGGTCAACTCCGTCTGCCTTTGCCGCTTCAAGCATTGCTACAGCATATTCCGCCGCGCGCTCGTCCATCATGAAGGTTCCCTGAACCAGAGCCAGCTCGGGCTCATACCCCTCTGAAAGCGGAAATTCTTCATTTATAAGAAAATATGCCCAGCTGTTGTCAATTACGCTCAGCCCGTCTTCGGAGTAGCAGGCCTGCGCTGTTTCCAGCCGTCGCGAGCTGTTGGGAACAAAATACATAAGAAGGATAGCGGCAATGAACAAGCCGAGAAAAATCATATTTACAGCAAAAATCCTGCCCTGCTTCATGCCGCACCTCCTTTATATACTGTAATAATTATACATTATACGACATGAAATTTCAATACCTGCGTCATAATAACTTGTAATTAAAATTATTAAAAGTATTGACAAGTTATTAAAAATATGCTACAATAATTTCAGAACAAAGGAAAGGGGACTTCCAATGAAGAAAAGTGTATACAGCCTTGTGTTGTCAGATGATATAATTGATATAATTGACCGCATGGCATACGAGGAGAAAACCAGCCGTTCTGCAATTATCAATAATATTCTCGCAGACGCGCTTTCGTTCACAACTCCCGAAAAGCGCATGTATGATATTTACGAGGAAATTCAGAGTATAATGAACGGAAATATTTTCCAGGTGGTGAACCAGCCTTCGGACGCTATGCTTTCCATACGCTCGGCGCTGAAATACAAGTACAAGCCTGTTATCCGATACAGTCTTGAGCTTCACCGCGGCTTTGAAAAAACAATAGGTCAGCTTAAGGTCTCCTTCCGTACCCAGTCTGAAAATCTGAAATCAGACCTTACGGAATTCCTTACGTTATGGGCGGAGCTTGAAAACAAGAATATAGTCCGCTTTTTCCCCGAGGGTATTCATTATACCATAGAGGACGGAAAATTCACACGCACCTTCCGTCTGCCCGAAGCAAGGGAGCATCAGAGCAACGCGGAAATAGCAAAGGCAATCTCGGAATATATAAAAATGTTTGATGAAATACTGAAAATCTATTTCGCCAATATCGGAAGCAGACGCATGGCGGCTGAGCTTTCGGTGAACAGATATTATGAATACCTTGCAAACGGTATTGTAATAATATGAATGAGAAAAAGGAGTGGTAATATTGAACACACAGAAATTAACACAGAAATCCATTGAGGCAATCCGCAGCGCACAGAGTATTGCCGTTTCCAACTCAAACCAGCAGATTGACCAGCTTCATATTCTGCTCTCGCTTTTAAGTCAGCAGGACGGGCTTATTCCACAGCTTGTGAAGAGCATGGGTGTTGACGAAAGAGCAATGGCAGAACAGGCGGAAAGGTATGTAAACGAGCTGCCGAAGGTAACAGGCGGCGGAAGAAGACCTGACGAAGTTTATATCACTCAGGATACGGACAAGGCGCTCGCTTCCGCTGAAGAAACTGCGGGCAGAATGGGGGACGAGTATGTTTCCGTTGAGCATATTTTTCTCGGACTTATAGAAAAGGCAAAGGATAAAACGAAGGAAATATTCAATACCTTTGGTATAACCAAAGATAAATTCCTTTCCGTTCTGAAAAATGTACGGGGCAATACAACCGTCACCAGCGACAACCCCGAAGGGACGTATGACGTTCTGAAAAAATACGGTCAGGATTTAGTCGAGCTTGCCCGAAGCAATAAGCTTGACCCTGTAATCGGCCGTGACAGCGAAATCAGAAATGTAATCCGCATTTTATCCCGTAAGAGCAAGAATAACCCTGTGCTTATAGGCGAGCCGGGTGTAGGTAAAACAGCAATTGCTGAAGGGCTTGCCCTGAGAATTGTGCGCGGCGACGTTCCCAACTCTTTAAAGGACAGACAGCTTTTCTCCCTTGATATGGGCGCGCTTGTGGCGGGAGCAAAATACCGCGGTGAGTTTGAGGAACGCCTTAAGGCGGTTTTACAGGAAATAAAGAAAAGCGAGGGTAAGATTATCCTCTTTATTGATGAGCTTCATCTTATTGTGGGTGCGGGCAAGACGGACGGTGCAATGGATGCGGGCAATATTTTAAAGCCTATGCTTGCCCGTGGCGAGCTTCACTGCATCGGTGCAACCACATTGAACGAATACCGTCAGTATATTGAAAAGGATGCAGCTCTTGAACGCCGTTTCCAGCCTGTGCTTGTGGGCGAGCCTACGGTCGAGGACACAATTTCAATCCTCCGTGGTCTGAAGGAGCGCTATGAGGTTTTCCACGGCGTAAAAATTCAGGACACTGCCCTTATTGCGGCGGCAACCCTTTCCAACCGCTATATTTCCGACCGCTTCCTGCCCGATAAGGCAATCGACCTTGTGGACGAGGCCTGCGCACTTATAAAGACTGAAATGGAGTCCATGCCCACAGAGCTTGACGACCTTTCCAGACAGATTATGCAGCACGAGATTGAAGAAGCGGCACTTACAAAGGAAAATGACGCACTTTCAAAGGAGCATCTTGAAGAAATCCGCAAGGAGCTTTCCGATATGCGCGAGCAGTTCAGGGAAATGAAGGCACGCTGGGAAAACGAGCGCACCTCTATTACAAAGCTTCAGGATTTACGTAAGGAAATGGAACAGATAGGCGGAGAAATCGACAAGGCTAAGCGCGAATACAACCTCAACAAGGCTGCAGAGCTGCAGTACGGCAGACTTCCTCAGCTTAAGGCAGAGCTTGAAGCGGCTGAGCAGGCGGCGGAAAAGAGCAAAACTGCTTCAACTCTTCTCCGTGATAAGGTTTCCGAAGAAGAGATTGCAAAAATTATCTGCCGCTGGACGGGAATACCTGTTTCAAAGCTTATGGAGGGCGAGCGTGAAAAGCTTCTTAACATGGAAAATATTCTCCACAAGCGCGTTATCGGACAGGACGAGGCGGTTGAAAAGGTGAGCGAGGCAATTCTGCGCTCCAGAGCAGGTATTCAGGACCCCAACCGACCTCTCGGTTCATTCCTTTTCTTAGGTCCTACGGGCGTGGGTAAAACCGAGCTTGCAAAGGCGCTTGCTGAAGCGCTGTTCGACGACGAAAACAGCATTGTCCGCATAGATATGAGCGAATACATGGAAAAGTTCAGCGTGTCACGCTTAATCGGCGCACCTCCCGGATATGTTGGTTATGACGAGGGTGGTCAGCTTACGGAAGCGGTTCGCAGAAAACCGTATGCGGTTGTGCTTTTTGATGAAATTGAAAAGGCGCATCCAGATGTTTTCAATATCCTGCTTCAGGTTCTTGACGACGGCAGAATTACCGATAGTCAGGGCAGAACTGTGGATTTCAAGAATACAATTCTTATTCTTACTTCAAATCTCGGCTCGCCATATATTCTCGAGGGAATTACTCCCGAGGGTGAAATCAGCGATACCGCAAGGGAGCAGGTTGACGGGCTTCTGAAGCAGTCCTTCCGCCCCGAATTTCTTAACCGTCTTGACGAGATTGTGTATTACAAGCCTCTCGGCAGGGAGGAAATTTTCAGCATAGTTGACCTTATGATGGCTTCTCTCGGCAAGCGCCTTGCTGAAAAGCAGCTCAGCGTAAAGCTCACGGATAAGGCAAAGGATTATATCATAGATAATGGCTATGACCCGATTTACGGAGCAAGACCGCTGAAAAGATTCATTCAGCGCAAGGCGGAAACGCTTATTGCGAGAGCGATTATCGGTGATAGACTCCATGCAGGAGACGTTATCACCATTGACGCGGACGAGAACGGGCTTTATCTGAAATAATAAAAATAAGACAGTCGGGAGTTTTACGACTGTCTTATTTTAGCACTTGACAACCAATAAAAAATAGGTTATCCTTAATACTGACAAAAAATTAAAGCCGCACTCTGAGGAGCTACGGCTTTACTTTTACCCCGTCCGTGCTCAAGCGTAAAAAGCACGGACAGAGACTATTTATGCGCGGTGGATTAATGCGCGGATGGTGTCTTAAACAATAAAGTCAGCGATTGCGCTCTTGAGCTCGGAAACGTCATCTGCGTGAGCGATGAGCTTTAATTCCTTGTCGAGGTCGAGGCTGAAGATACCCATGATGGACTTAGCGTCGATAGCGTATCTGCCGCTGATGATGTCGATATCATAATCGAATCTCATAACTGTGTTTACAAAAATCTTTACGTCGTTGATTGTAGAAAGCTTTACATTGAATTCTGTCATGGTAATTACCTCCGTTTAATTTCAGTTTGTTTGTTGTTTTCTTTTGTTCTTACTTTACAATATACTTTTCGATTCCGTTGAGGAAAGCTTCGCAGGAATCACTGTGGACGGATAATTCAAGTTCACGGTTCAGGTCCAGACTGAATATACCCATAATTGACTTAGCGTCAACCACATACTTTCCGAGGGTTAAATCTGCCTCGCAGCTCAGTTCATTTGCCTTGTTGACAAAATCCTTGACATCCTTTATGCTTACCAGCATAATTTTAACCTTTTTCATTATTCCGCCTCCTTTTTTTAAGTTAAAGGTCTTTCTTTTAAGGTTACATTTAGGTGACCTTTAACCATATAATAGCACAAAACTGCAAATTGTCAAGGGGGTTTTTGAAAATTTGGAGGTTTAGCAATAAACAACAAACCGAATGATTGATTTTTGTATATTTTCACAATAAAGGAGCAGGTAAATAATGCAATTTACTATAAAAACCTTCGGCTGTAAGGTGAACCAATATGAAAGTATCGGTATCGCAACAGCTATGCGAAAAGCAGGCTTTGAAGAGGCTGTTGATGAAAAAAAGGCGGACATTTTTATAATAAATTCCTGTTCGGTGACAGGGGCAAGCGACAAAAAGGCGTGTCATGAAATTGCCCGTATGCGGAAGCTCAGAGACGAAGCAATAATTGTCCTTACAGGCTGTTTTCCGCAGGCATTCACGAAGGAAGCAGAAAATGCAGGAGCAGATATAGTTACGGGCAACACAGGAAAGGAAAAAATACCGCTTCTTATAAGTAATTATATCAAAAACAGAGCAAAAAATACGGAAATTCTGCCTTTTCCGCAGATTTACGAGGGCATTGAGCTTGAACGTCAGGGTGAAAAAACCCGTGCATTTATAAAAATAGAGGACGGCTGTAACCGCTTCTGTTCCTACTGTATAATTCCTTATGCCAGAGGGCGGGTGCGTTCGCGCAGTCTTGAAAGTATTGTTTCGGAGGTTTCAGACTGTGCATACCATGGGCAGAAGGAGATAGTGCTTGTAGGGATAAACCTGTCTTGCTACGGTCAGGATACGTGCAGAAATCTTGCGGACGCAGTAGACGCGGTGTGTAAGGTTGAGGGTGTGGAAAGAGTACGGCTGTCATCGCTTGAACCTGAGCTTCTTGATGATGATATGATACTCCGTCTTTCAGCGCAGAAAAAGCTTTGTCCACATTTTCATCTTTCGCTCCAAAGCGGATGTAATGCGACCTTAAAGCGTATGAACCGCCACTACACGGCGGAGGAATATTACGGAATTGTATGCAGACTCCGTGAAAAATTCCCGAGTGCCGCAATCACAACGGATATAATGGTGGGCTTTGCGGGAGAAACTGACGGGGAATTTGAAGAATCCCTCGCTTTTGCGAAAAAGGTGGGCTTTGCGAAAATCCATGCCTTTTCCTATTCCATACGTGAGGGTACTGCCGCGGCAAAGAGGACGGACCATGTATCCGAGCAGGTAAAGGCTGAGCGCTACCGCCGTCTGTCAGAGCTTGATGCAAGACTTCACAGCGCTTTTCTGTCGGCGCAGGTCGGTACGGTTCAGGAAATACTCATAGAAAAGCGGAAGTCGCCCGATTATATGTCGGGACTTACGCCGAATTATACTCCCGTAAGAATTTACGGAAGTACAGCTAAACGTCACGATACAGTAAAGGTGAAAATAACGGAAGCGTCGGACGGATACTGCATCGGAGAAGAAATATAAAGGGGCGCACAGGGATATCTCTGTGCGCCCTGTGTTTATGTAATTTTCTCCAGCTCCTTTCTGAGTCTTTTTATAATCCGCTTTTCAAGTCTTGAAATATAGCTCTGGGAAATCCCGATTAAATCCGCCACCTCCTTCTGTGTAAGCTCTTTCCCGTCCACAAGACCAAAGCGTTTTTCCATTATGAAGCGTTCACGCGGTGACAGCTTCGCCACGGAATCCAGAAGCAGTTTTTTCTCCGCCTCGTTTTCTATATTTTCATTTACCGTGTCCCCGTCGGTGCCCAGTACGTCGGACAGCAGCAGCTCGTTTCCGTCCCAGTCGGTATTCAGCGGCTCGTCGATGGACACTTCGGTACGCTGATTGACGCTTTTCCGCAGATACATGAGGATCTCATTTTCAATGCAGCGGGACGCATAGGTAGCCAGCTTGGTGTT
>JAFUNV010000069.1 GCA_017472865.1 Ruminiclostridium sp. | reverse complement strand
GAAGTCTGTGTTCAGCTCTCGTTTCAGTTCGACAGTATATGATTCCTTATAAGCCATATAAGCCCTCCTTTACTGAATTTATCGTTCTTATCGTTTAGTATAGCACGTTTTAAATGAAATATCAAGTAAAAATCTAAAAATTATCGATTTTATCGATTTTATCGTTTACAAAAATCGATTTCGAAACGATTCGCAAACGATAATCATTCAACTACATTGTTATTCAGCCACTCCCCTGAAAATTCTTTCAGCTTGTCCTCCCACAATTTCAAGGACGGACACCTATTCTCCTTATTGAACCAGGTAAGTGCCATCGTTTTTGATACGCCAAGCAATTTACCCAGTTCTGATTTTGTTACGCCTTGCTTTTCGATATATGCTTGTAAAATCTGCTTGTGATACTTTCTGAAAAGAAGATACTGGGTAAACAGGGAGTGCTTGTTCTCTCCGCAGGCAAGGGCATACCTTTCCAGCATAGCAAGGTCTGCTTGCTCAAAGGTGAAATGACCGTTTTCATATCTTGAAATCGTGGAAGTGTTTATATTTATCCTTTCCGCTATCTCTGTGGCTAAAAGGCTGTGAGAAAGCCTCATCGCCGTCATAGCCTGTCCGAGAATTTCGGGCGAGGTAATCCTTCTGCAATCCCTTTTCTCTGACAAAAGCTTTATTTTCTCAGTTCCTATACGGCATTTGGGTACAGCACAAGTTTCCATTTTACAATAACCGCTGTATCGGTAATACTCATAGCAAGCTTTGCCAGCGTATTGCCCGTACAGTTCGCCACAAGCATTATATCGGTCATTTTCTTCGGTCCCAGCGGCTCAGCGGCTTCAATGGTGTGAATGATTTTTCTGCCGCAGATATCCTCCATGCGCTGTATATGTTCTTTTGCTGTGCCGAAGCGTGTATCAATTGAATAAGCGTTGAAGGACATCACAGGAACAAGCTCACAGCCGAGCTCCTTCAGCTTTTCAAGTGCTTCAAAGCAGTGGGAGAAAGTGCAGAATGAACCACAAATGGCAACCCCCACTTTTTTACCTTCAAGTGTCAGAATTATCACTCCTTTCGGCGAGTATTGTTTCGATAGTTTCCGCTATTATTCTGCCTGCGGTTACGGGTGCGATTTTTCCCGGCAACCCCCGCGCGGTGATGATTTCAGCTTTTGCTTCCGGGTCAATTCCGTCTATTGAAGCAAGCTCAATGTACAGCACGTTTTCTTTCACGGCGTCTTTTTCAATCACTCTGTGAGGTACGGTGTTGAATATCACTTCCGCCTCGGAAAGTGCGGCGGCAAAGGCGTTCTTGTCGGTAATATCAACCGTCGTACAACCGCCTACTTCCGCCCATTTCATATCGCTTTTCCTGCGGCAGGCAATAAGTACGTGCGCTCCCATGGCGTTCAGATATTTTGCCAGAATTTTTGCAATCCGCCCGTAGCCTGTCACAAGCGCCTTACAGCCGAAAATCGTTACAGGCATTCTGTTTATGGCAATTTCCAGCGCGCCTTCAGCGGTGGGTACTGCGTTGGCTATGGCAAGCTCCTCACGTTCAAGGTAATTTACAAGCGCAATACCTTTTCCGTAGCAGACTCTTTCAAGCTCGGGGCAGACGTTTCCCGTAAAGACGGTGCCGCCTTCCTTTACAATGCGGCCGAGGGCAGAGTATGAAATATACGTATCGGGTATGGTTATACCGTCTGTGCTCTTCTTTAATGGAAGCACCGCATAGTCATAAGCGGCGCTGTTCTTTGCATCATAATCGGTATTGTCAGGACTGTACACGGTACAGCTGTATTTATTACCTAAGGCTTCGGCAGCATGAAGCATGCGCCTGTCACCACCGAGGAAGATGATTTTTTCCATATAATCAACCCTTTCACTTCTTTTCTTACAGAATATGACGAAGCAGGGGATTTGGTGAATGAAAAAGGTTTTCGGGCATAAATTTACCTGTGCCGTTTGTCGGTTATCGGGATATTCAACATTTTTCACCGCACTACTTGAAAAAAATCGCATAATATGATATACTTATTTTAATTATTTGAAAAAACAACGACAAAAGAAAGGTACGGTACATATTATGAACGCTTTTTCTTACAGAATCCAGGGTTTACAGCCCTCTGCTATCCGTGAAATCCTGAAATTCACCGCAGACCCCACGGTTATCAGCTTTGCAGGCGGAAATCCTGCGCCTGAGGCTTTCCCTGTGGAGCTTATCAAAGAGCTTACCGCCGATATACTTGAAAACGACCCCGTAGGTGCGCTCCAGTATTCTATTTCCGAGGGCTACGGACCTCTCCGCGACTGGATTAAGGACGACCTTTATTCAAAGGGTATGTTCCACTGGCAGAACGATGACGTAATAATCACCGCAGGCGCTCAGCAGGTTATGGAAATGGCGGCTAAGGTTATCTGCAACGAGGGTGACGCTATTATCTGCGAAGCCCCCAGCTTTATCGGTTCTCTCAACGCTTTCCGTTCCTATAACGCAAAGCTCGTGGGTGTTCCCATGGAAAACGACGGTATGGATATAAACGCTCTTGAGGACGCACTGAAGAAGAACCCCAGAACCGCGTTCATATATGTAATTCCCAACTTCCAGAACCCCACAGGTATCACCACCTCCCTTGAAAAGAGAAAGGCTATCTTAGAGCTTGCCTATAAGTACAATGTTCTCGTGCTTGAGGACAACCCCTACGGCGATTTACGCTTTGCAGGCGAGGATATTCCCACTATCCGTTCTCTCGACACAAAGGGTCATGTTATTTACGCCGGTACATTCTCCAAGACTCTTGCGCCGGGACTCCGTGTAGGCTATATGTGCGCTGAGAACAGCATTATCCAGAAGGCTATCTGCGCTTTACAGGTTTCCACCGTTCATACAAGCATTCTCTCCCAGAGAATCGTTCACCAGTTCCTTACCCGCTACAATTTCAAGGAGCATATCGAGGGACTTCAGGAAATCTACCGCAAGAAGTGCGAGCTTATGCTCAACTGCCTGAAATACAAGATGCCTTCCTCCATAAAGTTCACAGAGCCTGACGGCGGCTTATTCATCTGGGGTACATTACCCGAAGGCGATATGAATTATTTCTGTAAGAAGGCGGTTGAAAACAAGGTTGCGGTAGTTCCGGGAAATGCATTCCTTGTTGATGAGAGCCAGCCTACTCTCTCCTTCCGCATAAACTATTCAACCCCTACCAACGAGCAGATTGAAAAGGGTACAGATATACTTGCGGCAGTGGCAAAGACAATTTATAAATAACTAATGATGAAAAATGAATGATGAATGATTGCGGTGTCAGCTTCACTGACGGATTTTAAAGGTGTTTTAATCGTTCGTCTGAAATGAAAGGATATAAAAATGGAAGAAACAATTGCAAAAAAGAGAATACTCAGTGCTATTCAGCCTACAAATACACCTACTCTCGGTAACTATCTCGGTGCGCTGGTCAACTGGATCAAATTACAGAACGAATACGACTGCGCTTACTGTATTGCGGATTTACACTCCATTACCGTAAGACAGGACCCTCAGAAGCTCCGCAAGCAGATTACCGAAAGCTACGCGCTTTTACTTGCAATGGGCGTTGACCCCAAGAAGTCCATTGCCTTTATACAGGGTCATAACCCTGCTCACGCCGAGCTTTCATGGGTGCTTTCCTGCTATACCCAGTTCGGCGAGCTTTCCAGAATGACCCAGTTCAAGGACAAGTCTGCAAAGCACGCAGATAACATTAACTCAGGTCTCTTTACATACCCTGTTCTTATGGCGGCTGATATTCT
>JAFUNV010000068.1 GCA_017472865.1 Ruminiclostridium sp. | reverse complement strand
TGAAATAAATAAGCGTATAGAAAGAAACGAGAGAGTACTCATAACAACGCTTACAAAAAAGATGGCAGAGGACCTCACGAAATATCTTGAACGTCTTGAAATAAAAATCAGGTATATGCACCATGATATTGATACGATTGAGAGAATGGAAATTGTCCGCGACCTGCGTCTCGGGGAATTTGATGTACTCGTCGGTATCAATCTTTTAAGAGAAGGTCTTGACCTGCCTGAGGTATCGCTTGTAGCGATACTTGACGCGGACAAGGAGGGCTTTTTAAGGAGCGAGTCCTCGCTGATACAGACAATAGGCCGTGCTGCACGTAATGCAGAGGGTCAGGTTATCATGTATGCGGACAGCGTTACCGACAGTATGGAGCGCGCTATAAGAGAAACCAACCGCAGACGTGAAATCCAGATGAAATACAACGAGGAGCATGGTATTGTTCCTAAGACAATTATAAAGGAAATACGTGATGTAATTGAAATTACACCTTCAGATAGTGCCGAAAAAGGTAAACCTAAGAAAAAGGTCTCTGCTCAGGATAAGGATAAGCTGATTGCAAAGTATACAACTATGATGAAGGAAGCGGCTAAAATGCTTGATTTCGAGCAGGCGGCATATTTCCGAGATAAGATAAAAGAACTTAAAGAAAACTGATAATTGTGCAGAAAAGAAAGGAAATCAGAAATGGCGAATGATAAGATAGTTATAAAGGGCGCTAAGGAGCATAATCTCAAAAATATTGACCTGACAATTCCGCGAGACAAGCTTATTGTAATGACAGGCCTGTCAGGCTCAGGCAAGTCATCGCTCGCTTTTGATACAATTTATGCCGATGGACAGCGCAGATATATGGAGAGCCTTTCTTCCTATGCCCGTATGTTCCTCGGACAGATGGAAAAACCAAACGTCGAAAGCATTGAAGGTCTTTCTCCCGCAATTTCCATAGACCAGAAAACTACTTCCAAGAACCCTCGCTCTACCGTAGGAACAGTTACGGAAATTTATGACTATCTGCGTCTGCTTTATGCAAGAATAGGCGTTCCGCATTGCCCTGTATGCGGCAGAGAAATCCAGCAGCAGACGATTGACCAGATTGTTGACCAGGTAAAAGCTCTACCCGAAGGTACAAAAATTCAGGTTCTCGCACCTATTGCCAGAGGCAAGAAGGGCGAATACAAAAAGGAGCTTGAGAGTGTCAGAAAGCAGGGCTTTGTCCGTGTAAGAATTGACGGCATAATGTATGACCTGTCGGAAAAAATCAAGCTTGAAAAGAATATCAAGCATAATATCGAAATTATCGTTGACCGTCTCGTTGTAAAGCCTGAAATGGATTCACGTCTTACAGACAGCCTTGAAACAGCAGGAAGTCTTACAGACGGTCTTATATACATTGATGTCATAGGCGGCGAGGAGCTTCATTTTTCCCAGAGCTATGCCTGCCCTGAGCATAATATTAGCGTTGAAGAGCTTGTGCCGAGAATGTTTTCATTCAACAACCCCTTCGGCGCCTGCCCGACTTGTACGGGTCTTGGCACATTCAAGAGTGTTGATGTGAATCTTGTTGTTCCCGACCGTAATCTGTCAATCCGCGAGGGCGCAATCAAGGCAAGCGGCTGGAATACTCTCAGTAATGATTCTGTCGCTATGATGTACTATAACGCTATTTCAAAGCATTACGGGATATCTCTTGATGTTCCTGTTAAAGAGCTGAAGCCCGAGGAGCTCGGAATTTTTCTTTATGGCACGGGCGGTGAAAAAATCCGCGTGGATGTGATTGATTCCTTCGGCGGCGGATATCGTTTCTCAGATTTTGAAGGCGTTGTGAATAACCTTGAACGCCGTTACAAGGAGTCGGGCAGCAGTTATTCACGTGATGATATTGAAAGCAATTATATGTGCGACACAGAGTGTCCTGAATGTCATGGCGAGCGCCTTAAAAAGGAATCTCTTGCAGTAACCGTAGGCGGTGTCAATATAAGCGATTTCTGTAAAAAAAGCATTTCCGAGGCACTTGAGTTTATTGATGAGCTGAAGCTTTCGGAAAGGGACATGCTTATAGGCGAGCGTATTCTTAAGGAGATAAAGGAGCGCCTTAATTTCCTTAAAAGCGTGGGATTGGAGTACCTTACACTGTCCCGTTCAGCAGGCACTCTTTCGGGCGGAGAAAGCCAGCGTATCCGTCTTGCAACACAGATAGGCAGCTCACTTATGGGAGTTCTTTATATACTTGATGAACCCAGTATAGGTCTGCATCAGCGTGATAACGATAAGCTCATTGCAACACTTCAGCGGCTGCGCGATATGGGCAATACCGTGATTGTTGTAGAGCATGATGAGGATACAATGATGGCGGCGGATTATATTGTGGATATAGGTCCCGGAGCAGGTGTTCATGGTGGTGAGATTGTATGTACAGGTACTGCAAAGGAGATAATGAAGTGTAAAAACTCAATTACAGGTCAGTATCTCAGCCGCAGCAAGGTTATTCCTGTTCCATCTGAAAGGCGTAAGCCTGACGGCAGGTGGCTCAGAGTAAAGGGAGCCAGGGAAAACAATCTGAAGAATCTGGACATTGATGTGCCGCTTGGTGTATTTACCTGCGTTACAGGTGTTTCGGGAAGTGGTAAGAGTTCATTTGTGAATGAAATTCTTTATAAGACTCTGGCGGCAAAGCTGAACCGTGCTAAAACCAAGCCCGGTGCATACGACGATATGGAGGGAATTGAACACCTTGATAAGATTATCGCAATCGACCAGGCGCCCATAGGCAGGACTCCCCGTTCAAATCCTGCAACATACACAGGCGTATTCACTGATATCCGCGACCTTTTCGCTTCAACGAATGATGCGAAGATGAAGGGCTACGGAACAGGACGCTTTTCCTTCAATATCAAGGGCGGACGCTGTGAAGCCTGCGAGGGTGATGGTATTGTTAAGATAGAGATGCACTTTCTCCCCGATATTTTCGTACCCTGCGAGGTATGTAAAGGTAAGCGGTACAACCGTGAAACGCTGGAAGTAAAATACAAGGGAAAGAGTATTTACGATGTTCTTGAGATGACTGTCGAGGAAGGTCTGAAGTTCTTTGAGAATCTCCCGAAGATTTCCCGCAAGTTACAGACTTTATATGATGTGGGTCTTGGCTATGTGAAAATCGGTCAGCCTGCAACAACTCTTTCAGGTGGTGAGGCGCAGCGAGTTAAGCTTGCTACTGAGCTTTCCAAGCGACCTACGGGAAAAACTATATACATTCTTGACGAACCAACCACAGGACTGCATACCGCTGACGTTCATAAGCTTATTGAAGTGCTTCAGAAGCTTGCGGAAAGCGGAAATACAATAATTGTAATCGAGCATAACCTAGATGTAATTAAAACAGCAGATTACATTATCGACCTGGGTCCCGAGGGAGGTAACAACGGCGGCACGGTGGTTGCAACAGGTACTCCAGAGGAGATTGCAGCCTGTGAGAAATCCTATACAGGTCAGTATCTGAAAAAGATGCTTAAGGGTTAAATTATGAAAAAGCAGTATAATGGACTGCGTTATTTTCCACCTTACTGCTAGTCCGCTGTAATTCAGAGTAATATTAAAATAACCCGTGTTTTTTTCACGGGTTATTTTTTACTGTTTTTTGAAAAAATTCACAAATGGACTTGTAATTAATGTTAAAATGTGCTATAATAAATTGAATTGACTATCATAGGAAGGAAACATAATATGAAAAAAATAGCTGTATTAGGTTATGGTGTTGTCGGTTCGGGAACTGTCGAGGTTCTTTACAAGAACAAGGAAGCACTTGAAAAGAAAATCGGCGAGGAGTACGACGTTAAATATATCCTCGACCTTCGTGATTTTCCTGACAGCCCTTATGCCGATAAATTCACAAAGAATTTTGATGATATTGTAAACGACCCCGAGGTTGATATCGTTGCTGAGGTTCTCGGCGGCGTTCAGTTCGCTTACCCTTATGTAAAGGCTTGCCTTGAAGCAGGGAAGAGTGTTGTTACTTCCAATAAAGAGCTTGTTGCTGCAAAGGGTGCAGAGCTGCTCAGAATTGCCCGCGAAAAGGACGTTAATTTCTTCTTTGAAGCAAGCGTAGGCGGCGGTATTCCGATTATCCGTCCTCTTAACCAGTGCCTTTCCGCCAATGAAATTGACGAAATTGCAGGTATTCTTAACGGAACTACCAATTTTATACTTACAAAGATGATTAAAGAGGGCATGGGCTTTGATGAAGCTCTTAAAATCGCTCAGGATTTAGGCTATGCCGAGAGAAATCCCGCTGCCGATGTTGAAGGTCATGATACCTGCCGCAAGATTTGTATCCTTGCTTCTCTTGCTTTCGGAAAGCACGTTTATCCCGATAATATCCACACAGAGGGTATCACAAAGATTACACTCGAGGATGTAAAATACTGTGAAAGCATGGGCGCTGTAATAAAGCTTATCGGCTATGCGTCCAATAAGGACGGTAAGGTTGCTGTTATGACCTGTCCTGCTGTTATTGATGGCGAAAGCCAGCTCGCAGGTGTTAATGATGTATTCAACGCTATACTCGTAAAGGGTGACGCAACAGGTGATGTTGTATTCTACGGAAAGGGCGCAGGTAAGCTTCCGACAGCAAGTGCTGTTGTTTCTGACATCGTTATTGCAGCGAAGGAAAAGTCCACAACCCGTATGATGAGCTGGGAAGACAGCGAACAGGATTTCATCGTTCCGACAGATGATGTTTCCAATCGTTTCTATGTACGCGCAAATGCTGCAAAGGCTGATGTTGAAGCACTTTTCGGAGAGGTCCGTTACCTCAGCCGCGACAATGCACCCGCAGGTGAAATCGCATTTGTCACCGCTTGTATCAATGAAAAGGAATTTGCAGATAAGTGCAGTAAAATAGATGTAATCGGATCAATCAGAGTTCTTCCTTATTGATCCGGGAAAGGAAAGCAATATGACACCAAAGTATAAGAGAATACTTTTAAAGCTCAGCGGCGAGGCTCTTGCAGGTGACAAGAAAACAGGTCTCGACCTTCCAACTATCAACAATATCTGTCAGAGCGTAAAGCGCTGTTACGATGAAGGCGTGGAAATCGGTATTGTTGTAGGCGGCGGAAATTTCTGGAGAGGCCGTTCCAGTGAAAATATGGACAGAGTTACCGCTGACCATATCGGTATGCTTGCTACAACAATGAATGCTCTTGCAGTGGGCGACGCACTCAAGAACCTCGGCTGCGAGGTAAGAGTGATGTCTGCTATTGCAATGAACGCAATCTGTGAGCCGTATATCAGAGAAAAGGCAATCCGTAATTTCGAAAAGGGAAGAATTGTTATTTTCGGCTGTGGTACAGGCAATCCCTTCTTCTCCACTGACTCTGCGGCAGCATTAAGAGCTGCAGAGCTTAATATGGATATCGTACTTAAAGCAACAATGGTTGACGGCGTTTATGATAAGGATCCTCTGAAGTTTGATGACGCTGTTAAGTATGAAACCCTTAAGCATAAGGATATTCTTGTTAATGGTCTCAGAGTTCTTGACGGAACAGCTGCGGCAATGTGTATTGATAATAACATTCCTCTTATTGTATTTGACCTTCACAGACCTGATAACATTTATGATGCTGTTATGGGCGAAAAGGTCGGAACTCTTGTAAGCAATCAGAATTAATTTATAACGAAAGGAAATAATACCATGAAAGAAACACTTAATCTCACCGAACAGAAAATGGAAAAGTGCATAAGAGCGCTTGAAAATGAATTTGCAACAATCAGAGCCGGCAGAGCAAACCCTGCAGTTCTTGATAAGATTCAGGTTGATTACTATGGTGTTCCCACACAGATCAACGCTATGGCTGCCGTTTCTGTTGCAGAAGCAAGAATTCTTGTTATAGCTCCCTGGGATGCTTCTTCTTTAAAAGCTATTGAAAAGGCTATTTTAGCAAGCGATATCGGTATTGTTCCCACAAATGACGGTAAGGCCCTCCGCCTTGTATTCCCCCAGCTTACAGAGGAACGCAGAAAGGAACTCTGCAAGCAGGTCAAGAAGAATGGCGAAGATGCTAAGGTTACAATCAGAAATGCACGCCGTGACGCTATCGACAAGTTTAAGACTATGAAGAAGAACAGCGAAATTACTGAAGATGATGTTAAGGACGGCGAAAAGAAGGCTCAGACCTTAACAGATAAATTCTGTGAGAAGATTGACAAAATCTGTGCAGAAAAGGAAAAGGAAATCATGACCGTTTAATCTTTCACAGAAAATCTATGAAAGAGCAGGGTAATGATATGCCTGAAATTAATGATGATAACCTGACAATTCCTGAACATATCGGAATAATTATGGACGGTAACGGCCGCTGGGCGAAAAAGCGGGGGCTTCCCCGCACAGCCGGCCATGTTCAGGGTGCAAGAGCTTTCCGCAAATGTGTTGGATACTGCCGTGATTTCGGAGTGAAATGTGTGACCTTCTATGCATTTTCGACCGAAAACTGGAAACGTCCCAAGGCTGAAGTGGATGCGATAATGAAGCTTTTTTCCCAGTATCTTGATGATGCTATGAAGATGACTGAGGAAGATGCAAAGTTTATTTTTCTTGGAAATCCTGAACCGCTGTCAGATGAATTAAAAAAGAAGATAAAAATTGTAACTGATGCTTCCGCCGAGAATAAAGGCATAATCTGCTGCATAGCAATTAATTATGGCGGACGCGATGATATTGTTCACGCTGTAAAGGATATAATTGCAGAAAACGTTCCTATTGATAATATTAATGAACAAACGCTTTCAGAACACCTCTATACAAAGGGGCTGCCTGAGGTTGATCTGATAATTCGTCCCAGCGGTGAACAGAGGCTTTCAAATTTCTTGATTTGGCAGGCAGCATACGCGGAGTATGTTTTCATGGATGTGCTGTGGCCTGATTTTGAAAAAGAGCATCTGAAAAATGCCATTGAGGAATTTTCAAGGCGTAACCGTCGTTTCGGCGGAATATAAAAAGCTGTTTTACAGCAGTGTAAAGGAATAATATATGGTAAAGAGGATATTAACGGCTGCCGTCGCAATCCCGATCGGCATTCTGATACTTGTACTGAATAATCCGCATATCATTGCCGCAGTGGTGGCTTTTTTCTCAGTTGCGGCAGTTTATGAAATTCTCAATGTTACTAAGTATATCCAGCATAAATCCGTTTCGGCAATAAGTCTTGTTTTTTCACTCGGATATCCGTTATTGGCGTGTTATGTAAAATCCGAAGCGATTATTACTGCTGTCGCATTCCTTTTTGTACTGGCAATGTTCAGTGTAATGATTTTTGAACATAAGAAGATTCAGTATGAGGAAATGACATTTATAGGGTTTGTTTCTCTTTGCATTCCTTTTGCATTTTCTACTCTTTCTTCCTTTGTTTTCAAGTATCCCGAACACGGTATTTTCTTTATCGTGTATGTGCTCGCCGTTACATGGATTGCTGATGGCGGTGCTTATTTCGCAGGTACTTTTCTTGGCAAGCATAAGCTCTGTCCCGAAATCAGTCCTAAGAAGACATGGGAAGGTTTTTTCGGCGGTGTTATTTCTGCAGGAGTTTTCGGTGTGCTTTTAGGTTATGGTTATATGCTCTGGGATTCGATCTTTACAGGCGAAAATCATTTTACTCTGAATTACATGTTATTGGTCATTACAGGTCTTATAGGGGCTGTGTTGGGTGTTCTGGGCGATCTGTCCGCATCACTTCTTAAACGTAAATATGGAGCAAAAGATTTTGGCAATATTTTACCGGGACATGGCGGAATTATGGACAGGTTTGATAGCGTGCTTTTTGTTGCACCGTTTATTTATGTTATATTTCAGCTTTTTTTCCCGATTACTGCACTTTAATAAACTAGGAGGTATGCCGAGTTCGCTCGGCATTATTCGTTTATATGAAAGAAATAATTGTTTTAGGCTCAACAGGTTCAATTGGTACACAGACACTTGATGTTGCAAGAATGCATGGATATAAGGTTCTTGGATTATCTGCAAATTCAAATACAGAGCTGCTTGAAAAGCAAGTCAGAGAGTTTATTCCTAAATATGTTTGCATAGGAACAGATGCTGCATATAATGATATAAAGGTGCGACTTGCAGATGTTAATGTTAAGATTTTGAAAGGTCTGGATGGACTTTGTCGTTT
>JAFUNV010000067.1 GCA_017472865.1 Ruminiclostridium sp. | reverse complement strand
CCATAGCCATATCTGCCTTGCAGTTATCAAGAGCAACAAAGCCATAATCTTCGTTGTAGGGATTGATAAAACTGTCGGCAATTGGTGTACCGTCTGTTCGGTAAAGCTCCAGGTTTGCGATAATAACGTTATCATTTCCTGTAACACCATTGAGCCGTATTTCATAATTGCTGTCGGATACGTAAGTTGTTACATTATCTGCTCTGCCCATAATGACATTGGCAAGCTCCTCATTTTCAGCAGTTATAACTCCACCGAAAATTCTGTCAAAGTCAATAATTCCTGTTGCCGCCGCGGTAGCTGTACCTACGGAAATTGCAGCAACCGCCGCACATAAAGCGATTGCGGGACGTCTGAATTTCACTGTTTTCTTGTTCTGTTCCATTTTTTCTGCCTTTCTGAGCACCTTTAAGGTGAACTCTTCATCACTTCCTGTCGGAGTGATTTTGTCAAAAAGACGGTTGTATTCCTGTTTCATTAAAAACCCTCCTTCAAGAGCATTTCCTTAAGCTGATTTCTTGCGCGCGTAAGTCTTGTACGTACCGCCGCAGATGATATACGGCAGATTTCTGAAATTTCCTTTATTGAATATCCTTCATAATAAAACAGATGAATAACTACCGAATATTCGGGCTTCAATCTGCTTATAAAATAGTGAAGGTCATTTTCTTCCTTCTGCGAGAAAGGAAATTCCTTTTCAAGCTCCGTACGCCGCTTTCTCCAGCCTGATTTAAGAAGATTTCTGGAAAGATTAATTGTGACGCGTATAAGCCATGCTTTTACATTTTCATCTGACTTAAAGCTTTCCTTAGATTTATAAAGTCGCAGAAAGGCTTCCTGAGAAATATCCTCCGCATCCTCGCGGTTTTTAAGATAACTATACGCAAGGCGGAAGACTGTTCCTCGGTACAGACAGACATATTCAGCCAGCTTCTCTTCGTTCACTTTTCTTCCCTCCTCTCCGTAGTTTAAAAGCGCTTTTGTATATAAGACAACCGATAAACGTAAAATGTTACAGAAAACTAAAAAATCAGGCCGGCTTTTCAGCCGACCTTCATGATTACTGTTTGTTATAGCCTTCAAATGCGCTTTCTGCACATTTAAGCTCGCTGCCGTCCTTCTTCATTGTAAAGAGGCTTACAAGAGGACAGATGATAAGTGATGTAAGCATTGTAAATGCACCGCAGTTAAGTGGAGAAAGAATGTTGAGCTTCCAGCCGAGAGCCTTGACTGCTTCCACAAGCTCAGGGAACCAACCCATGCTGAAGCAGGCTGTATGTACGAGTGTTACGCCTACACCCCAGATAAAGCAGACCGCAACGGATGCCTTGGAAATCTTCTTGGAGAAAAGTCCCCAGAGGAAAGGTGCTAAGAAAGAGCCAGCCAGAGCGCCCCATGAAATAGACATGAGAGTTGTGATATAAGCGTTCTTGTTCATAGCGAGAACAACCGAAAGTGCAAGGAAAACAACAATCAGTATTCTCATGATGAACACCTGCTTCTTGTCATCCATATCCTTCTTGAAAGGCTTAATCATGTCAATCGTCATTGTTGAACTGGAAGTGAGAACAAGCGAAGAGAGAGTTGACATGGAAGCGGAGAGAACAAGTACGATAACCACGCCAAGAAGCAGCTCGGGGAGCGCCTCGTTCATCATTGCGGGAACGATAGCGTCATATTCAGGCTTGCCGTTGATTATATTGATAAGAGTTCTTCCCGTGCCGTCTGCAGCGTCAGTTGTGGCATAAATTCTGCCGAAACCGCCGATAAAGTAAGAGCCGCCTGCAACTACAAAAGCAAAAATTGTAGAAATTATGCTTCCTCTTGTTATAGCTGCATCATCCTTGATAGCATAGAATTTCTGAACCATCTGAGGAAGACCCCATGTACCGAGAGAAGTAAGAATTACAACACCGATAAGGTTAATGGGATCAGGTCCGAAAAGTGTGTTGAGAATTTCAGTCTTACCACTGTCATCGGGAACTGCGGCAAGCCCTGCAAAAGCTTCGCTGAGACCACCCTTGTTGTTGACTACACACACAACAACTGCCGCAATACCGATAAGCATAATGATACCCTGAATGAAGTCATTAAGCGCAGTAGCCTTGTAGCCGCCGATAATTACGTAAACCGCTGTAAATACCGCCATTATAATTATGCAGGCGCTGTAAGGAATGTGGAAAGCAGACTCGAAAAGTCTGGAAAGACCATTATAAACGGAGGCTGTATAAGGAATAAGGAAAATGAACACGATTGCCGCCGCTACGAATTTAAGACTCTTTGAACCGTAACGCTTCTCAAAGAATTCAGGCATTGTGGAAGCGGAAAGGTGTTTTGTCATAATTCTTGTGCGCTTGCCGAGAAGCATCCACGCAAGAAGCGAACCGATAACGGCATTTCCTATACCAATCCAGGTTGCCGAAGCGCCATAAAGCCAGCCGAACTGACCTGCGTAACCTATAAAAACAACAGCGGAAAAATAAGATGTGCCGTAAGCAAACGCGGTAAACCAAGGACCTACATTTCTTCCGCCAAGAACGAAATCATTGACGGTAGATGTACTTTTACGACAATAAATACCGATTCCGACCATAATTGCAAGATATACAATCAGAATAATCCATAGTAACATAATAAAAATCCTTTCTTTTGGGCTTTAAAGCCTCTTTAATTTAAAGCCGCATTGCTTTAAACCTATGAAGCAACAGGGCAAATTTGTGGGAAGCCGTAAAAATACAGCTTCCTCATAAATTATTACATATTATAAACGTCAACGGGGTTTAAAAGCTCATAATTTTCAGAAAGAAGTTCCTTTGTGAGCTCATAATCCGAAGTCTTGATAACAATTGCCGCATCTTCACCTGAAGTAAGAGCATACATATAACGGATATCAATCGACTTTTCACTCAGAGCACCGCTGAGTTTCTTCAGAGTACCGAAATGGTGCGGAAGTCTGACTGCTATAACATCCGTAAGCATAGCGGAGAAGCCTGCCGCCGCAAGGGCTTCACAAGCCGCCGCGGGCTGAGAAACTATCATTCTGAGCATACCATATTCGGTAGTATCTGCAAGACTGATACAGATGATATTTATATTCTTCTGAGAAAGAATATCCGTAACCTCTTCAAGGCGTCCCATTCTGTTTTCAATAAAAACTGTAAGCTGTTTCATAATATCACCTCTTACTTTTTTCGGTTATCAGTAACGCGCTTTGCCTTACCCTCGAAACGCTGGAGAGTATTGGGAGATTCAAGCTGGATTATAGCGTCCAGACCCAGCATTGTGCGAAGCGCACCTCTGAGCTTGTTTCTGATTTTTTCAAGCTCTGCAAAATCGTCAGTCATGCTTGCAGGCGCAAGCTCAACGCGGATTGTAAGTATATCGGCATGATTCTTTCTGTCAACGATAATCTCGTAATGAGGACCGATTTCTTCGGTATTGAGAAGAACCTCTTCAATCTGGCTCGGGAATACATTAACGCCTCTGATTTTGAGCATATCATCGGTTCTGCCGCTGAGATTTTCCATTCTTGCTGTTGTTCTGCCACACTTACAGGGCTCATACATAAGACGGGTGATATCACGTGTTCTGTAACGGATAAGCGGAATAGCTTCCTTAGAGAGACAAGTAACTACAAGCTCACCCTTTTCACCTGCAGGAAGAACCTCGCCTGTATTGGGGTCGATAATTTCAGCAATAAAGTGGTCTTCATTTATATGCATACCGCAAAGCTCGGTGCATTCACCTGAAACGCCGGGGCCGATAAGCTCGCTCATGCCGTAGTTCTGTGTTACAACAAGCTTGTCGCCATAAAGCTTCTTCATTTCGGCTCTCATAGGCTCTGTCATAAGTTCGCTGCCTACAAGGGCAGTTTTAAGTTCAAGGTCAGTCTGGGGGTTAAGACCCATCTGTGTAGCAACCTCACCCAGTCTTAAAGCGTAGGAAGGAGTTGCAACGAGGAGCGTTGAACCGAAATCCTTCATATACATGATCTGCTTTTCAGTATTACCGGTTGAAGAAGGAATAATGCAGGCACCAATATGTTCAAGACCATAATGAAGTCCTAACGCACCTGTAAACATTCCGTAACCGAAACAAATCTGGCAAACATCTTCTTTACGCGCGCCGCCCATTACCGCAAGACGCGCTACACACTCAGACCATACATCAAGGTCATTCTTTGTATAGCCTACTACCGTGGGCTTTCCTGTTGTACCAGAAGAAGCATGAATTCTTTCAAGCTCGCTTTTGTCCACAGCAAAAAGTCCGAAGGGGTATGTATCACGCATATCCTGCTTTGTTGTAAACGGAAGCTTTTTAAGGTCGTCAAGTGTTTTGACATCCTCGGGCTTTATGCCCGCTTCATCCATCTTATTTTTATAATAAGGTACTTTTTCATATACTCTGGCAACTACCTTCTGCAGCTTGTCCAGCTGTATAGCTTCAATCTCCTGACGTGAAAGGGTTTCTTCCTTTGCCCAGATCATTTTATCATCTCCGTTTAAAGTAATAATGTACAAAATTTATTATATTTTAACATATTTTTCAAGATATGTCAACCTTTTACCTGAATTTGTATAAATTTATTATTCCTTAACTGCTACAATATTGGACAGCCACACTCCTTTTTTAATAAGTACAAGTCCTATTATACATTTTACCGCTTCCACGCACTGGCAACAAAGATAAAGAGGAATAATGCTCATATCAGTGAAATTCGCCAGACAAAACGCAAGCGGAACACTTATTCCCCAGGAAAAGCCGCAATCAAAGAGAAAGGTTATAAAAGTTTTACCGCCTGAACGGAGCGTAAAATATGTGCAGTGAAGAATACCGTGTATGGGCATAAGCACCGCACTTATGAGAATAAACGACGATGCGAGGGTACGTACATTGTCAGATGTGTTGTATGCCAGCGGGAATAATCCCGAAAAGCAAGCCATAATTCCTCCTACAACAACACACATTGCTCCAGAGAAGAATATAAGCTTGGGCGCCGCTTCCCTTGCCTTTTCAAGTTCACTTGCTCCGAGAAGCTGACCGATTACAACCGAAACACCTGAACCGAAGGCTATAAACATTACATTGAACAGATTTACGACTGTATTTGAAATATTAAGCCCCGCAACTACGTCAATACCGCGGAGGGAATAACACTGTACAAGCGCCGAAACACCTGCCGACCAGAGACATTCGTTTGCGGTAAGCGGAATAAGACCCTTGGTCACTATACGCATTGTAAGCTCCTTCGGAACACGAAAAGAACGGTACAAACCCTTTACAAACGGCAAATTTCTGCTGTGGGTGTGCGTCCAGATGATAACAATAGCCACCTGTACAAATCTTGAAATAACCGTAGCTATTGCCGCGCCCTGAACACCAAGCACAGGAAAAGGTCCTATACCAAAAATAAGAAGGTAATTAAGCAGTGTGTTAGTGACAACCGCAGCTATACCTGCCACCATAGGCGGAGTGGCACGTTCGCCCTCGCGGAGAGTTGTTGAATAAGCCTGTTCAAAGGAAAAAGGCACTAATCCTACAAGCATTATCATCATATACTGCTTTGCATAACCAAAAGTCGCCTCCAGGTCAATACCCTCTTCTGCGTCATGGAGATACATGGTAATAAGATTGTCGCCAAAAAACAGAAAAATGCAAAGTCCGAGAACAACTATCGCCAGAGTTGTCATAAGCTTGAAACGAAAGGTGTGTCTTACCCCCTCAGTGTCCTGTTTTCCGAAAAACTGGGCGCAGAATATTCCGGCGCCCGAAAGCGCGCCGAAAATAGTGAGATTATAGACAAAGAAAATCTGGTTCACTATGGCGACACCGGACATCTGCTCGGTTCCCACCTGACCTACCATTATATTATCAATAAGAGCGACAAAGTTTGTTATCAGGTTCTGTATCATTACAGGCACCGCAATCATCAATGTCTTTTTATAAAAGCTCCACGAGCCTATCAGTCTACTCATAAAATCCCTCTTTCACAGAAATTGCCCGAAAACCGTGTTTCGGGCAGAAATACATTATAGCACAACTTATCTGTATTGTAAAGAGGGTTAATAAAATTCTATCTGAGCCTGTCAAGAAAGAAGCGCGGCATAGTATTCATCACGGGCTGTTCATACACTGTCATATCGGTGAACAATCCTGCCAATGCTTTTCCCACAAGCTCACCCGTGTATACCGCCTGTTCTACGGTGTTGCCATGAGAGCCTATTTCCAGCAGCAGCGACCCTGTTGTTGTGTGCTGATTGTAATGGCAGTACTGAAACAGAATCGGTCTTGTAAGCGTGGGATAGCTGCTTTCAATCGCCTGCTGAAGCGCACAGGCAAAGTGAAAATTTTCAAGATAGTGAGGCATATTATATGTACCGTCATCAGCGGCGGAAATTATCATGACCTGAGCCGCCTTACGGCCGTTTATCTCAGTAACGGCACTTACACGGTCGCCGCTGTCCTCAATAGCGTCACGGTGAATATCAAGAACTATCTTTATCGACGGGAATTCAGCGAGGATTTTCTCCACTGTTTCAAGACTTCGGTCGTATGCTCCTGTATACTGGGCATCATGTATAGTTCCGTCATGAATAACAGCAATCCCCGCTTCCGACAGTTCTTCGGCAATTGCCCTGCCTACCGCGACAACGCTGTTATCTGGGTCAGAAGAACGGCTTATATACTCCTCGTCATAATAATCCTTCTCTGTAAGCTCATAGCTTTCAGTAGTATGAGTATGCATTATAAGTACCTGCGGTTCAATACTGAACAATTCAATAGGTATATTAAAATCCATAAGAGACTCACGTGTGACAAAATCATTTGATAAAGCGGTACAGTTTCTGACCTGTCCGCCCTCGGGAAGGTTTATGAAATCCGCACCTAGACTTCCGTTGAACGTCATTTCATATATTTCTCCGCTGTTGCCAGTATAAACGGATATATCCTCCTGAATAGCAGAAATATTCTGAGCCATCAGAACTGCCGTTTCCTTTTCGTGGGGATTTTCAACAGGCTCCTGGACTTCTTCTGTCTGAACAGCCTGTTCCTGTGGGATATATAGCATTAAATCACCGTTATTGACAGCATTTCCCTCAGAAAGCGGCCGAGAAACAATATCTGAATATTTAGCCGCCTCTGAAATATACAAATAAGCCTCGGGAAGAATATCCGCCGCAACAATCGAAAGCAGCGGAACTGAAGCGGAAATTGTCAGCACCGCCGCAGCTCGCGCGCCTCTGCTTCTGATTATAGTTTTTATTATCCGCATTATTATTACCATCCCTTTATTTAATATCGTCTGTTGATATTCTATGCTCTGCAATTACGATATATGACTTAAAGAAGCGTAAGTGCTAACAGTTCTTCAGCGGAAAGGGTCGGATTAAGGGCGCTGCTTATGCCTTTTCCGATTACAGCTGAAAATTCGTCAATAATTGTGTCTATATTTCTGGGAGTTACCATAAATCCGCTGTTTTCATCATAATCTATAACTGTCGGTACGCCTACAGCTATAACCTTGACACCGACACTGTCATAATCAAGTGCTCTGCGGTTGTTTCCTACACCTGCACCTGGAGCAATTCCTGCGTCGGTAATCTGTATTGTCCGACACAGACGATCAGTATCTGAACAGGCAAGGCTGTCTATTGCTATTATCAGGTCAGGCTTTACCTTATCGCTGATACATTTTATCTGTGCAGTGCTTTCAATTCCCGTTTTTCCCATAACACCAGGCTCAATAACATAAACTGCCCTCATAGAAAGCTCTTTGAATGCTTCATGCGGAGATAAATGAGCTGTTGCGGGTATATAGCGCAATGAAGCGGCTCCCAGGCTGTCAGAACAGATACGTTCATTACCCAGTCCTGCCACAAGCACTGTACCCTTTAAAAGAAATGATGACAGAAGCTCAATAAAGCATTTCCTGAAATCACCCTCGTCGCAGAATATGGTAACATACCTTCCGACAGGCTTCCCTGTTTTTTCGGAAAGGCTTTTATCAATAATCATCTCAGCACAGTTTGTTCGATATAATGTGAAATTATGAACAAAATTTCCCTTTTGTTTGTCATTTATTACCCCATTTTCACAGATTAAGTCGCTTCTTTTCATGATTTCCCCCTAAATTTTAAAAATTTTTCAAAAAGGCTTGCTTTTTGGATTTTTGTATGTTATAATATATCGTACTGAAAAAATGTAATTCTATACATACTAATTTCAAGGAGGTGCAAAGAGTGCCGAACATTAAAT
>JAFUNV010000066.1 GCA_017472865.1 Ruminiclostridium sp. | reverse complement strand
GTAAATCGGAATAGCGGTTGCTGTCATAAGTTTCCTGAAACACCGTCACATAATCCGCACCGCATTCGTGAAGAAACTTGTATTCATCAACGTTCACGGGATAAATTTCAAGTCCCACCATACGGAAATATTTCCTTGCAAGCTTACAGGCTTCGCCGATGTAATTGATATCGCTCTGTGCTCTGCTTTCGCCCGTGAGAATCAGAATTTCCTCCATTCCGCTGTCGGAAATAATTTTCATTTCACGCTCTATCTGCTCCATATTAAGTTTCATTCGGTTGATATTATTGTAGCAGTTGAAGCCGCAGTAAACACAGTAATTCTCGCAGTAATTGGCAATATACAGGGGTGTGAACATATACACAGTATTGCCGAAATGCTTTGATGTTTCAAGTCTTGCACGCTCTGCCATCTGCTCTAAAAACGGCTCTGCGGCAGGTGATAAAAGCGCCTTGAAATCCTCAATAGTACAGGTTTCGTGCTCCAGTGCCGCCTTTACGTCCTTTGCGGTATATTCTGAATAATCATAGCTATCCATTTCGGACAGCACCTTACCCATAATATCGGATTTTATCCGCTCCATTCCGTCCATATATTCCATGTGATTTGTACGGCTCATGGGGTCTGTTTCAAGGCGGTGTTTCTTTTCAAGGGCAGAGGGAGAAAGATGCTCTCCGTCCACAAAAAATCTGTTGTCCATACGCACCTCAATCCCTTAAAAATCCTGTCAGTGGGTCGGAAGCGCTCGCACCTCTTGTAAGCACTCGTCCAAGCCCCGAAAGATACGCTTTTCTGCCTGCTTCAACAGCCTGACGGAAAGCCGCTGCCATAAGCGGTAAATCCCCTGCCGTTGCAAGAGCCGTGTTCGCCATAATTGCCGCCGCGCCCATTTCCATAGCCTCACAAGCCTGTGACGGTCTGCCGATACCTGCGTCAACAATTACGGGCAGGTCGATTTCGTCAACAAGTATCTGAATAAACTCCCTTGTGGCAAGCCCCTTGTTCGAGCCGATGGGTGCCGCAAGAGGCATTACCGCCGCCGCGCCTGCGTTTACCAGATCTCTCGCCGCATATAAATCGGGGTACATATAGGGCAGTACCACAAAACCCTCTTTTGCAAGGATTTCAGTAGCCCTGATGGTTTCGTTGTTATCGGGGAGCAGGTATTTCGTATCACGCATAATCTCAATTTTTACAAAATCACCGCACCCTATTTCACGGGCAAGTCTTGCAATCCGCACAGCCTCCTCCGCCGTTCTTGCGCCCGAGGTATTGGGGAGCAAGGTCACGCCCTTCGGTATGTAATCGAGGATATTTTCCTGTTCTTTTGTGTTGGCACGGCGCACCGCAAGGGTTATAATCTCTGCGCCTGCGTCACGGACAGCCGCTTCAATAAGATTGAGAGAATATTTGCCTGAGCCTAAAATAAAGCGCGAATTAAATTCGTGTCCGCCTAAAATAAGTTTATCGTTATTCATTTATGTTCTCCTTATACTTCAAATTTTCCTGCGATAATTCGCAGAACTGTGTTTGCCTGATGTGCGGCGCAAATCATTACACGGGCAGCAAAAAGTGTTCCGTCATCAGCAACGTCACTCATTCCGTCGCCGCAGATATACAGCCGCTTACCGAGCCTTTTAGTCTGTATCGTGTTGCCCGTGTGCAGTCCCGACATTCCCGAAGCCGCAACTATGTACTTTTCAGAGTAACGCTCCGCCACTCCATTCACCAGCGTCGCCTTGCACTCCGCATTATCGAAACACTCGCAGACGATACCGCAATCGGCAAGCAATGACAGATTTTCCTCTGTCAGTTTCACTGTATGGGTTATGACCTTGCAGTAAGGCGAAATCTCCGAAAGGTTCTGCTTCAGAGCTTCTGTCTTGCACATTCCAAGCTGAGAAACCCTGTAATGCTGGCGGTGCAGGTTTGAGATATCCACCCTGTCATAGTCCATAAGCAGAAGCGTTCCCACACCTGCTCTTGCAAGGGAAATTGCAACGTTAGAGCCTAGACCTCCCAGACCGCATACAGCAACGCAGGCCGTGGAAATTTCATGCTGTAAATCTGCTCCGTGGCGCTGTTCAAGGGCGCTGTACCATTCTTCTTTTGTCATATCAGCCTCCTCCCACAAAGCTTACGATTTCAACACTGTCGCCGTCCTGAAGCACAGTGCTTTCATACTGCGTTTTCGGCAGAATTTCTCCGTTCAGTTCCACAGCAACACGCTTTACATCGTAGCCGCTTTCTAAGAGGAACTGCGACACTGTTCTGTTTTTGATATTAAGTTCTTCGCCATTGATTTTTACCATTTTTCCACCTCACAGAATGTCGATATATTCGCCTTCAAGGGCCTTGTTCATGCTTCTTACGGCGCAGAATTTACCGCACATTGAACAGCTTTCCTCTATCTCGGGCTTTCTGTCGTCACGTATCTTCCTTGCGGTTTCAGGGTCGATGGCGCACTCCCACTGCTTATCCCAGTCGAATGTTCTTCGCGCGTCTGCCATCTCGTTATCAATATCCATTGCGTGAGGAATATGCTTTGCAATATCGGCGGCATGGGCGGCAATTTTTGAGGCAATAATGCCCTGCTTTACGTCGTCAACATTGGGGAGAGCGAGGTGCTCCGCAGGTGTGACATAGCAGAGGAATGCCGCACCGTTCATTGCCGCAACCGCACCGCCTATTGCAGAAGTGATATGGTCGTACCCCGGAGCGATATCCGTAACCAGCGGACCTAAAACATAAAACGGAGCACCCATGCATATTGTCTGCTGTATCTTCATGTTTGCTTCAATCTGGTCGAGGGGCATGTGACCTGGGCCCTCAATCATCACCTGTACGTCCTTTGCCCACGCACGCTTTGTAAGCTCGCCGAGGCGGACAAGCTCCTCAATCTGACACACATCGCTTGCGTCCGCAAGACACCCGGGACGGCAGGCGTCGCCGAGAGAAATCGTAACATCGTATTCACGGCAGATATCGAGAATTTCATCGTAATATTCATAGAACGGGTTTTCATTGCCTGTCATGCTCATCCATGCGAACACCAGCGAGCCGCCTCGGGAAACAATATTCATCTTACGCTTATGCTGTTTTATCTGTTCGATTGTCTTGCGGGTAATTCCGCAGTGAAGCGTGACAAAATCCACGCCGTCCTCCGCATGAAGCCTTACAACATCAATAAAATCCTTTGCCGTAAGGGTTGCAAGGTCACGCTGATAGTGGATAACGCTGTCATAAACAGGGACAGTGCCTATCATAGCGGGACACTGTGCAACCAGCTTCTGCCTGAAGGGCTGAGTGTTGCCGTGGGAGGATAAATCCATAATCGCCTCAGCGCCCATATTAACCGCCGCCATGACCTTCTGCATTTCAATATCATAATCCTTGCAGTCCCTCGACACGCCGAGATTGACATTGATTTTCGTACGGAGCATTGAGCCCACGCCGTTCGGGTCAATGCATTTGTGAAGTCTGTTAGCGCAGATAGCGACCCTGCCTTCTGCAACAAGCTCACGGATTTCTTCAGCTGTGCGGTATTCCTTTTTCGCAACAGCCTCCATTTCCTTTGTGACAATTCCTTTTCTTGCCGCTTCAATTTGTGTTTTGTACATAGCTTTCCTCCGTTAAAATATTTTTTAACAGACGGCAACTGAAAACAAAAAAGGAAGCCACCGATTTCGATAGCTTCCTTGTTCTGCATATATAAAAAATGCACCGACGTGTAAGCGTCAGCGCTTTACAGTCGTCCCTACGTTGGCATTATCCAAATCAGGTTATCGGTCGAAGGTCAAACCTTCCTCTCAGCCTGTAACACAAGCTCCCGTCTGTTAAATTGTGTTATTATTATACACCTGTATCTTCAAAAAGTCAAGATGTAAACGCACATTATTATATACCTGCAATAAAGATACTAATGAAACCTTGCAAAAAGCAGAGGTTTCATTACTTCAGCGGTAAGCTTTACAACTGTTTTACTGCGTTCCAACAGAGCAAACAATTCTCATAACACCACCATCAATGTTAAAAAATCTGAAAACGGTATTGATATTTATGAAAATTTATGTCAGGGTATGCTTACAACACATATTATCATCAGATATTCAGCAAAGGCGGAAGTATGTACGATTATACTTTTAAAAAGAGATAGGAACAGTAATATAGAATAAGGAACGCTGTGTTTTAGCAGCGTTCCTTGTTTTATATTATTCTCTGTTTTTAAGTACCTCTGCTGGTGTGATTTTCTTTATTTTTCTTACAAGCACCGTGCTTACAACGAAATAGAAAATCATTATTCCTGCAAAAATCAAAGCATACATATACCACGGGAAATGCAGATTCATTCCGCAGGCGGTATTTGAAATAAGATACGGATACATCGAATCCATTATAAGCTTTGAAAGTGGGATAGTGATAACCGCACCGATAGCAACCGTCACAGCATTTCCGTTAAGATAGAGCTTTCGGATTTCTTTTGTACGAAAACCGAAAATCTTTACAAGGGATATACCGAATGACGCACGGTCAATCATTACATTCATCATCAGATACATTACCACGCAGAAAATTATAATCGACATAGTGATAAGCATTGTGAACATACCCTTCATCATCTCTGCAAAAATTGCAGAGGATTGTTCAATATCAGCCTTTGTTGTGACGGAGTAGACTCTTCCCTCGTCAATGTCAAGCTTTTCATCAGAAAGGAGCATATTGTAGTAATCATCGTCTCTTCCGAAAAGCTCACGCATACTGTCAATGTCCATAAATACGGAAAGTCCTACCGAATAATCAGCAATACCGTCAACTGTAAATGCATAATCCATATCGTTAGCCGTATCACTTAAAATAAGCTTATCACCGACGGAAAGGTTATATTTCTGTGCCGTTGAAGATGCGGCAACAATACTGTTCTTGCCCTTCTGCGGCTTTGCGGAATAATACTTGTTATCGCTATCAATGCCTATGATATTTACATCAAGGGTGTAGCCCATATCCGTTATTGACAAAGCTTCCATGTAGCAGGCTTCAGCATTTCCGGGAGGCGTTTCTTCGGGATATTTAAGGTTATACATATATGTAAACTTCGTGTCTGCTGCATTTTCTGTCTTTATATTCTGACACAGAACATAGCAATTCATACCGAGCATGAATATAAGCAGACAGATAAACATACCGAAAACAACCGTAACGCCTGTTCTTGCTTCACGAAGCATCTGACGTATCTGAAAGCGACGGATAAATCCTATATTTCCAAGGTTAACCTTGCTTCTGTGAGAAATCTTCTGTTCATTTCTGATAAGTGACAAGGCTGTTTTTGAAAGGCGGCGGCTGATTACAATATAGTTTACAATTACCGAAATTACGGGTGGCATAATTACCGCATAAATAATCAGATAAAGCGGATATGAGGGCGGTATATCGGGAATAGAGAAATAACTATAGCTGTCTGCCATCTGCCATACTATACCTATATCACTAAAACCTATGGCTGAACCGATAAGACCACCGATAAAGCAGATAATTGTGGGCAGGGTTATGTAATGGCGGATAAGGTCTTTTTTCTTTGCTCCCAATGCGTACAATGCGCCGATAACACTGCTTTCACGCTGAATCTGATGAATTACAAAAACGGAAATAACGTATGTAAACAAAATCATTATGATTACGCCTGCCGCAAGACCGACAGTCTTGTTCATCTCAAGGTCAATGGCAGCAGCAAGAATACGGGGGTTATCTTCTGCTTTCATGAAGGATGTCAGATTATCGATATCAACTTTAAAAACCTCATCAAGAAACTCATCTGTTTCTGATTTCAGCCTTGCAGTTCCGTCAGATAATTTAAGCGCCGCTTTGTGAATTTCTGTACCCTCGAAACCTGCCATAGCGATATTATCTGAAATTTCATTAGTGCTGTCACACATATTGTTTATAACATTCTGTATTTCTTTCTTTTTCCCTAATGTATCATCAAGCATTTCACGAAAATATTTGTCCTCAACCGTTTCATAATCAAATTCAAGTGCTTTGATTTTCTCTTTGAGTTCATCGTGTGTAAGCTTATCATTAAGGCGGTACGCATAGCAATACTCTTCCACAACAGGGTTTATCTCAAGGATTTCATCATACTGTTCAGCTGTTACAAATACAAGACCGAAAAGACTGCTTTCAACCGCTGTGTCGGAAAGCTTATTCATAGGGCTGTCATATTCGGGAACAGTTCCTATACCTGTTACAGTAAGAATTACTCCACCGATTTCAATGCTGTCATCAATAGTAATTCCGTGTTCCTCGCTGTATCTTTTCTCAATTACGGCTTCGCCTGTTTTTTCGGGAAGAACGCCACTATCAAGATGAATCAGATTGATTTCCTCACGTACTTTCATAAGGCGGAGTGTTGAGCCGTCAGCCATTTTCATATCAGCGGAAAACATCTTTTCAATTGTCGCACCGCTGTCGGTAAGCTCCTTTTCCTGTTCAGCTGTCAAAGGCAGAAAAACGCTGAACTGTCCGTCCTCAACCCTGTTTTCAATAACAAGCTCATTTGTGCCTGTGATAATTGTTTCCGCAGCACCTACGATGGAAATAATTATAAACATACCTGCAATTATCATAAGCAACAGCGCAAGATAACGTGCAAAATTTGCTTTCAGTTCACGGAGTATTCTTTTATTTAAACCCTTGTTCATTATAAATCCTCCAACTGAGCTGCGGGAACTCTTGTTTCGTTAAGATATTCTGTTTTAATAAGTCCGTCTTTTACGATAATAACCTTATGCACCATATTTTTGATTGAATTGTTATGGGTAACAATCAGCATTGTTGTGCCGTATTTTTCGTTGATTTTTTCAAGCAGCACAAGAATGTCGCGTGAAGTCTTGCTGTCAAGTGCGCCCGTAGGTTCGTCGCAAAGTAATAGCTTCGGATTTTTTACAAGGGCTCTTGCAATAGCACATCTCTGCTGCTGACCACATGAAAGCTGTGAGGGTAATTTGTTCTGGTGTTCAGTAAGACCTAATGTTTCTAAAAGCTCGTCAACATCAAGCGGATTTTCTGCAAGATATTCGCACACGAGAATGTTTTCACGTACCGTCAGATTCGGCACAAGGTTATAAAATTGAAAGATAAAGCCTAAATTATCACGGCGGTAGTCGGAAAGTGCGTCGGGTTTAAGACCGAAAACCTCCTTGCCATCAACCTTTACAGAGCCGCTGTCCATTTCATCAAGACCGCCTATGCAGTTGAGAAGTGTTGATTTGCCACTTCCGCTTGTGCCCTGAATTACGCACATCTGCCCCTTTTCAAGTCCTGTTGTAACGCCTTTCAGAACCTGAATGTAATTCGAAGCGTTGCCATAACTTTTTTTCACATTTTTGATTTCAAGATACATGATATTACCTCCATATTTACATAACAATGTTATGTAATTGTTATTTAAAAAAGCCTTTCGGCTTATAATCGGAATCTTACATAACATAACGGTGTTATGTTATGTCCGTAAAATAAACCGCATTATGCGGTTTATTTTATCAGTCAAGGACGGTATCCGTCCAGTTATGCATTGTCATTCTGAATACCTTTTTTATGCTTTTAAGTGCCTTTTTTTCATCTTTTTCATGAATAACAAGCTGTACAAAAGAATCAACAACAATATGAATTACAAGATGAAGCATATATTTGTTGAGCTTTTGCTTCTTGCCTGTTTTTTCAGAAATTTTATCCATCATTTCGATACTTTTATTTTCTGTTATTTCCACTATGCGGTCAACGATATTTTCATATTCCGAGCCCTGCGACTTGGTAAGCACAAGTATTGCTGCGTCATAATTCTTATAAATATGATGAATAAGAATCTGAGCTATTTCGCTGTGGTCATCTATATATTCATCAGGGTCAGTGTCAGGCGCAGCACTCGCAACAACATCCTCATCCTCGTCAAAATGCGACTGCATAATACTGAAAAGCCCGTCAACAGGCTTACCCACAATCGCTCTGAAAAGGTCAGCCTTGTCTTCAAAGAAGAAATAAAGCGCACCTGTTGTTACTCCCGCATTGGCACAGATTGTACGCAGGGAAGCTTTATTGTAGCCCTTCTCCATAAATTCAGCCTTTGCACTTTCTATGAGCTTTTCACGGGTTTCTTTGTCGTGTGCCATAATATATCACCTCACATAACATTGTTACGTAACACCGTTATTCTAACACACGCAATTGTTTTTGTCAATAGTTTTTTTTAAAAATATGCTAATTTATTTTCTAAAATAATCCTACTCCTGATCATTTCCCAACAAAGAATAGATATTTTAATTACTATATCCTTCCAGCACAGCCTCAAGAATAATTCCCTCTGCACCCTCCGAGATTACCTCTGTTGCGGACACGACCTTTACTCCGTTCTTACGAAGCGTAGCCTTATAATGTGCCTAGTTATAACGGTTACGGGCAAAGCGGTCAAGCTTCCAAACGATTATTACATCGAAAAGCTCTTTCCCACTCTCCTTAACCATTCTCTGAAACTCGGGATGTTGTCAGTTTTGGCAGACATTGCTCCGTCTATGTAGCTGCCCACAAGGTTAAATCCCTTACGCTCAGCAAATGCCCTGCACTCACGAAGCTGGCAGGCTTTGTTTCTCTGAATTCCTCTTCGTCAAAATTATTTATAATCAGAACAATATCTGAAAGAACAGAATTAAACGCCTCATCGGATAAAAGCTCAATATTCTCTTTTTCCTCAGCAGGCTCAAGGGGTAAGGATTCATCTATAAATGTTATAGCAGGTATCTGATGATACATAAAAGGATTGCTGTGGTATCATAATGTGCAGACAGTATAAGAGTGCGTTTATTTTCGTCATAACGTGGCATATCCGCTATAACATTTACGCCTGTTCCCATTATTTCAGAGTCTCCGCCTAAGTTATACGGCTCGGAAATAACATCTGTGTAGCGGTAAACAGGAAATTCTTCCTTGCTTACAATCCAGCCGTAATTTTCCAGTTTATCTGATATAAAGTCTGCCGCTCTCTTTGCACCTGCCTCGTTAAGCCGTCTTGGTTCTACGGCAAATTCCGACAAAAGATTTACAACTTTATAATCCTTGTTTTTGGTGACAGGCACTGCGGATGCAGATGTTATTTCCTTTTTTGATGCAACTGTTGTAATTGCCGTTTCCGGTATTTTTGAAGCTGTAAATTCTGCCGTTGTATACTCCACTTTTTCGACAGTATTACAGCCCGACAGAAACATTGTTGATACAAGTATAAATGACAATTTCTTTTTCATGATATACTCCACTATTATTTTTGTCATTTTAATTATAGCACATTAATTATTCAAAAGCAATTACAAAAACCTCCGCCCCGTCATAAAGCTCAGCGGTACTGCTTGTTACAATTTTTTCACCGTAATTTATCCCCGAAACAATTTCAAGATACCCGTCATTTTCTTCACCTATCACAACATGCGCTAATCTCACAAAGCTGCGCTTTGTACCGTTCTTTTCGGCAGAACACATAACATACACGCCCTGTTCAATCTGCTCTTTGGAAATGGCGGTTTTTTCTGTGTAAAAGGTATAAGTCTCTCCGTTTTCGTCTGTGAATGTTTCCTCAAAGATATGTGTTTCAGGGCGGGAAACGGTTACCTTCGGGAGTCCTGCGTTGTGGATTTTCTCCGCAAAAAGTGAAAGAAAAAGTATTGCTGAAAAGAATAGTGCGGTAATAATTATCAAAATTTTCTTGCTCATAACACCTCGCCTAAAGTCAATCCTTTCTCTAAATTCTCATTGAAAAACAGGTACAGCAAAAGCACAGGAACTATAAAAATCACCGCCGCCGGAAACAATACCTCACCCTCGTAATTCTGGGCATTGGTTATAAATACAGACAGAGGTTTTAGGCTGTCGTCTTTCAGAAACAGCATAGGCTGTTCCACCATATTCCAGCAATCTGCAAAGGTAAAAAGCACCACTGCAAAAATGCACACTCTCATCTGCGGAATAACTGACGTAAGCATAACACGGATAACCGAGCTTGTTTCGAGGCGGGTTGCTTCAATGACGGAGTTATCGATATTTTTCATATACTGGTGCATTACCACAACGCCAAAGGGACTGAAAATCATAGGCAGAATTATGCCAAAGGGAGTATCTATAAGCCCCATATCGCGTAGCCCGATATAGTTGGGTAAAATCGTCACCTGTAAGGGCATCATCATGAGCACAATATAGAACGTAAAAAGCACACCCTTACCCTTAAATTTCGCCTGCGAAAAACCGAAGGCACATGGTATAATTACCAATAGCTGAACTATTGTAATGACCGCCGCATAAATAACACTGTTCCAGAACATAGGATAAAACACAAAGCAGTCAAAAAGCAGGTCAATATAACCTTGAAAACCATTACTGAATGACAGCAAGATTGTTGCGATTACAGGCAATACAAAAACAACCGCAAGGAGATAAAATATTGCTGCAATAACTCTTTTCATTGTCTGTACCTCCGCTGAATTGCCATTCCGCCTATCACTATGAGAAAGACAATTATTGACGTTAAGACCGCACTTGTAGCAAGGCTCTGATAATCAAGTTTAAGAAAGTTATTGTTCATATAATACTGGAGGGTGTAGCTGTGGTCGGGCGGGTAATTCGTGCCATAGTAAAGATAGCTTTCCTTGAAAATTTTGAAGCTGTTCACGATGGATAAGAGCGTTGTAAAAAACACTGTCGGCATAATCATGGGAATTGTGATTTTCGTGTGCAGTATAAAGCTGTTCGCTCCATCAAGTCTTGCTGCCTCATAAATACTTTGTTCGATTGCTGTGAATGACGCCGTCAAAAGCACGATTCAGATACCCATATTCTTCCAGATAAACAGCAGATAAATAGGAAGAACCGTTTCGTCATTTTCAAAAACGCTCCGCCATATCAGCACAACGCTGGCTGTTGGAATTACCATAGGCAGAACAAATGCAAAACGGGTTTTACGTACCCATTTTATGCCGTAGGACAGCACCAACGACACCGCAAGGGATAAAATAATCAGCACAGGAACGCATATTACAATCAAAAGCAGGCTGTTTTTTAAAGCAAGCTGAAAATACTCATTCTGTAAGGTTTCCATGTAGTTCTGTAAGCCTACAAAATTACGGCGGAACTGGTTATCAATCAGGGAGTAATACAGCACTCTTATGTATGGTATTACAAAGAATATAGCTGTGCCGATTAAACCGGGCAAAAGGCAGAGCTTACATTTTGTGTTCCATTTCATTTTTCTCACCTCAATAATAACATCTGTTTTTTGTTTCAGATATTACATCATTCGCCCTTGTATGCAGATAATTTTCTGTCTGCTTCGGCTATAAACTCATCAAGTGAAATTTTCCCTGCAAGATAGCTCATATAATCCGTTCTGTATATCTCATCGGGAAGGGCATAGCCGATTATTCCGTTTTCAAAAATCCTGTAAAGGTCATCCGCACATTCTGTATCTGAGTACATGGATCTGTCCCTTATCATAAAGCTGTCGGTCTGACTTGTGAGATAATAAGACAGTGCCGATATATAATCAAGGGACTCGGACAAATTATCAGTTGACGGATTTACCGCAATAAAAATAACATTCACAAGATTTTTTCCATTGTTCTCATAACAGGGCATGGGTGCGGCACGCATTTTCTCATTCCACAGGTAATAAAATCTTCCGCCGATTCTCAGCATATCCGTTTCCGAATAAATACCGCTTACATCACCCTTTAAAAAT